>CAJWZD010000007.1 GCA_913049685.1 uncultured Fidelibacterota bacterium
TTTCTCCAAAAAATATTAAATACCTAAGGTCATAGAGAAGCATGTTAAAAGGATTATTAAAAAATATCATATTCATCATTTGAGAATAAATTTGCTGCTCAAATAAAATATTTGAACTAACAAATAATAGCTGAAGAAAAACAAAAGATAAAAAGAGGAATGTAAAACCTCTTTGCACATAAATAGATAACGTAATGATGCAGTTTCCAAATAGACCTAGATAAAAGATTAAATAAAATAAAATAGATAAAAATTCTGAAAAAGAAAAAGGGTCAGGCATAAAAATGAGTAAGGTCAAAGTTGAAATAATACTATAAAAAAGACACTCGATAAGTGAACTTAATAATATCGCTAAAATGATTTTGAATTTACTATTGGGTGAAATTGATAATAATTTTAAAAATTGGAGATTGCTTTGCGGGTTAAATAGATCTCTGTAGAGTATTGCAAGCATTGTTAAAGATCCAAAGCTGAAAATAACCCCAGGAAGAAGCCAGGATTCTATTGGGATACCATTAGGTGATGAAGAATATATATTATTTATAACCGAAGATAAAAAAACATGAAATGCTATAGGTGTGAGAATAATTATTGGTGCAGTAATTACCAATCGATTCCTCAAAAGCCAAAATCTTCTCATTATAAGCGCCTTAATCAATGTATACCATCCTTTGCATACTTGGCATCCATTAGATCTTGCAAGCCAAGCTTCTTAATCCTTAGATCTTTCATTATTGAAGAAGAAGCGATATTGAGTACTTCAAAAAACACATTTCTCTCTCTTCCATAAAAATGTATACTATGACCTACTCTTGAGGGATTCTTTACATGCGGAATTTTTGAAAGCTTGTCAAATAAATCATCATCTAACTCATCAAACTCAATCTGAAATTGATGAAATTCAAAAGTACTTCCAAGCAATCGATCAAGGCTTCCATCTAGTGCAATACGACCATTTTCTAAAACCAAAATTCTATCGTGAGCACTCTCAACTTCTTGAAGAGATTGACTCACATATAAAATTGTTTTTTCACCTTTCAATCGTAATAATAAATCCCAAGTATGCCTGTAAGATTCAGCATCCATAAAAGCAGTTGGATCATCTAAAATCAAAATTTCGGGATCATGTACTAAAGCTCTAACTATCATACCCATTCGAATAATTCCTGGAGAAATATACTTAACCATTTTCCCTAGATATGGAACAATATGCAAATCGCGAGAAAATTGCACCATTCTAGTATTTATAGTTTCAAGGCTAACAGAGTGAAGAAGTCCAAAGAATCTTATATTCTGCTCTAATGTCAACCACGGGTCAAGGTCGAGCTCATGGGGCATATAACCAATTTTAGATGTTACATCTGAGCGACGTTTTTTAGAGTCTACACCATGAATGAAAACTTGACCATATTCTTGATACTCAGAAGATGAAATAACTTTTAAGAGAAGAGATTTTCCAGCTTCATTATCGCCAATAATTGCAACTAAAGAACCTCTTTCAATGCCAAAATTTAACCCGGCGAGTATCGTTTTGTCGTTTATTAATTTTCCAACTTTTTTTAATGTAATACTTGCTTCCATTAATGAGCCTCGTACCAAGATTGACCATAGCCGCTATCTACTTCGATTGGGACCGATAAAGGGAGTGCTTTTATCATTTTATCTATCACCATCTCTTCTAAGTCTTTTAACTCATTTTTTGGAGCTTCAAAAACCAATTCATCATGAATTTGTAAAATCAACTTGGTTTCCATATTGTTTTCATTCATGTAATTTGAAACAGAAGTCATAGCTATTTTAATCATTTCTGCACTAGTTCCCTGTATTGGCATATTTATTGCCATTCTTTTAGCGGCCTCGCGATGTAAATGATTACTGCTATCTATATCCCAAACGGGGCGCTTTCTCCCAAGAAGTGTTTGAACAAAACGGTTTTTCTTTGCATTCTCCATAGTATCTTCAACATACTTTTGAATTCCAGAATAAGTAGCAAAATATTTTTCAATTAACTTCTTTGCTTCTTTTTGAGGAATCCCTAACTCTTGACTCATTCTAAAAGGTCCCGCACCGTACAAGAGTCCAAAATTAACAATTTTTGCTGTCCTTCTCATGTGCGGCTTAACATCATCTATTGAAACATTATAAACATCAGCAGCAGTTCTAGAATGAATATCTTCCCCGTTGTTAAAAGCGTCAACAAGAGACTTATCCTGACTGAGATGTGCCATGATCCTTAATTCTATTTGCGAATAATCAGCAGAAAATATTACCCAGTCTTCCGTGCTTGATTTAAATGCTTTTCGGATTTTGCGACCCTCTTCTGTTTTGATTGGAATATTTTGAAAATTCGGATTACTAGAAGACAATCTGCCAGTTGCAGTAATTGTTTGGTTAAATGTTGAATGTATTCTACCGGTTGATGGTATCTTCAACTCTGGTAGGGCATCAATGTAAGTATTTTTTAATTTATTTAATTTTCTATAATCTAATATCAGTCCAGGGAGAACATGCTGTCCTTTCAATCTTTCAAGAACATCTTCAGCTGTAGACTTTTTTTTGATTTCAGGCAAACCTATTACTTCAAAAAGTATCTTTGCTAATTGCTGCGTTGAATTAATATTAAACTCAAAACCAGATTCTTTGTAAATCTGCTTAATTAGTTTATCGAGTTTTGTGCCAATCTTTTCTGACATGGATTTTAGTAAATCAGAGTCAATATAAATGCCATTGTGCTCCATTTCAATCAACACTGACAATAATGGAATTTCAACTTCATTAAAAAACTTTGATAGATTTTCTTCTTTCAATTTCTTTTCAAAAATAAGGGTTAACTGCAAGGCAATATCGGCATCTTCAGAAGCATAAAAAGATATTTTATCAACATCAACTTCAGCCATTGATATCTGATCTTTCCCTTTTCCAATTAAATCCTGAATAGGAATCATTTGGTAATTCAAATAATCTAAACTCAGCGTTTCTAGCTTAAGGCTTCTTGACTCAGGTTTAAGTAGGTGCGCCGCAATCATAGTATCAAATAAAATACCTTCTACTTTCAAACCATGTCTCATTAATATCAGTGAATCAAATTTTACATTTTGACCGGTTTTTGGAATTGAAATATTTTCCATTACAGGTCGCATCATCTCGATCACTTTTCCAGCGTAATCATCAAATAAAGAGTCTTTTTTTTCTGGCCAATGTATTGGGATATAAACTCCTGAATTTTCCTTATTAGAAAAAGAAAATCCAACAATGTCACAATTCATTGGCTGTACTGAAGTAGTTTCAATATCAAATGAAAGCCATTGATTTTCCTTGATTGAGCTAAAAAAGTTCTGTATCTCGTCAGCTTTAAAGAGCGTTTTATATTCTTTCTTTGGAACGTCTTTATTTTTTTGAATAGCTCCCTCTGCTCCAAGAATCTGTTTTTGCAATGTTTCAAATTCAAGCTCTTGAAATATATCAACCAAAGAATCCTTATCAATGTCATTTGTCTTCAAGGTTGAAAAATCAATATCAAGGTTCATCTTGGTATCAATTGTTACCAATTCCTTGCTTAGCAGGGCTTCGCTTTTCGCATTTTGCAACCCTTCCCTCGCTCTTTTATTCTTCACTTCATCAGCATGATCTAATGATGCTTCAAGCGAGCCGTATTCATTAATGAGTTTAACTGCAGTTTTTTCACCTACACCTGGAACTCCTGGGACATTATCCGATGAATCGCCCATCAAACCGAGAAGGTCAATAATTTTTTCTGGTGGTACTCCCCATTTATCAACAACGCCATTTCGATCATAAATTTTAATATCAGCTTGCCTTCCAGATGGTGCATATAAGAATATTTTTTCATTAACCAGCTGCATAAAATCTTTATCTCCACTTACAATATAAACATCTAATTCTTCTTTTGCTGCCATGGTAGCAAGTGTTCCAATAATATCATCTGCTTCAAAACCAGGTCGCTCAAGCGTTGGTATGCCCATAGATTCTAAAATCTTCCACAAATAAGGGAGTTGCGCAACCATTTCTTCTGGCATCTTTTCTCGGGTGGCTTTGTATTCAGGATATTTTTCATGTCTGAAAGTTTTTTTTGATGAGTCAAATGCTGCCACCATCAAATCTGGTTTATCTTTATTAATTAACTTCATTATTTGGTTTATAAAACCAAATAATGCGGAAGTATGCATGCCCTTACTATTTATTAAAGGATTTCTAATTAAAGCAAAATGCGATCTGTAGAGCATGGCATAGCCATCAATTAAGTACAATCTTTTGTTTTTCGTTTTATTTGCTGGCATAACGCTATAAAGTTAAATGAAATTAGTAATTATATATCGGTAAAAAATTTATAAATGAAGATAAAAATCATATCTGTTGGAAAAATTAAAGACAAAGGGATTTTTCAACTATGCTCAAAATATAAGGATAGAATCAAACGCTTTACAAAGCTTGAAGAAGTGGTGCTAAAAAGCGGATCAAATTATTCTGAAAATGAAAAAATAGTAAATCACTTAAAGCATAGTAAAGGACTTCATTTTGCACTAAGTGAAGATGGAAACAGTTTTAATTCAAATGATTTTGCAAATAAGCTTTCAAGTATTTTTGGACAATTATCTTTTGTAATTGGAGGGGCTGAAGGACTAAACGAAGAGGCAAAAGCAAACTGTGATGAAATTATTTCGTTATCATCAATGACGTTTACCCATGAGATGGCACAATTGTTTTTATTAGAACAGGTCTATAGAGCATTTACAATTAAACAAAATATAAAATATCACAAATAACTTTACAATTTAACGGATACATTTATAAATGTATTTCGTTCCGCTCCTGGCCAATAAAACGCATTATAACCATTATAATCATAACTGTATCCATATGTGGAATATAGCTTATTCAATGCATTGTTAATTTTTAATGATACGTTGACCATTTTCCAAGAAGCATGAACACCTAAATTTAATACGACAAAACTATTTATATATCCGTCTTCAGAATTTATGTTGTCGATATACATGCCACCTATTTTTCGATAGTGTGCAAATAATTGCAAATTATCTGAAAAATTGCGGCTTAAAGATATATTCATCATGCTAGATGGGGTATTAGGTAAAAAATTACCGTTGTTGAAAACGTTCATTTGAAGAGCACCATTAATTCCAAGTGTTGTATTGCTATCAATAAATATTTTTGATTCATATTCAAAGCCACTATGAGTTGTCGAATCAGCAGAGTAATAAGAATATTCACCCTCTTGTGAAAGGTTGATATTTTTTAACTGTTCATTAAGGTAGAGCATCCTGTAGCCATTTATTTTCGCATAACCATTGTTAAAAGTAAAATTCATTCCTAATTCCAGATCGGTAATTACTTCATTGGCAGCCATTACTGGTTTGCTAAACATATCGTCTGCTGCAATTATTTGATTATCTGCAGGTTCTTTTTGCGCTTTACCAGTATTAACAAACCAGCTAAGGGAATCACTTAGTTCCCATACGAGACCAATTCGAGGGTTTAAAAAATTCCAATTTGCACTTAATTCATGTCCTGCTGCATGGCCAATCTTTTTTTGATTGAGATCCCAGTTAATATTTTGATTCTGCAGATCAATCGAAACTGCAAATGGTTGTTTTACTGGGGCCCAAATTAACCTTGTAAATGCCGTAAGAATATTTTTCTTTCCCAGGTACTGATAATACCGATGCCACTCACCAGCAAAACGTGCATTCAATGAAGGGTCTGAAAACTGAGAAGCTTCACCAAAATGATCACCGGCATAAAATCGCACCTCTCCTCCAATGTCAAGGCGATAATTGTTATCGGAGATAGTAATCATTGGAACTAAGCCATAATAACTGTTATCAATCCATTTTCTTCTTAATAAATCAGTATTTGCAGATTGCTCACTTTCATCACTCATGACATTATTTATGTCAAGGTTGTAAGAATAAAAATCTTGATCTGCCTTAAAAACTTCGTAGTAGCCGCGACCAGTAACAAGGTACGATATATTCCTAAATGAAATGTTATTGGTTATTTTAGCTGAAGAGTTCAGTGAAAAAATTTTCTGTAAAAAATCGTCAGTATAGGCTTTATAGCTATCTCTTCGTTTTGTACGATCTTCAATGTCTGATTGCTTCTCTCCGTTAAGAAAACCGGCAATACCATCCCAGGAAAGCTGGGTATTTTCGTAACCAATTAATACTCTAAATTGATTTTTTATAACTGACCCTCTATGCTCAAGACCAAAGAATATTCCTCTTTGCTTAGATCCGTGAAATTTTCTGTAACTATCTGAGTTAATAGATGAGGCTCTTAAAACTAAACTGGTGTTTTTTCCCAAATCTTTTCCAGATTCATATTTTATACGCGCTTTTGAAGTATTGTAACTCCCCAATCCTTGTGAAAATTCAATATTTCTTTTATCGCTTTGAATTTGAGTTCTAACATTTATAGAGCCACCAAACGATGAGGAGCCATACAGGTTAGTGCCAATACCCCTTTGGATTTGAATATCCTTAGTATCAGCTAAAAGATCTCCATGATCGACCCAATAAACTTGATGACTTTCATTGTCATTCAATGGAACTCCATCTAACAATACTGCGATGCGACTTTGGTCAAACCCACGAATTGATGCGTAGGAATACCCTGTACCATTACCACTTTCACTGTAAGACCAAACTCCTGGCTCAGACGCTAAAACCATCGGTATATCTTGGGCTGTATATTTCATGCTTATTTCATCCATTGTCAAGGTGGAGAAGGATACTGGTGTGAGGCCTGAAATAGCTCTGTATGCACTTACATCTATAGAATTACCAATCAAGGATACGGGTTGAAGAAAAATATTCATATTTTCACTAATTTTAAGCTTTAAGGACTGATATCCGATGTGCGAGAAAGTAATCGAATCGTTTTTTTCAGCATATAGAGAAAATTTTCCATCTTTATCTGATGCGGTACCTCTTTCAGCTGCAATAATATTGACATCTGATATAGGTAGTTTCGTTTGATTATCTAAAATTAACCCACTAATCTGAAAAGATTGAGCTGGTAAAAAAGTAAAATAAAAAAGAAAAGTAAATAACTTATACATAGTTTTGATTCCTACGCTGGCATTACCCAGATCAGGTATTCGGGTTTAATCTCAGCCGTTACAACCTGGTTATATAACAGCACCCCAGGACTACAAAATTAAAAAATATTTTAATTTTAACAAAAAAATTTCTATTATTGTTTTATAAAAATGTATATCATATGTTTTTTTCAAATTTAAGGATCAATATGTCCAATAATCATAATTCTGAAATCACAATTAAAGCTCTTTTTTTAGGGGTCATTCTATCAATGATTTTGGCAGGCGCAAATGCGTATCTTGGCCTTTTTGCAGGAATGACAGTTTCTGCTTCTATTCCAGCAGCTGTTATTTCTATGGGGGTTTTGTCTTTATTTAAAAACTCTAACATTAGAGAAAATAACATTGTTCAAACAGCAGCATCTGCAGGAGAATCTTTAGCTGCTGGCGTAATATTTACAATTCCTGGATTAGTCCTCTTGGGATACTGGGACTCATTTAACTATTTTGAGGTTGCTAAAATTGCTGCCATCGGTGGTGTTATTGGCGTATTGTTCACTGTGCCGCTGAGACGAGCTCTTATCATCAATGCGAAGCTTAAATATCCCGAAGGTCTTGCGACAGCTGAAGTGCTTCAAGCTGGTGATGAAGCAAAAAAAGGGAAAAAAGATGATGGCTCTGGAGGTCTTAAGATAATTGGTCTAAGTAGTTTGTTTGGTGGTGCAATGAAATTATTTCAAGGGGGATTTGGCGCATGGAGTTCAGAAATTGCTGGTGCAACTGTCGTTAATGCTTCTAGGAGCAGTAATACGCTATTTGGATCTATATTTGGAATCGGAACAGATATCTCTCCTGCGCTTATTTCTGTAGGATACATTGTTGGAAGGAATATAGGAATTTTAGTTGTTGGTGGCGGTTTAATTTCTTGGCTATTTGCAATTCCTATCTACTCTGCTATCGTTGGGTTTGAAGGTAATCCGCTTGATGCGGCTTGGGATATTTGGAATTCCAAAATCAGATATCTTGGTGTAGGGGCTATGGTTGTTGGTGGCGTATGGTCTTTAGTTAAGCTATTGAAACCTCTATCAGAAGGTATCAAATCTAGTTTATCTGCTCTTAAAAACGATTCTAGTGATAAAGATATTCCACTTGAAGAGCAGGATATGCCTATTAATTATGTAGGAATAGCCTTAGCTGCCCTCCTAGTACCGGTTTTTCTACTCTATTTAGGAATTGTTGAGTCAATACCTGTTGCTGCGTTATTAACTGTAATAATGATGGTGTTTGGCTTTCTTTTTTCAGCGGTAGCCGCATATATGGCTGGTGTAGTTGGATCATCAAATAATCCTATCTCTGGTGTTACAATCGCTACGATCCTTTTCACTTCAATTTTATTATTAGCGCTATTAGGTACTGGATCAGGGGTTGGGGCTGCAAGCGCAATAATGGTAGGAGCAGTTGTTTGCTGTGCAGCAGCAATTGGTGGTGACAATCTTCAAGACCTTAAAGCTGGACAACTTGTTGGTGCAACACCTTGGAAACAGCAAATTATGCAGATCGTTGGAACGGTTTCCTCTGCAATAGTTTTGGGATTAGTGCTTGATATACTTCATACAGCATATACTATTGGCTCACCAACCCTTTCTGCCCCACAAGCAACCCTTATGAAATCCGTGGCAGATGGAGTTTTTAGTGGAAATTTACCCTGGGGGTTTGTCTATGCTGGAGGTTTGATAGCTATAGTTTTAATACTTATAGACCTCAGACAAGAAAAAGTTGGATCTGATTTTCGCGTACCGGTTCTTGCTGTAGCGGTTGGGATATATCTTCCAATTACATTAACGGTCCCTATTTTTATTGGAGGCATGATTAATCATTTTGGTAAATTAGCCGGTGGGTCAAGTGCTTCTGAAAAAAGAGGACTATTAATGTCATCTGGCTTTATAACCGGGGAGGCGCTAATGGGTATACTAGTGGCTGTGCCAATATTTATATCAGGTCAGAAATATTGGTGGCCGCAACTATCCGGAATAAGTCTTTTGGGGCCAATATTATTTCTAGCAATGATTTTCTGGCTATACAAAGCAGTATCCAAAAAATAATTAGCTAGAAAACTTAATGTTTAATTTTTTTCTTGGCCTTACTGACAATTTTTTTAGTCATTCTTTTTATCGATGGAAAAACACTCCCCAAAAGCATTAGACCTGGTAGACCAAAAATCCAGCCTTGAAATATTGGTATAAGACCACCTATGACACCAACGACAAGTAAAATGACTCCTAATACCACCCTAAATATTTTTGATATTAGACTCAATTTCTTATAACTGCAATTTTCTTAATGGAGCTAGTATTATGTTTTTTATTTATTATCAAAACTAAATATACCCCGCTTCCAACATACGCACCATTTTCATTCATTCCATTCCATGTTGCTTGATATCCATACATATCACTCGAAGTCAATGTTTTGATATTATTCCCTTTTAATGACATAATTTGAATGGTACTCTTTTGCGGCACCCCATCAATTACCATTGGGCGATTGGAGGGAATCTTAAAAGGGGTCGGAAAAATTGTTATTGAATTGGTTTTTTTAATTTCACTTTTGAATGGGATTTTAAGTTTACTCACGCCTAGATCAGTAGATATGAAGGCCAAACCATCCTCAGAGCTGAACTTTATATCTGTTATATTATTTGACAATAATTTTGAATTTGAACTATTAATTCCATTTGATGAGGGCCAATATTCATTTTGTGTATCCAAAACAAATACCCCCTCATTATTTGAAGTAACCCACACGTTGCCGCTTGGATCAAAATAAATTCGCGAGTTTTGATCGAAAGGTATATTTTGAAAGTAAGGATTAATACTACCACTACTTGTTATAGGGCCTGTCTCAGTGACTGGCTGATCAGCTTGAGCCCTTAGTTTTTTATAAATCAATCCATAGCTTGTTATTATCCAAAGTGTATTATCAGATGAGATTCTATAATTTAATGCTCTGCGGTTAATGCCATCAATAATTGGAACATTTACCCACTCTTCACTTTGTGGACTTAAAATATCTCCAGAATAATTATACATAAGCAATCCAGAAAAAGAAGACATCCAAATTCTATTATAATTATCAACAACAATGGACCTGCTTCCATCTATTATTCTATTATTGGGAAGTCTGTCTGAGAAATGAATAGTTTGATCTTTAGTAAAAACGCTTAATGGATAGCTTGGATTATCCAGAGAAATTGCCCATAGATTATTTCGTCTATCAAAAACCATATCACCTACATTGAACTTCACATTAGCCGTATCTTGATCAATATAAGTAAAATATTTGCTTGCGATGGAAAATTGATTATTGATGTCCAAGGACACTATTGCCGCCATTTGAGAATTATTAAAACTCAAGAATAATAAATCTTCATTGATAAGGGATTTAGATATTTTTTTACCAAAATTATATGGTAGAGTGGAAATTTGGATTTGATCTAAAATTGATTTTGGCGGTATTGAAGTCACATAATTCATCCAACCTTCTACTGAAACTCCTTCATTATTAACCATAATTAGATTGTTATTATAGATTTCAATAGCATCAGGATCATGAATAATGGGTTGATTATATATAAAGCTATCATATGTATTATTATTCAATCTTCCAAAACCAAAGCTTGTTGCCGTCCAAAGATACCTATCAGCTCTAATAATAGAGTTAATCAGTAAATTTTGATCTGAAAAGATTGTTGAAACCTCACCATCGGTAATCTGAAAAATAGAAGTATCAGAAAAAGTAAAAATTTCTCCATTTGAAACTATAATACCTTTCGTATTAGAAAAATCATAATTGTCCTTAATAGTCTCAAGCGAGTTTTCTGTTGAAAGCCTGTAAATTGAATTAGATGATAAAATGAAAAGACTTTCTTTGTCTTGGTGAATATCTAAAGTAGTCTCATTTTTTAAATCTGCAGGATTTGACCATGTTGATATGTGATTTTGAAAAGGGTTCCCTGAGATTAAGCCATTCGACGAGAGTAAAAACACATTATTATCGAAATAAGTGATTTTAAGTATATTTTCTAAATCAGATCTTTTGTAAAAGTCTCTAAAATAAACTTTTTCATCAACATATCTAAATTCAAGTATTCCCCATAAGCCATTAATTTTAACCGCAGCGTAAATAAAATTTTCGAAATTAACAAAACCAGATAAATCTTCAATATCTAATTGAAACTGATTAATTAAAACTTTTTTTTCTGGGCTCCATACTTGTATTGCTTTTTTTGAACCAATCCATAAGTTATTTTTTATATCTTTATGTAAATGCGTAAGATCTAAATAAGACAGCCCATTATCAATTGAAACCGTCTCGAATGACTCATCTTCCGTATTAAGAATAATTAATCCAGATTTTGAAACCCCAACTAATAAACTGTCAAAAAATAATGCATTTATAATATGTGTAAAAGATGAAATAGATTTAAAATCACCGATTCGAGATTGCGAATTGCCAGCTGAGAAAACTAGCAATATACTTAAAAGATATTTCAAAGCTTAAATGGGGCTGGTATAAAGCAGATAATGAAAATTAATAAGCAAAGATATCCTAAAGCCCTATCGCCTCTAGATAAAGGCTTATTAAAATCATTTACAGGGGGGTGATTTGTTGATCGCATAAGAAAAAAGATCAATAATCCCCAAACCAACCAATTAAGAGAGATAAAGCTTAATAAAACAATTGCCATTAATGAGAATCTAGCGATGTATTTCTGTTTATTGCCAAACATTGCATAAGATATATGCCCTCCATCAAGCTGGCCAACCGGCAATAGGTTTAGCATCGTAACCAAAAGCCCAATCCATCCAGCAAAAGCTATTGGATGTAAAAGCACGTCTTGATTTTCAGCTAAAGTTGGATGAGTGATCCACATCATTGCCTTCATGAGCAATGAATCCCCAAGGACTATTCCGTTAAAACCTGAAGACTTTTCAAAAACTTCTGAAAGATTAAGACCCACAAATAATGAAGGGATAGCTACAATGAAACCTGCTATTGGCCCAGCAGCTCCTATTTGAATGAGCGCAGATCTACTTGTAATTGCGGATTTTATTTTTATAAATGCTCCAAAAGTGCCAATTAAAAATATAAATGGAGGAGCTGGAATAAAGTATGGCAATGTGGCTTCAACATTATGTCTGTATGAATAATAGTAATGACCAAATTCGTGAGTTCCCAGAATAAGTAGCAAAGTGGCTGAAAATGGCACCCCTTTAAAGATAGATATAGGATCACTTAAAATATTCGCACCCTGCATTATTGCACCTGCCAATAAAGTGGTCAATACAGTAAATGAAAATAGAATAATATGTAGTAATGAAATTTTAGATGTATTAAAAATCATCTCTAATTAAAAATTGCAATTAAAATTTATTTTTTATTACCGCTATATTTTTTTTGCTTCTGATTTAAGAGATTGCGCATTCCTTCTTCTTCCATATTAATTCTCAATTCATTAATCCAGAACTTTGTTTGATCTATATAGAGATCAATTGTTTTTTTGGATACTTGTTCTGCTTCCATATGAACAATTATAATCGCAGAAACAACTGGAACGTATGTCATCAGTATATCGCTATAAAAACGGTCTAACTGTCTAATTGTTTCTCTATTTGTTAAATAGTCTAGCTTATCGGAATATAAATTATCAGCAAATTGTCTATCTTTTGCCCAAGCTTTTAAATAATAATACAGCCTTCCATCCAATAGGCCTGAGATATAAGCAGATTTAATTTGGTAGATAGATTTAGTACCGCCACTTGCTCTTTTTTCAATATTTTTCCAATCAGTTCCATCCCAAAGAAGTTTATTTGTTTTCTCAAGCACTTGAGAAAACAAATTAGCTGACAATATTAATGTTATGATAATTTTCATGGATTAGATGGCTTTAAACCGTTTATTTAGAGTGTAATATAAAAAATAAGCAGCATAAAAGTGTATTAAAGCTACGAACTCTCCAACGAAAATATACCATGGCCATGGTCCCATTAAGTCAAGTAAAGATCCAGCTGGAGGTTTATCCATCAACCAAAAATAATTCGATTCAAAGATCATATTGAAAATTAAAACTATAATTAAAAAAACATTTAAAGCAATAAATGCACTTTTTAATCCAGAGATTGTAGGTTTAAAATCAAAAACTACAACATAGTAAATTATTGTGATAACTAATAAGTGATGAGCTGCAATGAACCTAAAATAATGAAAGTGGGGAAAATCATGAGTTATATCAGGTGTGAAAATGGCTTGAAACATTGCTGACACGCCCCAATAGAATAATACTTGAAAGAGAACGCCATTTTTGTTTAAAACTGCAAAAGGAAGAGCAAGGTTTGCAAATCTACATAAGTGGAGTGGCAGATGAAGCTTTAGGTCAAATGAGCCAGCTATTATTTCAAGAAGCACCCAAATGGGAAAATTTATAAAAACAAAAAAGACTAAAAAGTAGCTTGTTATGTTTTTGAGAGATCTAGAAAAGAATTTTTTTGCAAAAAATGGTAAAAAAAATGCTGCAAGAAAAAATAAAATAATTGAAATCCAATGAGAGATGCCAAAAAGGTGAAATGGCTCGTAATCATTAAGATATCTACTCACCTGATCGCGCATTAAATATTAATTCTTTTTCCTTTTATTTTTTGGTTTTTTTGACTCTTCAATCTTTTGTAAATGAAAGACAGCGCCAACTATCATTATCATTGCTAAATAAAAATACTGATCAAAAGATTCCCCATAGAAAAAGCTATAGCCAAAGGTAGATATGGATGATAAAATCAATATTACGCTAAATGCAAGTCTCAACTTATTTGTTAATTCTTTTGACATTTACTTCTTCTTTGCTGGAGCTTTTTTAGCTGCGGTCTTCTTTGCTGGAGCTTTTTTAGCTGCAGCCTCCGTTTTCGATGAACTCTTTGCTAAAGATGCCTTTTTTAGCTCTTTCATCCTTTCTTTATTTTTTCGATGTTTTTTTGAAACTAATTTTTGTTTTTTATTCATTTTATTCCTTATTAAATATTTTAAAATTTTTGCGGGAACGCCTGGGAATTGAACCCAGCTCCTGATTTATCGGCAGGACAACGGTGTTGAAGACCGCGAGGGGCACCAGCCACCCAATCATTCCCATATTTCAACAAATATTGTCATTTTGGGCTATTGATTATACGGAAATCTAAACCAAATTTAGATTTAAGACTTCTACCAATTTTATCTGCTTGATTTTTTGTTTCATATCTAACAACTCGAACGGCATGCAGCCTATTGCCATTTGAATTAATTCTGTGCACTTCAGTTGGAAATCCACTGCTTTGAAGCTGTTTTTTTAAACGATTTGCATTTTCATATTTACCAAAAGCTCCAACCTGAACCACCCATGGCATGTATGCTTTTTTCTTTGATTTTGCTTTTGTTCGTTTAGCTTTGACTATTTTTATTCTTTCATTAACAGAATTTTTTTCAATACGAACCAGTCTGGAATCTTTTTTTGATGAAGGCGTAACTCCGAGATTATATTTTTTATAATCTAGCTTTGGATAAAGATCGCTAATTAGCGTTAAAGAAATTCTAGCAGAATCCTTTTCACCAGTTGCTATATATGAATTTATCATTAAATCGAGAGCTCTTTGATGAAAATCTGATTTTGGGTAATCAAAAATTGTTTTTTTTAATTGCGCGCTTGCCTGAGAATATAAACCTCGAGCAAATAAATATTCACCAATCTTAATAGATGATTGAGATGCAAATTCTGAATCAGGAAAATTTTCTATTACTTTTTTATATTGTGCTAATGACGCATCTCCATCGTTATTTATTAGTGCTTGAATATATTTCACACCAGGCTCATTTGGATATCTAGACAAAAGATCAGGTATGTTTTCTCTAACCTCGTCATATCTACCTTTTTCAATTAATGTTAGATAAAGATTTATATTCTGTGAATATGCAAAACTAAAAAAAATTAGGATGATAGCAAGCCGCTTCATGAGATATTTTTTTCTTTGAATTGGTCAATTATTCTATCAACTATTTCATTAAAACGCGAATCATCAGATTGCTTTAACGATAGTTTTAGTTTCATTAAATTTATGAAGATAGAATCTTCATTATTCATAAGAGCATCATCAATCAAAGACATTGAAGCATCGTATTCACCTTTTTGTTGAAGAACATTAGCTAGGTTTACCAGTGCAACTAAATTAGAAGGGTTTTTTTGCAAAACTCGATCGTAAAACTTTTCGACTTCATCAAATTGACCGATGTCAAAATATGCAGATTCAATTTTTGACAAGACATTTTTACTTTCACTAGGATCTAGCTCAACGAATTTTTCCCAGTTTTTTATAGCATCTTGCAATTTCTTTTCTTCATAAAAAACATCACCCAATTTTAGATAAGGTAAGCTGAAATTTGGAGAGTTTTTAATTGCTTTTTTAAGCAAAGCAATGGCTTCATTCGTTTGGCTATTTTTTAGCTTATCCATTGATTGAAAAACTAAGAACCTAGATACTTGATCTGGGTCTTTTGATGATTTTATTCTTTGAACAGTTTTTGAAAGCTGTGATGCTTCTTTCCAGTCATTTTGCTCTTCACTTATTTCTAAGAGAAATTCATTTGCCCATAAATTTTTTTTGTTTGTTTTGACAATCTTCAACGCCTCTTCTTTTGCCCTATCAAGATTATTAAATCTAAAATAATCTAGTGCTAAAGATTTATGAATTTGCCTATGAGTATCTTTAGATAAATTAGGTCTCACTGTGAGAGATCTGTGAATTTTAATTGCTGCTTCAACATTGCCTTGTTCTCGTAAAATATTCCCAATCTGAAGATATGCGTCAATATGGTCAGTATCCTGCTTAACAACGTCTTTTAAGCGTTTAAGAGCAACCTGAGTTTCTCCCTGGATAATTGCATTAAGCGCTTTAGTGTATATTGATTGGGTGGGCTGTTTCTTTTTAGGCCTTTTAAATATTAAAAATCCAAAAATGGTTAGGCTGATTAGAATTAATATTAGAAAGAAATATATATTCAAATTTTAATCATCTCCGCTTTGATTTTCGTATAAATCGTCCTCAATAGATGCATTTCGTAGTTCATTTAATTCTTCTGATAATTGCTGGTTTTTATTCTTTAAAGTACGAAGCTCTGATTTTCCTGCAAGTATCATCATAAGAGCAACGCCGTAACCAATTAGCATCCCTATCCCCAACGCTCCAAGCATAACCACAGATACGGGAACATTTTCTTTCTGGTAAAAAACTAGGTCAACATTAACGAGGTTATTATTTTGTAATAAAAAATATAAAATTATAATTACTAAAACGAGAGCTGCAAAGATTTTTACTAGCTTCATGATACTAACTCCATTTCTTGAATTTTTTGTATTTTGCCTTGCAATGTTATTCCATGTGCTGATGTTATATATACTGGAACAATATCGCCAATTTTCTCAGACTTTTTATTGAAGATTACCCATTTGTTTGAATCGGTTCTTCCTGCCCATTGATGAACTGACCGCTTACTCTCTTTCTCAACTAAAACTAATTCAACTTTATTTATAAATTTTTTATTTCTAATCAAGGTATGTTCACTTTGTAGTTTTATAACACTTTCAAGTCTACGCTGTTTTTCTTTTTCAGGAACATGGTCGTCATATTCAGCAGCCTTTGTTCCTGGTCTTGAAGAATATTTAAAGGTGAAAGCTGAATCAAATACTACTTCATTCATAACATCAAGTGTCTCATAAAATTCTTTTTCATTTTCTCCAGGAAAACCGACAATTATATCAGTTGAAATACCAACTCCAGGCAATTTATCTCTTATAACATTCGATAACTTAATAAATTCTTCTTTTGTATATGTTCTATTCATTCGCCTTAATACGTTATTATTTCCAGCCTGAAGAGGCAAATGGACATAATTACAAATATTATCATAACTACTCATCACACTTAGAACATCTAGAGTCATGTCTTTGGGATGCGGAGAAGTATACCTTATTCTCTTAACATTTTTGATTTGAGCTATTTCTTTTAGAAGCTCATGGAATTTCTTCCCTTCATAGTCATATGAGTTTACATTTTGACCTAAAAGTGTTATTTCAGAAAAACCATTATCAACTGCTAATAATACTTCATTTTTAATACTATCAATGCTTCTTGATCGCTCTCTTCCTCTAGTAAATGGTACAATGCAGAAAGTGCAAAATTTATCACAACCTCTCATAATTGAAACCCAAGCATTTACCCCCTCAGCTCTGCTTGGAAAAAGATTATCATAAACTTCAAATCTCGATAATTTTGTATCAACTATGTGAGAACTTTTGGCGGTTCTATCATTCAACATTTCAGGCAATTTTCTGTAAGAGTCAGGACCAAGAACGATATCAACATAGGGCTTACTTTCAAGAATATTCTCTTTTAAGTTTTGAGCCATGCATCCAAGCACGCCAATAATTGTAGAAGGTTTTTTTTCTTTAATTTTATTATAGAAGCCTAACCTTGAATGGACTTTATCTTCAGCATGCTCTCTTATGGCGCAAGTGTTTACGAAAATTGCATCAGCTTTTTCAATGTTTCCAGTTTCTTGGTATCCAGCTTTTTGAAGCATAGCAGAAACAAGCTCAGAATCTGCGACGTTCATCTGACATCCATAGGTTTCGATATGATATGATTTAGACATATGCTTGATTAAAATTATGAAAAGTTAACTAGAGGAAAAAGGCTTACTTGAGATAGCCGGAGAAAAAGTAATCAAGAGGGTTTTGAGGTGCACCATGATGATGAACTTCGTAATGAAGATGTGGACCAACAGTTCTTCCGCTATTTCCACTAAAAGCTATTAAATCCCCTCTCTTAACTTTTGATCCAGATTTTACATTGATTTTCGAAAGATGGGCAAAAATCGTTCTATATCCATTAGTATGATCAATTTTCACAACTTTTCCATAGCCACCTTGATTGCCCGCGAATTTAATTTTTCCATCAGCGGGCGCATATACTTTGGTGCCGATATTTACTGCTATATCTTGCCCATAGTGAAATCTTGTTTTACCATTAAGAGGGTCTTCTCTGTATCCATATCCTGAGCCAAGATAGCCTGATTGAGTGGGTCTTATCGATGGTACATATTTTAGGTTGTCTGAGTGATTCCTAACTACCTCATAAAGGTTATTATAGCTGCTTAGCTCCAGCTTAACCTTTCTTGAAAGAGCATTTACGTTCATCTCTATTTCAGTGATACGATTTGATATTTCTGAGGGAATATCATCGATAGTGTTTAATTTGAAATCTGTTCCTCCAACTCCTAGCTTTCGAATATCTTTATCAATCTGTGGAAGGCCAGCATAAGTTCTTATCGCTTGATCCTTCTTTTCAATTGAACCCACTTCTCCAGAAACATTATCCAATTGAGACTGCAGAGAAACAAGAGTTTCAGATAGATGTTCATAGCTTGATCTCAAATTATCCATTTTGGCTTGATGAATAACCCCAGTTAGAGCATTTGCAGCAAAAAAAAGGACAGAAGAGATTGCAAGAACTGAGACTCCAATAGAAATTAGTATAAATTTTCTTGAAAAATGGTAATTGCGAACACCGGTATCTTTTTCAGAGACAATTATATAATTATGATATTTGTTTGAATTCTTTTTTGATTGAAACATTATTTTTAATAAAAGTTAGACTAAATTAACAAATTTTTTAGTAAATCCTCAAAAAATAAATAATCACTGTGAAGACTTATCTTCCTCTTGATTTTGTGTTGATTCTTCTAAATTATCATGAATTATCTCTTCAGTAGAAATTGTTGGAGTCGAAATCTGGTCATCATTTATGCTATAAGCCTTTATATCGTCTATCTCTTTTTCTTTGTCGAGAATTTCAACATTTATACTATCAATTTTTTCAACATGTGAAAAAAATTCTGCATTACCTGTAAAATTTGACATATTTGCTTCTTTAGAATGGTTGTATACCAACCTACCTAACGATGATAATTCTTTATTTTTATCTCTTTGTAGTTGATGAATAACAAGTTTTATCTTGCTGATCTTAGTTAATTCTTCAGTTTTAGCTACTGCTACTTTACTTACTTCCTCAGCTTTTTCGACAGCAGCATTGCTCCAATCTTTCATATTTGACTTTAAATCATCCCATATTTTTGACATATTATTCTCTTTTTATTAATTATAATTTCCGATATTAATTTTTCTTCAGCAACAAGTTTGCTATATAAAATAAACCTGAACCTATGATAAGAGCATTGAGCTCTATAGAAACATTGCTATCGCGAACTCCTTTGATTAATCCAGAAAAAACTATAAACATGGAAAAGATTTGGATGCTTCTAAGTAGGACGTACTTCATATCTATTTTTAATTTTAAGCCACCTTACAAGTGCTTTATAATCCCAAACGTAAGCCTGTTCTAAGATAGAGAGAGGGTTGTTTGAAATTGAGAATTTTTTTGCAAAATAGTACATATTTTCGTCATTCAATCTTTCGTAAAGAATTCGATTCAAAAAAGAAATCCTTCTTTTCTTGTTAATTTTTTTCAATAGCATTTTTGCTTCTGATCTTTCTCTATTGATATACATGCCAGCTGCTAAACCTGAGATCATGGACATCTTCATTCCAAATCCAAAAAGATAATCTTGAAAACCGCCTGCCTCACCAATATGCATTGGCAATCTAATCTTGCTCGATGAGAAGGCAAAGCTCCCTACACTTCCAAAATCTTTTTCATTTGATATATCAATATTTAGCTTTCTAAAGTACTCTTTGCAATTATATAAATAATTTATGTTGGTATTTTTTACTTTTTTGAATGCGGTAGCGATTGTTCCAAATCCATTGCAAATAATTAAATAAGCATATCCTTTTGGAGAAAATTTATGCCCCAATAATAGATGAACTTGATTTTTTTCTGAAGTTTTAAAACTCGAACCACAAACATAAGCTGAAGCTTTTCTCGTTCCTGTAGCAATAATATCGCATTTATTTGAGGCAATGGTGTTAAATCTAAAATCTACTCCGACATCAAGACATTGTTGATATAATTGATTATCAAAATCATTATTTTTTTCACCGCGTTTAACTAAATAGAAAAAGGGCTCTTTATTTTTAACTAATAAAGGCTCTTCATTAAGAACGTGTACCTTAAATTTATAAACTGGATGAGATTTTATTTTACTATAATCAAAACCTATTTTGTAAAAAAAAGAGGAAATATTATCATCAAAAATCCAATTTTCAAGGCCCTCATAATCTCCGTGTCTACTTTGACCTGGCCTTGATTTTCGCTCCTGAATAGTAACCGGAATACCTTTACTGGAAAGATAAATCGCCGCCGACATTCCAGCAATTCCACTACCAGCAATATTAACTTCTTTCATTAAATTACTTATCCTCGCAAGTCACTTGCTGAACTGAAATTATTTCTTTAAGGTTTATAATTTCTTGGATAGTTTCTTCTCTGACATAATTTTCTACTCGTATCACAGAAAAAGCTTGTCCTTTATCCGTCTTGCTTAAAATATACCCGCTTATGTTTATTTTATATTGTCCAAGAATTGTTCCTATCTTTCCTATAACTCCAGGAATATCTATATTTTTTGTTAAAAGTAAACAGCCATACGGAGTGACATCAATATCATATCCAAGTATATTAACTAATCTTGGCTGATTATACCCAAAAATTGAGCCTGCAATTCGCGTTGGATGAGCATGCCCTGATACTCTAGTCCTGATAAGATTTGTATAAGAAAAACTATCATTTGTGTAGCTATGTTCAATTTTAATACCAAGTTCAATAGCTAGAGCTTCTGAATTAATATAATTAACTCTTTCAGGAATTCTTCTGTTTAAAAAGCCTTTTAAAAATGACAGCGCAACAGGCTTGGAATCTTTTAAGGTTCCAGAGCATTCAATCTGAATTTTTTTTACGCCTCCTGGATTTAATTGGTCCTGGAGGCGACCCATCATCTCTGCAAGATCTAAGCTGGGCTGTATCTCTTTAATTATAGATAAATCTGAAATTGGAACGTTAATGGCATTGTCCAATTTATTTTCCAATAAATAATCTCGAATTTGCTCACAAATTGAAATGCTGACACCTTCTTTTGCCTCTTCGGTAGATGCTCCTAAATGGGGAGTCAATAATGTATTAGGAGCGCTTAGAAGAGGGTTTGATCTGTCAATAGGCTCTTTAGCAAAAACATCTATAGCTGCTCCAGATATATCATTATTTTTTAATGATTTCGCCAAGTCTTCCTCGTTAATTATTCCCCCTCTTGAAACATTTATTATTCTTGCGGTTTTTTTCATTTTTTTTAAGCGGTCTTCATTAAAAAGATTTTTAGTCTCTTTATTTAAGGGAACATGGATAGTTATAAAATCAGATTGCTGTGTTATTTCATCTAAATCAACAATTCTAATTTCATCTGAATTGAACATTTTTTGATTGACAAAGGGGTCGTAGCCTAAGATTTTCATACCAAATGGTAGCGATCTGGACATCACTTCTCTACCAATCTTGCCTAATCCAATAATGCCTAAAGTCTTGTTTCTTAATTCAGTTCCAATAAGGAGATGGCGATTCCATTTATTTTTTTTTAATTCATAGTCTCCTTGCGAAATGTTTCTGGATAATGTTAAAATCATAGCAAGAGTGTGTTCAGCCGCTGAAATTGTATTTACATCTGGTGTGTTCATAACGATTACACCATTTCTAGTAGCTGCAGATAAATCTATATTGTCAATCCCTACACCAGCACGACCTATAACTTTCAGATTTTTTGATGCTTTAATAGTCTTCGCATCAATTGTTGTTCCGCTTCTTATGATCCATCCAGAAACGTCGCTACAAGCTTTAATTTTGTCACTATTTGATCCATTAAAAATTTTAATGGTTTTAATATCTGCATCCTCTAAAATAGAAATTCCAGACTGCGATATTGGGTCTGTGATTAGTACTTTCATAGTAGTTCTATTTAGCTTGAGATCGAATTAGGTTTAATGCTGATCCAGCCTTAAACCATTGTATCTGAGACTCATTATACGTATGAACACACTTAATAATATCCGTTGACCCATCTTCGTGAGTTATTGATAAAGAAAGTGGTTTTTCCTTACAAAACTTATCAAGATCAATGAATTCAAAAATGTCGTTTTCCTGAATCAAATCATAATCGGATTTTTCTTTGAATGTAAGAGCCAACATACCCTGTTTTTTTAGATTAGTTTCATGTATTCTTGCGAATGATCGCACTAAAACAGCCAAAACTCCTAAAAACCTTGGCTCCATAGCTGCATGTTCGCGAGAAGAGCCTTCTCCGTAATTTTCATCTCCAACAATAATTGTTGGTATATTATTAAACTTGTAATCACGTTGAACCTCTGGTACAGGAGCATAATTACCATTTAATTGATTTTTTACAAGATTGATCTTATCATTGAAATAATTAACAGCTCCTGTTAGCATATTGTCAGATATGTTGTCTAGATGCCCTCTGAATTTTAACCAAGGTCCAGCCATGGAAATATGATCGGTAGTACATTTACCTTTAGCTTTGATAAGGAGTCTTGCTTTTTCTAAATTATTGACATTCCATGGTTGGAATGGTTCTAGTAATTGCAAACGGTCTGAATTTTTATCAATCTTGATTTTTAAGCTACCGCCATCCGCGACAGGCTCCTGGTAGCCAGAATTGTCAAACTTAAAACCATCCTCTGGGAGCTCGTCACCTACTGGAGGATCAAATGTAATTTTTTCACCTTTATCATTTATTAAATAATCTTTAAGTGGGTTGAAAGAAAGGTTTCCAGAAATTGCAATCGCAGTTACAAGTTCAGGGGAACCAACAAATGCATGGGTATTTGGATTTCCATCAGCTCTCTTCGAAAAATTCCTATTAAAGGAATGGACAATTGTATTCTTTTCCTCTTTTTCAGATCCATCTCTCGACCATTGCCCTATGCAAGGACCACATGCGTTAGCAAAAACTTTAGCGCCAATTTTTTCAAAATCATTAACATAGCCGTCTCTTTGGATGGTTTGCCTGACTTGCTCTGAGCCTGGAGTGATTGTAAAGTTAGCTTTTGCCTTTAATCCTTTAAGGTTTGCCTGTTGAGCGATAGAGGCTGAACGAGAAATATCTTCATACGAGGAATTTGTGCATGAACCGATAAGCCCAACCTGAACATCATTTGGCCAATCGTTTTTAATAACGCTGTCTTTCATTTTTGAGATTGGAGTTGCTTTGTCTGGCGTAAAAGGTCCATTTAAATGAGGCTCTAATTCGGATAGATTAATCTCTATTACATCGTCAAAGAATTTTTTTGGATTATCAACAACCTCTAAATCAGGGACTAAAAATTCTTTTATTTTATTAGCCATATCTGCCAACTCACTTCGTCCGGTTGCATTAAGATATTCTTCCATTTTATTGTCGTAGCTAAAAATTGATGTGGTAGCACCAATCTCGGCACCCATATTGCAAATAGTGCCCTTGCCAGTGCAAGATAAGGTACTTACCCCATCCCCAAAGTATTCTATGATTGAACCAGTGCCGCCCTTAACAGTTAAAATTCCAGCTAATTTAAGTATTACGTCTTTTGGAGAAGCCCAGCCTGATAATTCACCTGAAAGTTTAACGCCAATTAATTTTGGTAGTTTGAGCTCCCATGGCATACCTGTCATGACATCAACTGCATCAGCACCACCAACGCCTATCGCAATCATGCCTAAGCCACCAGCATTTACAGTATGACTATCGGTCCCAATCATCATGCCTCCTGGAAAAGCATAATTTTCTAAAATTACCTGATGAATTATTCCTGCACCTGGCTTCCAAAAACCAATTCCATATTTATTGGAGACAGACTCTAAAAAATCAAATACTTCATTATTAATATCTAAGGCACTTTTTAGATCTGAACTAGCATCAACTTTAGCTTGAATTAAATGATCGCAGTGAACCGTTGACGGTACTGATACTTTATCTTTTCCTGCCATCATAAATTGAAGGAGTGCCATTTGAGCAGTAGCATCTTGCATAGCAACTCTGTCAGGATCAAATTCTACATATGACCTTCCGCGTTCAAAAATATCTAAGTCATTGTTTAGAGAAAGATGGTTAAAAAGAATTTTTTCAGTCAAGGAAAGAGGCTTGCTTAGCTTTTTTTTAGCTTTAAAAACATTATCCGGCATTCTGTCATAGCATTTTTTAATCATTTTTAAATCAAACATGAATTGTAACCTTAATTTTAGAAATAGAAAAATATTTGCGATTATTAAATACTAAATTACACCTTTCTTAATTTGTATTCAATCTTCATAATCTATAATAAAATATAATTTTATAAAAAATTTCAAAAAAACTGCTCAATTTAAAGTATGCTAACAAAGCAAATTATAGTTAAAATATTAAAAAAGGGTGTTGTCGCTTATTGCATTGGATTCTCCTTTCTTTTTTCGCAATCAAATTTAAAAATTCTTAATTCTACTGAATCTGAACTTATTTTAGAGATATATACCAATCTTCAGTCACATGAAGATCTCAAGCCATTCGAACTATTAATTGGACTACCCAATTCTATTTTACCAAAAATTGAAATTATTAGGTCAAATAAAAAAATACATTCATACAATATTCCAAAAGATCCTCATCAAATAAAATGGATAAACAATCAAAAGGTTAACGGTCTAAATACTGCAACACTGCGAATATCACCTTTAGGAAAATCTTATAATTATTTTGAAAAATTAATGATTAAAATTCCTTTTTCTTTTCAAAGAACTGAGGAATCAAATTTAGAAAAAATTCATTTTGATTTACTTCGACCTAAGCTCATTAATTGGGATATCGCCAAAAATTGGATAGGTAAAGTAGAAAGGGGATTTTCAAAAAATTCGAGCTTACCTGACGGAACATGGATTAAATTTGCAATAGATAATGATAATATATATAAAATTGATGGAAAAAGTATTAATTCATTATTTCCAGCTACTTCAAATTTTGATCCCCGAAGCATTATGCTGTTTTCTAGCCCAGCTTTTGGAAGAGATAACACATATAGTGAATCTCAAAGCCCTTCCCAGCCAAAAGAAGTTCCAGACAATCTTTTGGAAATCCCAATTACAATCTTTGGCGAGTCGGATGGTAATCTATCAAATCAAGATTACTTATTTTTTTATGCCAGAGGCCCTAGCGGTTTTAATATAAATACCGATAAAGTAAAATGGCATCAAAATCTGTATTTCAATGAGAGTGTTTATTGGCTTTTTATACCAAATGATAATTCTCTTCGAGGTCAAAGGATAAATACAGCAAGCTTAGTAAATAATGGTCCCTTTGAAGCAGACTATGGGATGGTTTTTAATCATTATGAAATTGACAAAATTAATCCACAAGAATCAGGTCTCCTTTGGGGAAACAAGGTGATCTCAAGCGGTGCATCAATAGTTGAATCAATTGAGATTTTATATCCAATGCTACAAGCAAGAGTTGATGGGTCTTTTGGAATGATAGGAAATGAAAAAATTGACACCCGCTATAAAAACACAAATCACTCGGTCGCACTCTATGGAAATGATCTAAAGATTGTTGAGTTTGATTGGAACAATACTGGCTCTAAGTCTGCAGATTTTTCAATTGATTCTGGTATTATTAAAGATGGCTTAAATGATTTTAAAATAACCAACCAATCACTTAATTCAAATTCAGAGCCTTTTTTTGATTATATAAATTTTTCTTACCAGAGAAAACTCAAATACGATAAGCCGTTTGAGTTTTTTTCTTCGGTTCAGTCAAGTGACATAACTTTCAAAATTAGTGGCGAGAATGTTATTGTATGGGATATTTCAGATGAAATGAGCCCTGTAAATCAGCCCGTATCTTCTGTAGCAGTTGAGACGTTTATGCGAGTAGCAATTCCTCAAGATTCAATAAAAAGATATAAAGTTTTCAAGACCGAAGATCTAACTATTATAAGCGAACTAGCTATTGAAAATAATAAAAAATGGAATAACCTTAGATCTGAAAAAAATGATGCGAATCATTTAATAATTGGGCCAGAATCATTTAGAAATGCATCCGATCAACTAGTTAATCATCGAACAAAATCTCTTTTTTGTTCCTTAGAGGATATCTACAGTGAATTCGCTGGTGGAAATGAAGACCCTATTGCTATAAAATATTTTTTAAAATGGGCACAAGTAAATTGGAAAAATGCACCAACAAGTGTTCTTTTTATGGGTGACGCAGACTATGACTATAGAAATATTACAGGTCAATCAAAAATGATTGTTCCTACTTTACAAATTGGAATGATCAATAGTCATGCAACCGATGATAGATATGTCGCTTTTAATGGTGTAATACCTGAAATGGCAACTGGAAGATTTCCAGCAAGATCTGCTTCGGAGGTTTCAGATTTTAGTGATAAAATAATTGAGTTTGAAAGCAATATGAAAAATGGAATATGGAAACAGCGAGTAACTTTAGTTGCAGATGACCCTATTCGACCTGAAAAAGAAAGCTTTGAGCTCTCTATCGGTAAAAGTCATACTTATAATTCTGAAAAAATTGCTGGGATAATACCAAATTTTATGGAAATGAAAAAAATTTATTTAGTTAAATATGATGATTTTAGCGAGGGATCATCTTTAAATGTAACAAAGCCATCTGCAACCAAACAACTCATTGAGACAATAAACCAAGGAACATCAATTATTAATTATATTGGTCATGGTAATTCTAGGCAATGGGCACAGGAAAAGCTTTTAATCATTGATGAAAATAGAAATGATATTAATTTAATTAATACTGAAATGAAATTACCTCTGTGGATCGCTGGAACATGCAATTGGGGGCATTTTGACAAAATAGATGAAGAATCATTTGCAGAGGAATTAATAAGAACTCCAATGGATGGAGCTTCTGCGGTAATAAGCACTTCTCGCGGTATAAGCGTTTCAAGTAATATTAATTTTTTAGAGAAAATTTTTAATCAAATATTTAAAGATAAGGGAGTTGCAAATTTAACGGTTGGCTCTCTTCTGCAGTCTGTTAAGACTGGAGGTTCAGATGGTGAGCTTTTCCATCTATTCGGCGACCCTGCAATGCCATTACCCCTTCCACAAAAGATTATTAAAAACGCATATGTTAGTCCGGACACTCTTTCAACTTTAGAAATAGGAGTTTTAAATGCACAGATAGACAATGCTAGAGGTACGGGAAACTTTGTCCTTCAAGACGCTCCAGCAGAAGTTTCAGTAGATTTTTATTTTGGATCACAGAATGAAAGCATATCTTACTTAGAAAATGGTTCAAAATTATTTAAAGGAGCTTTTACATATTCAAATAATACTTTATCTCCAAAATTTCGCGTTCCAAAGGATATTTCATTTTCAAGTGGATTTGCTAGCGTTAGATTTAATTTAGATGGAGAGGATGGATTTGAAGCTATAGGAGCTGCGTCAAATATTTCCTTTTCCCCAGGTGTCCCTTCTGCAGATGTTGATGGACCAATTATTACATTTTTAACCAAATCCGGAAGAGTCCTTCGAGATAGCGATCACGTTAAAAAAGGCGAAGAAATTCAAGTTAGGCTGTCTGATCCAAATGGAATAAATATAACAAATAGAAAAGGTCATGAAATGATCTTATTTGACGAAGTTAAATCAGTAGAATATTATATTGCTGATAGTTTTGAATATGATATCAACAGCTTAACGACGGGAACATTTATTTTCAAACCTGATCTAAGCGATGAAGAAATATATATTAATGTAAAGGCTTGGGACAATGCTAATAATCCAAATGAAGAGAAAATAAACCTAGATTTGACCAATAGTGAAATTTTTGAATTAAGAAGCGTATATAATTTCCCAAACCCGTTTTATGACAAAACCCAATTTTCCTTTGAAATAACCCAGGGCGCTGATATTGCTATCGACATCTACACCCTTAGCGGTCTAAAAGTTAGCACAATTTCTCCTGGGTACTTTAATGAAGGATATGGAATTATCGATTGGGATGGAACCGATAATTATGGCCAAATTCTTTCGAATGGCGTTTATCTTTTTCAAATGAAAGCAAGTAGCAACAGTCAAAAGATTAATTTCACCGGAAGGATCGCTATAATAAGATGAAAAATCTTGATAATCTTGGCAGAATCATATTGGCATCTCAATCACCAAGAAGAAAATATATCTTAAAAAAAATAAATCTAGACTTTAAGGTTATTCCGAGTGACATTATTGAAGATTTTGATGAAACAAGCCCCTCAACACTTGTACAAACCTGTGCTTTTGAAAAAGCGAAAAAGGTCTCTATGGATAATCTAAACAATTTGGTTATTGGGGCTGACACAGTTGTGGTATTGGATAAAATAATAATGGGAAAACCACGCAATGTTAACGAAAGTCGAGAAATGTTATGTATGCTTTCTGGCAAAACTCACAAAGTTTTTACTGGAGTTTCTATTCAAAATATTAATAAGAATATAAATGAATTATTTTACAGTATGACTGAGGTTGAACTGCATATTATTCCTGATAATATTATTAACTATTATATTAAAAATTATGAACCATATGATAAAGCTGGAAGCTATGGAATTCAAGACTGGTTTTCATCTCAAATTAAAAAAATTAACGGATGCTATTACAATGTTATGGGTCTACCTCTATCAAAAGTTTTTAAGTGCTTATATGACCTTTCAGTGAATAATTTAAATGATTAAAATTAAACACAATTCAATAATTTGACTGAATTTTATAAAGATTTAAAAACTATACGCACTGAAAAAGGCATAGAGCTAGAAAAAATCCACGAAAGGACAAAAATTAGCCTTTCAGCTCTTCATGCAATTGAAAAAGGGAAATTTGATCAACTGCCATATACATATGTCCGGCTTTTTATAAGGGCATATGCAGTTGAAATTGGTGTTGATCCTGAAGATGTATTAAATGATCTAGATGTTTACTTAGGCAATAAAACCCTGCCCAAAAAAAAGAGTAACAAATCAGCTGTTAAGTTCAAAATTGAAGAAAAAAAATCAACACCTGATGCAAAGATCAAAAAGAATCAGATATCTAAAAGGCCGTCGATATCTATTCGTTCAGATATCATTAAGAGTATTTTTGTAATTGCAACCCTGCTCTTTGCTCTTTACATAATATTATCAATCAATAGAGATACCGAAGATTTTAACACTAAAACTTCATATGAAAGCGAATTTGAAGAAGAGGGCCCCATAAGCGATCAAATGCTAGATGAAGGATATATTAAAATCTCTGAAACCAAGCAAGCCTTAAAGACTTCAGCTCCATACTCTATTAACCTTACTACCGATCAAAGGCTTTGGTATGAAATTAAAACCGATGACCTATTAAGCTCTGAACAAGTTTTGCCTGCAGGCGACAATCATCTACATCGCTTTAATAGTGCAATAAATATTAAATTTAATCAAACTCTTGGATTAAACCTTAACTTGAACGGTAGCACTATAAGTATTTTAAAATCAGATATTTATCCAATTCGAGTTTTGATTTCAGTACCTAAAAAAACTGTTATAGTTCAAAAGTTCTCCCCCAAGAAGTAAAACAATACCATCACTTACAAACTTTTGTTAATCCATTTCTGGATTAACAAAAGTTTGTAATAATCATTGACAAATGTGGGTTATATACAATATATTGTGGGTAATAGTGGGTTAATATCCCTTTATTTTAACATGACATTAAACAAAAACACATTTATTGGTGAATATAGTTATACGCTAGATGCAAAAAGTAGAATCAATATTCCATCAAAATTCCGAAATTCTTTAAGCAAGGACAATAAAGGGTCTCTAGTTGTTACAAGAGGAATGGATAAATGTGCATGGATATACCCGCTTGTTATATGGAAGTCAATTGAGGATGAACTCAGGAAGCTCTCATCTCTTTCAAGCGTGAATAGATCATTTATAAGAAACACTGTTCGTCATGCTTCAATATCAAAGCTTGACAAGCAAGGCAGAATAGCTTTGAATCAAAACATAATAAAATTTTCAAACATTAAAAAAAATGCCTTAATAATAGGCATGGTGAATAAGATCGAAATTTGGGATCCATCCTATCTTTCAAAAATTGATAATAATTTTAATAAGATAGATTCTAATCAATTTGATGAACTTTCAGATAAAATCATTCTCTAATCTATATGTCAGATATGCAGGGATATTTACAACACCACGCCCCTGTTATGACTACAGAAGTTTTAAAATTACTGAATCTAAAAAAAGATGGTATTTATATTGATGGAACAATTGGAGCAGGTGGCCACACCTTTGAGATCCTTTCAAAGCTTTCACCAAACGGAAAAGTGATTGGACTGGATCGTGATATTGAGGCCTTGGAACTTTCCTATCAAAGACTTATTTCGTTTAAAGAGCAAATCAACCTTCATCACAGTTCGTATCATAAAATACCAAATATTATGAAGAAAAATAATATTACTGGAGTTGATGGAATCCTACTTGACCTTGGCTTATCATCCATGCAACTAGATTTAGAGGATCGAGGCTTCTCTTTTCAAAAAAATAGCAGGGTAGATATGAGATTTGACCAAACAGAGGGTGAAACAGCTTCTGAGCTTATAAATAGACTGAATCAAGAAGAATTGGCAAACATTATTTATGAATTTGGAGAAGAAAGAAGATCCAGAAGAATCGCTAAATCAATTAAAAAAAGTAACACTATAAATACTACTATAGATCTTGCGGATGCTATTAAAAAGTCAACACCTCTAAACCAAAGAAATAAAACCTTAGCAAGAGTTTTTCAAGCCATTCGCATTGCAGTTAATGGTGAAATTGAAAAATTAAAAATCTTTTTGGATATATTTTTACAATATTTGAATAAAGAGGGACGGCTTGTTATAATGTCATATCATTCTATTGAAGATAGAATTGTAAAAAACTTTTTTCGTGAATTGAAAAAAAGAAATAAAGCCTTCGTTTTAACAAAAAAACCCCTTACCCCTTCCACAGAAGAAATACAGCTTAACAGAAGATCTCGAAGCGCTAAAGTTAGAGCGTTAGAAAAAAAATAAAATGGCAAATACAAAAAGAAGAAGAAGATCAAGAAAAAATAGAGAATATTTGCAAAGCTTTTTATTCTTTTGCAGTTCGATTTTATCAATCGCAGGACTACTGATATATTTATGGGTTTACACTGAAATTGATGAAACAGTGATTAATATTGAAACACAAAAACAGGTTGCCTTTGAACTAAGAAACACCATCGACGAGCTTGAAATCGAAATATCAAAATTATCTCGAGGTGATAGAATTTCATACGTAGCAAGAACTGAGCTCGGTATGATTCCAGCAAAGCCTGAAACAATAATGATTTATGTAGGTCAAAAAGATATTGCTCTTCTAAATGACTAAAAGCTATCATAAATACCGCTCACGCATAATATTTATTTCGTTAGGATTTTTGCTTATTTGGGCAGGGCTGTCTATGCGATTAATTAAAATAATGGTGATTGATGGATCCCATTACAGAACAATAGGCTTTAAGCAGAGCAAAAGGCAAGAACCTCTTATTGCAGTAAGAGGAAATATTTTTGATAAAAACGAAGTACAGTTAACAAAAAATATTATTCATTATTCTGTCGGGGTTCATGCAGAAAAAGTAAGAGACATAGATCGAATCGCAACTTCTCTTTCAAACATAACTGGGCGTGATTTTAATTTTTATTCTAAAAAATTAAATAACAAAAAAAGAGGTTACCAGGTATTAGAATTAAAGGTTAGTAGAAAAATTGGAGAGCAAATTGAAAAGGAACTCCCTGAACTTATAACAAGTAAAAATTCAAGGCGCTCGTACCCACATTCAAATATTGCAAGCCAAATTATTGGTTTTACTAATGATGATGATTCTGGTTTAGTAGGAATTGAAAGATATTATGAAAAATATTTATCTGGAACAGATGGTTGGGTTGTTAAGCAAAAAAATGTTGCGGGAAGAAAAGGATCATTTTATAAGTCAAGCTTTCCAATTAAAGAACCAATTGAAGGGTCTAATATTCAATTAACAATTGATATTGAATACCAAAGTATTTTGCAGGAAGAACTGCAAAGAAGAATAGATGAATCCGATGCTAAAGGTGCTATGGGTATTCTGATGAATCCTCAGAACGGGAATATTTTAGCCATGGCATCTTTGCCTGATTTTGACTTAAACAATCCCAATCAATATTCACTTGAGAATCAAAAAAACAAGGTTGTCACAGATCGATTTGAGCCTGGATCTACATATAAAATTGTTACTGCAACAGCTGCACTGGAATCTGGAAAGGTAAATAAATCAGATGAATTTAATTGCGAAGAAGGTAAAGTAGAGATAGATGGTTGGACAATTTCTGATCATGAGCAATTTGGTGTACTAACATTTCCTCAGATTATTGCGAATTCTAGCAATGTTGGAATAATTAAGATTGCCCAAAAAATAGGAAGAGATCCTCTTTACAGCGCCTCTAAAAGCTATGGATTTGGTTCATATACTGGAATAGGATTCCCTGGAGAATCACAAGGAATCTTAAGAAAAAAAAGTGAATGGAACCATATGTCAGTAGCTTCGATTTCAATTGGGTATGAAGTTGCGGTTACTGTTTTACAGATCGCTTCAGCATATGCCGCAATTGCAAATGGAGGCGTATTACTTAAGCCCCAGCTTGTTAAGCAAATTATTAACGAAAATGGCGATATAGTTTTTGCATCAAAACCAAAGCCAATCAGAAAAATCACTAAACCTGAAATTATGGCTGAAATGAAAAATATTTTAGAAAAGGTTGTTAGCGAAGGTACTGGCACAAAAGCAAATATTGAAGGATGGTCAATTGCTGGAAAAACTGGTACAGCGCTTAAATACATGAATGGCTCATATTCGAAAAAATATATTTCTAATTTTGCAGGTTTTTTTCCATCTGAAAACCCTCAGGTTGTTGGTGTTGTGGTCTTGGATGAGCCCAAACACGGTTTGCATTGGGGAGGATATGGCGCAGCTCCACTTTTTAAAAGAATAGCACAAAGAATTATAAATTTAGATGACACTTTTAAACATTATAAAAAAAATGAGGATTTTTCACGCGGTGCTTTGGCTTTAAATGAGAATGATGCTTTGCCAGCTTTAATGACCAAAAATACTTATACCCCTTACACAGATGGATATGTAATTATACCTGATGTAAGAGGCATGAGTATTAAAAAAGCTAAAAAACTTCTAATTAAAAATAAATTAAAGCCAAAATTTGCTGGCTCAGGCAAAGTTGTTTGGCAGAATCCCAAACCTGGAACAAAAAAACTCCCAGGAACCTTATTGGATATGGGCCTCAAGTAGTGAAATTAGATTCTTTAATAAAAGATATAGTTCAGGATAAGAATGATATATCAGATGTTAATATCAATAAAATCTGCACTAGCTCAAAAGATGCTAAAAAGGGAAGTTTGTTTGTTGCAATCAATGGAACTGTAAATGATGGGCATGATTTTATAAATGAGGCAGTTGAAAATGGTGCATCTGCAGTAATTTCAAATGGCAAAAATGTTAGCAAACTTTCTGTTCCAAACATAAAAGTAAGTAATACTCGGCTAGCTGCAAGCAGAGTATCTGCAGAATTTTACAACTATCCTTCGAAAGAACTTAAAGTAGTTGGAATAACAGGAACGAATGGCAAAACCACAACTGCTTCATTGATTTATTCAATTTTAAAATCTGCCAACTATAAAGTTGCTCAAATAGGAACACTGGGTCTTATTGCAGATGGCTATGACAAAAATAAAACATTAACAACCCCTGATCCTATAACGCTACATAAGATACTAAGAAACCTTTCGGATGATAATTTCTCCCATGTCGTAATGGAAGTCTCATCACATGCGTTAGACCAATTAAGGGTTGCAGATATTGATTTTGATATATCTGTATTTACAAATTTATCAAACGAGCATTTAGACTACCACAATGATATGGAAACATATTTCAGAGCAAAATCCAAGCTTTTTAGAATGATGCCAATTACAAGCACTTCAATTATAAATGTAGATGACGAATATGGTGCAAGAATAAAAAATGAGTCCTCTGCACCAGTAATAAGCATTTCAACGAAAAATAAGTCAGATATTTTTTTTAAAAAAATTAATTACTCTCTTGAAGGGATAAATGGATTAATAAGAGCTGGAAATGAAGAGATTGCCTTCAATTCTAAATTAATTGGAGAATTTAATGCTGAAAATATTATATCTGCAGCAAGCGTTGGGATTGCTTTAAATATCGGCTTAAAGAAAATTGAAAATGGAATCAATAATGTAAAGGTAATAGATGGACGAATGGAGGTTTTTAAAACTAGTGGTAATAAAAATATTGTTGTTGATTATGCACATACTCCTGATTCTTATATCAAAGTTTTATCTACAATCAAAAAATTGATTGGCAAAAAAAAGAAGGTGTACGTTTTATTTGGGTGTGGTGGTAACAGAGACAATTCAAAACGAAATAAAATGGGTAAAATTGCTGCCGATTTTGCAGAAAAATTATGGATTACACCTGATAATCCAAGATTTGAAAATATCGATGAAATTAATTTAGAAATCACTAAAGGACTTAATGCTAATAAATATGAGATCTTCAATGACAGAGAATTTGGCCTGAAAAAAGCTATATCTAAAATGAAGAGTAATGATACTTTAGTTGTTTTAGGAAAAGGAAGAGAAGATTATCAAGACATTAAGGGGAAAAAGATAGAATACTCTGATATTGAAATAATTGAGAAATATTTATGAGAATAAATCTTCCAAATTCTAGAACATTTTCAAAGATTTTCACGAAAGCGATTGGTGCGGATATAGTTGAAAATATCAATGGCATTACAACTGATAGTAGAGAAATTCAAAAAGGCGACCTATATATAGCTATCAAAGGTGAGAATGTTGATGGTACTATATTTTTAAATGATGTTTTTAAAAAAGGTGCGTTATGCGCAATCGTTTCTGAGCTTATACCTGATGTAAATGGAAATCAAATTGAAGTTTCAGATACAGTTAAGGCTATAGGTAAAGTTGCCACTGAATGGAGGTCGCAATATGATATACCTGTAATTGGAATTACTGGTACTAATGGGAAGACATCAACGAAAGAACTTCTAAAGCACATACTTTCTTCAAAATTTGATATTCATGCTACGGAAGGAAATTATAATACATCTATCGGTCTTCCGCTTACCTTGTTGCAGCTAACTAGTTTTCATGGAGCATCAATCCTTGAAATGGGTGCCAATCAAATTGGTGATATTGATATACTAGCAAAGATAGCCAAACCAAATATTGGACTTATTACAAATATAGCTCCCGCGCATCTTGAAGGGTTTGGAAGCATTGATGCTGTAGCAAAAACCAAGGCTGCCATTTTTGAAAATTTACATGATGGCATTGCATTTATAAATTATGCTGATGATAAAGTGCGCAAGATTAAGGCGCCTAGTAAATCTATTTCTTTTGGAATAAATCCTGATTGCGATTATCCTGCAGACATTCATTATGATGAAGATGGTACAATTACTTTGACCATAAACGCCGAAGAAATACCCACCTTCTCACCAAATCTATCTTTTGCCAAAAATATAATTGCCTGTACTGCAATAGCAAGAGAGCTAGGTGTTGAATGGGATGCAATTAAAGATAGGGTGCACACATTTATTCCCCCAAAAGGAAGATGTGAGGTTAAAAATAATGGATCTTATATAGTTATAGATGACACATATAATGCAAATCTTGAATCAACCGTAGCAGCTATTGATTATCTAAGCGCGTTTTCAGGTGAAGGAAAAAAGATTTTTATTTTTGGCGATATGCTTGAACTTGGCGACCTTTCAGTTGATCAACATATGGCTGTAGGTAGAAAGTGTGATGAAATAAATCTAGAAGCAGTTTTAACCTATGGAAATCATACTTACTCAACTAACGAAGCAATTAAAAAAGTTAAAATCAACCATCATTTTAAGACTAAAACAGAGCTATCTGAATTCGCAAGCGAAATAATCTCACCCAAGGATAAAGTGCTTGTGAAAGGGTCAAGAGGAATGAAAATGGAAACGATAGTGGAAAGATTATTAGAGATAAAATGATTTATAATTTTCTTGAGCCACTAAAAGAAGTCTTCTCGCCCCTTAATGTTTTTCAATATATTACTTTTAGAAGCGCTGCGGCAGCTATTCTGGCGCTTTTTATTAGCTTCATCCTCGGACCGGTCATAATTCGAAAACTTCGTCAAAATCAAATTGGTGAAGAAATTCGAGAACATGGCCCGGAGAGCCATATAAAAAAGAGAGGCACTCCAACAATGGGGGGGTTAATTATCCTTACAGCAATTATCCTCCCCACTCTTCTTCTTGCTGATCTGCAAAACTCATATATTCAGATTGTTCTGATTTCAATTATTTGGATGGGTCTAATTGGTTTTCTTGATGACTACCTAAAAACAATCAAAAAAATTAAAAGCGGTTTAGTAGCTAAATATAAACTTGCGGGTCAAATTTCTCTTGGAGTGATAATTTCTTTTTGGATTTATAACACACCCACATGGGACAATTTTAGAACGGTAACATCAGTTCCATTTTTAAAAGACGCTGTAGTTGATTTTGGACTATTGTACCCTCTAATTATTATTTTAGTAATTACGGGATCATCAAATGCTGTCAATTTAACTGATGGTTTAGATGGATTAGCTTCAGGTTTATTGGCAATATGTTTTACGGTATTTTCAGCAATTGCATATATAAGTGGTCGTATCGATTTTTCTGACTATCTGAACATTATTTATCTTCCTGGAGTTGGAGAATTAACTATTTTTTCCGCTGCTTGCGTCGGGGCATGTATAGGATATCTTTGGTTTAATGCTGCACCAGCTGAGGTTTTCATGGGAGATGTTGGGTCTCTATCAACAGGTGCGGCGTTGGGGACATTGGCAATTCTTCTTAAAAAAGAATTTTTGCTAGTCATAATTGGTGGTGTATTTGTAGCTGAAGCGCTATCAGTAATTCTTCAAGTATCATATTATAGATATACAAAGCGAAAATATGGAGAACCAAAAAAACTTTTTCTTATGACACCTTTCCATCACCACTTTGAACTTAAGGGTTATCCTGAATCTAGGATTGTGATAAGATTCTGGATAGTGGGTCTATTGCTTGCTCTTTTAACTTTAACAACATTTAAAATCCGCTAATGGTAACTTCAAAAAGAATAAATCCTAAGAATAAAAATATTGCAATCATTGGAATTGGTGAAACCGGTCAAGGCGCAGCGCTCTTAGCAAAAAAACTAGGTGCAAATGTTTTAGTAAGCGATTCAAGTGAAATAAACAATAAAACATTCTTCAAAAAAGCACATGAAATGGGTATAAACCTTGAAATTGGTGGTCATACAAATAAAATATATAATTCAGATTTATGGATTATTTCTCCTGGAATATCTGACAAAATTGAAATTATAAGAAATGCTAAAAACAAAGGAATCACAATTGTAAGCGAAATAGAGTTTGCAAGCTGGTTTACAGATAAGCCAATTATCGCAGTTACTGGTACTAATGGGAAAACTACAACTGTCAGCATTATTAATGATATTTTAAATAAAAGCGATCTCAATCCAGTCTTAGCAGGAAATATCGGATTTGCTTTTTCTAAGGCAATATTAGATGATCTTGCTCAATGCGACGAGAATAGAATATATGTTCTTGAGCTATCCAGCTTTCAATTAGAGCATATATCTACATTTAAACCTTTTATTTCTATCCTATTAAATATTACGCCTGATCATCAAGACAGATATGAAAACATGGAAGCGTACATTAAAGCGAAGATGAAAATTGCAATAAATCATGACTCTGAAAGTTATCTACTATTTAACTCTGATGATTCCCAATTAGCAAATAAATGCAAAAATTTACACACAAATAAAATATCCTTTGGATTGGTTAATGATAATCAAAATACTTTAAAAATTAATAATTCTCATATCGCTGAAAATCAAACCAAAATAACAAGTATCGACAGTGTTGCTTTAAAAGGTAAACATAATCTTTCAAATATTTTAGCTGCAGCATCTGTTGCTAAAATATTAAATGTATCAAATAAGCATATTTCAGAGACTTTATCAAATTTTAGCGGCATTGAACATAGATTGGAAAAAGTAGAAACAATTTCAGGAGTAACGTATTACAATGATTCAAAAGCAACAAATGTTGAGTCTGTTATAGCAGCTATTGCTTCCTTCAATAATCCAATAATACTAATACTAGGCGGTAAAGATAAAGATAGTGATTTTAATTCATTATTCCCTTTTCTAAACAAAAACATCAAAAAAATAGTTTCATACGGTGAAGCTCGTAATAAAATATCTATTGCTCTCAGGGATGCGGTAGAGCTGAATAAAGTATTCAGCCTCAGGGATGCGGTAGAGGAATGTAGAAAAAGCGCAGTTTCTGGAGATATAGTTCTGCTATCTCCAGGCTGCGCTAGTTTTGATCAATTTAAAAATTATGAACACAGAGGAAATGAATTTAAGAAAATAGTAAAAAACGTGGCTCATGCATAATGCAGTTAGATATTATAATTAAAAAATATGACAAAACATTATTATGGATAATTTTAGCTTTATGCGGAATTGGAATGGTCATGCTTTATAGCGCGAGTTCGTTCAAATCACTATATCTTTCTAGCGGATTAAGTGATACAATCTATCTTCGATCTCATTTAAAAAGGATGATCATTGGAGTGACTGCAATGTTTTTCTTTGCCATACTGGATTATAGGAAGCTAAAATCAATAGCTCCATATTTTATAATTATATCTATTTTTCTTTTATTTCTTACAAAAGCAATGTCGGTATTTAATGGATCCACTTCTGCTGATCGATGGCTGAGCTTAGGGTTTATTTCAATGCAAACATCAGATATCGCTCGATTATCTTTGATTATTTATTTGTCGTATTATATGGATAAAAAAGGGAGTAGAATAAAAGATTTTTACACAGGAATTTTTCCACCACTTTTAATAATTGCCGTTATATTGTTTTTAATTATAATTCAACCTGATTTTAGCACAGCTGCAGTTTTAGGAATAATTGGATTTATTATGCTATTTATAGGGGGAGCAAAATTTTCTCACCTAGCTGCAGCCTCTGGAGGGGCATTAGCAATTATGATACCTGTAATGCTTATGATGCCTTATAGGATGAAACGCATAATCTACTGGATAAGTTCTATTTTTGGTGAATCGGGAGCCATAAGCCAAGATTTGGGTTATCAGGCCCAGCAATCATTAATTAGCCTTGGAAATGGCGGAATAAAGGGTCTTGGTATTGGCAATAGTCTTGAAAAAAATCTTTTTCTTCCAGAACCACATACTGATTTTATATTTGCCATAATTGGTGAAGAGCTTGGATTGTGGGGGGCAATTTCTGTCTTATCTATATTTATGTTCTTATTTCATAGAGGCATAAAGATTGCAAAAGAGACCACCGACCCTTTTGGCATTTTTCTTTCAATTGGAATTGTGGCGAGCATTTGTTTATATACATTTATAAATATTGGCTACGTTACAGGAATTCTGCCAGTTACAGGTCTCCCAATCCCACTTATTAGCCATGGAGGCAGCAATCTAATTATCACACTTACAAGCCTAGGAATACTTTTAAACATCAGCGAGTCAAAAAGAAGCATAAAAAACAAATTTTGGAGCAATAAGTTTGATGACTGAAGCTAGAAATATAATTATTTCAGGAGGGGGTACCGGAGGACATCTCTTTCCAGCAATTGCAATCAGAGATCAAATTGTAAAAGACAATCCAAGATTCAATGTTCACTTTGTTGGTTCAATTTATGGAATTGAAAAAAATGTATTAGCACATAAGGGGTACAAACATACCCTTTTACCAGTAAGCGGTTTACAAAGACAGCTAAATTTGAGATCAATATATAAAAATTTGTTGCTACCCTATAAACTGGTTAAATCAAATTTTTTAATTAAAAAATTATTTTCTGAACTCAAACCAGCTCTTATCATAGGTACGGGTGGATATGCCTCTGCACTCCCCTTAATGGAGGGCCTAAAAAGAAGTATTCCTGTGATCATACAAGAGCAGAACGCCTTTCCTGGGATTACTACTAGATGGTTCTCTAAGCGGGCTAATGAAGTATTCATAGCTTTTAAAGAAGCCCAAGATTTTATTGAAAATAAATGTACCTTAAGTGGCAATCCAATTAGGCATGGCATTGATAAAGGAAGTCGAGCTAATGGTTTCAAAAAATTCTCATTAAATGATAAAACAAAAACAATTTTGATTTTTGGTGGAAGCCAGGGATCTCTGTCTATCAACAATCTTATAAGTAAAATCATTGAGCCCCTTACAAAGCTTAATATTCAATTTATATGGCAGACAGGACCAAGTAATTATAATCAATTTAAATCTTTTGAAAATAAATTTGTTAAAGTTTTACCTTTTATTGAAAACATGGCAAATGCCTATGCTGTTTCAGATTTAGTTATATGCAGGTCTGGTGCATTAACTTGCTCTGAAATAACATATTGTGGAAAACCCTCTATCCTGCTACCACTAAAAAATTCAGCTGGAGATCACCAAAGAAAGAATGCTGAATCTTTATCAAAAAATGGAGCAGCTATAATCGCAGAAGAAGGATCTTTAGCTAATAAAGATTTTATAGAATTAATTGATGATTTAATTAGATCAGAAAAAAAATTAAAAAAAATGGCTACTAATAGCTTGAATTTAAGATATCCTAATGCAGTTTCTGAGATTTCAAAGTCTGCAATGAGGTTAACAAAAAATGTTTAGAAAGGTTAATAAAGTTCACTTTGTTGGTATAGGGGGTATTGGAATGAGCGGTATTGCAGAACTATTATTAAATCTAGGTTTTGAGATTAGTGGCTCAGATGTAAGTGATTCTGAAATAATAGATAGACTGAGATCCAATGGAGCAAAGGTTAATATTGGTCACAAAACAGATAATTTATTTGAAACTGAAGTAGTTGTCTATTCTAGCGCAATTCCAGAAGACAATGTAGAGCTTATTTTTGCGAGAGAGATGAATATTCCCACAATAAAAAGAGCAGAAATGTTAGGAGAACTAATTGCTTTAAAAAATACTAGTATAGCAGTTGGTGGTACACATGGCAAAACTTCTACTTCATCGATAATTGGGACTTTGCTTTCTCATTCAAAATTAGATCCAACCTTGATTGTTGGAGGGCTTGTTAAGAATCTTGATTCAAGCTCAAAACTTGGCTCAGGAGAAATAGTAGTTGTTGAAGCTGATGAGTATGATAAGAGTTTCTTACAGTTAAAACCTACTGTTGCAGTAATTACAAACATTGAAAAGGAGCATATGGATTGCTATCAAAATATGGATGATCTGTTTGAGTCTTTCATTTCCTTTGCAAATTCTGTCCCATTTTATGGTTCAGTTGTTATTTGTTCAGATTCAAGCGGAGCTAATGATATAATTAATAAAATCAAAAGGCCAATTACTACATACGGAATAAAATCAAATGCGAATGTTTGCGCTTCAAATATTAGCTACAATAAAATGAAATCTAGGTTTAGTCTAAGTTTTCAAGGTGAAAATTTAGGCGAAGTTAATCTTTCTGTTCCTGGTGAGCATAATATATTGAATTCTCTTGCAGCTGCAGCAATAGGCATTGAGCTTGGAATAGATCATAAGGATATTATTTTAGGTTTAAATACATATCAGGGTGTTAGAAGAAGATTTGAAATTAAAGGTGAGGTTAACGATATTACAGTTGTTGATGATTATGCTCACCACCCTACTGAAGTAAAAGCCACACTAAGCGCTGCTAAAAATAGCTGGAACAAAAGAATAATTGGGGTATTTCAACCGCATCTTTTTTCAAGGACACAAGAGTTTTATAAAGAATTTGCAGAATCTATGATGATATGTGATGTTGCTATAATCACAGATATTTATCCAGCAAGAGAAAAACCTATAACTGGGGTTACTGGAAAATTAGTTTATGATACATTGAAAGAATTGGGTCATAAAAATTCGCACTATATATCAGAATTGAGCAATCTTAATGGGGTAATTGAAAATAAGGTAGAAAAAGGAGATATGTTAATTACAATGGGTGCTGGCACCATATGGAGATATGGAGAATCAATTTTAAAATATTTGTCTGAAAAGAATTGAAAAATAGTATGAAGAAAAAAGAAATAACAAATATCGCAAAGGGAGCTATTCTATTTGATGAACCAATGTCAAGACATACTTCTTACGGTATTGGCGGACCTGCATCAGCATATATTACACCAAAAGACAAAGAAGACCTTAGGACAATTTTAAAATATGCAAAACAAAAAAATATTCCAGCATACTTTATTGGTTCAGGGTCAAATATTCTCGTTTCAGATGAAGGTATAAATGGGATTGTAATAACTCTTGGGAAATCGTTTAATAAATTAGAAATAAATAAAAATCGGGTTTTTGCTGAAACCGGTGTTATGCTTGGAAAAATGGTAAAAGAGTGCACAAAAAGGAATTTATCGGGAATTGAAAGTTTAATAGGTGTTCCTGGTACACTTGGAGGAGCATTAATTATGAATGCAGGCGCATTTGGAGGTGAGATATCAAATTGCCTTGAAAGTGTTAATGCGATAACTATGTCTGGTGATGAAAAAAAATATAAGTATGACGATTTAGAGTTTAATTATCGAAATTCATCATTTTCCAATGATGAAATATTAATTGATGCTAATTTCAAGTTTATTGAGTCAAACAAAGAAACGGTTTCAAAGAATAAATTAAAAGCAAGCGGAGGAAGAAAATCATCACAACCTCTTAGGTTTCGCTCAGCTGGAAGTGTATTTAAAAATCCTAAGGAAGGTGCAGCAGGCTACTTTATTGATAAAGCAGGTTTAAAAGGTACTAAGTCTGGTGATGCTGAAATTTCAAGTATTCATGCAAATTTTTTTGTCAACCATGGCACTGCATCTGCTTCAGATGTGATTAAACTTATTAATATAGCAAGAAAAGAAGTATCAAAGGAATTTGGTATCATGCTTGAACTTGAAATTAAAACTTTAGGTTTTACTCAAGAGGTTTTAGAACAATGAATAAAAGTAAAAAGGTAAAATTATCAATGTTTAGGGTAAAAATATTTTTTTGGGTTATGATTACATCGTCCATTATCACCTTATCATTTAAATGGTCTGCGTATAGAGAAATTTTTGACGCAAGCAACTTAAATATATCGGGTGATGTGATTCTAGATCAGGAGGACTACTATGAAATTATTGGAGAAATTAAAGGAAAACAAATAGCCGAAATAAACTCTAGAAAGCTTTCAAATGAGCTAGAAAGAAATCCATATGTAAAAGCTGCCAGAGTAAGTAAGCATTATCCTAATAAGATAAATATTGATATCGTAGAGAGGGAGCCGATAGCGATTATCAATAATAAGAAGAAATTTTTAATTGATAGTGAAGCTATCATTTTGCCAAATAGGAACTCATTTTTTGAAAGCGCTCTCATTCCAATGCTTTCAGGGTTTAATCCCGCAAATGACCTTTATCCAGAAGGAGATATTACTCTTTCAATTAAAGTCAAAGAAGCAATCAAAATACTCGATTTCATTCAACTTAATTTCAATGAGCTATTTAATGAAATTGCTGAACTTAGAATTAATAAGGATGATGAATTTGAAATCATACTTAGCGAAGAGCCTACAATAGTAATTCTTGGTCAAGGAGATTTTCATAATAAAATTAATATTTTAAAGAAATTTGATGAAGCTTTAGGACAACGACAGCTTACAGATTATCGTCTTCTTGACATGCGATATAGTAAGCAACTAGTAGCAAGGGAGTGGATATGATTAGATCAAATCTCAATTCAGATAAATATATTCAAGCGGGTCTTGATATTGGATCGGATAAAATTTGTTGCGCTATATCTGAAATTGATCTCAAATCTGATACTGTAAAATTGCTAGGTTTGGGAAATTCCCAAGCTACTAGTATAAATAGGGGCGCTATAACCCATAGAGACAACCTCATCGATGAAATAGAATATGCAATAGACGAAGCTCGTACTATGTCTGGTGTATCCATTGAGAATTTGTCTTTAGGTATTTCAGGTGAACACATACGCGGAATAAACACCCAAGGTGCTATCGCAATTGGTGGATCACAAGCTTCTAACGTTACTTTGCAAAATGAAATAACAAAAAATGATGTAAAGAAAGTTTTAGATCTAGCAAAAGCAATCTCATTGCCAATGGATAGAGATATACTTCATGTTCTTCCACAAGAGTACGTTATTGATACGATGAATTCAATAAAAGATCCTGTTGGGTTAACCGGAAGAAGGCTTGAAGCAAAAGTTCATGTTATAACAGTTGCAACTACCGCAGCTACCAACTTAGTGAGCTGCGTCGAAGAACTAGGAATTCGAGTAGATAGCATCATATATCAGGGCCTTGCATCCAGCCTTTCAACATTAAACGATGATGAAAGAAAACTTGGGGTAGTAAGTGTTGATATTGGCGCAAGTACTACAGATATTGTTATTTATTACGAAGAAGGTATACAGCACACTGCAACCCTTGGAATCGGTGCAGCAAGCATAACAAACGACATTGCATCATTGCTTCAAATTGGTATAGATGAAGCGGAAAAGATTAAGCGACAATATGCTTCAGCCAAGGCATCAATGTCATCACCAGACCTAGAATTTGAACTTCCAGGGCAAAATGGAAATCTCAAAAGGAAAATATCTGAAAATCAACTATCTCAATATGTAGAAGCTAGGATGTACGAGATACTTCAACTCGTTATGAAAGAAATTTCACGAGCAAATTTAGATGATAAATTAACTTTTGGAATGGTGCTAACTGGAGGAGGATCTGAACTTAAAAATTTATCTAGCCTGGCTCAAGAAATTTCAAATATTAAAGTTAGAATTGGGCAACCAGAAAATATTAGTGGATCTGTTGAAATAGCTTCAGATCCAGCATTTGCAAGCGCGATAGGATTAACTAAATGGAAGTTTGTTGAGGATGATTTAATAATTAAAAATGAAGAAATAACAATTTCAAAGGCGATTGGTAAGGTAAAATCGCTTTTTAAAGAATTATTTTAAATGAATAATAAACCACATACAAAAGGAGTAATACTATGCTATTTGAATTTGATAGCTTAGCTGAGCAAAAAGCAAATCTAAAGGTTATTGGTGTTGGGGGTGCAGGAGGAAATGCAGTTAATAGAATGATTCAGGCGGGCATGAAAGGCGTTGATTTTATGGTAATAAATACAGATGCCCAAGACTTAGAAAACAACGCCGCAGAAAATAAGATACAAATAGGAAAAAACCTTACTAGAGGTCTTGGAGCAGGAGCAAAATCTGAAATCGGCAGAGATGCAATTGAATCCGATAAGGATGCAGTGAAATCTTTAATTGAAGGTGCAGATATGGTTTTTATCACAGCTGGAATGGGTGGTGGCACAGGCACAGGTGCAGCTCCAAGAGTTGCACAAATTGCTAGAGAAATGGGAGTCTTGACCGTTGGGATAGTAACTCTACCATTTAATTTTGAAGGACCAAAGCGAATGAACAGAGGGCTTGAAGGCATAACAGAGCTAAGGAAGGTTTGCGATACGTTGATTTCAATACCTAATCAAAAACTAATGACTGTTGTTGATAAGAATACAACTGTTGTAGAGGCGTTTAAATTAGCTGATTCTGTATTACATCATGCATCAAAAGGTATCTCAGATTTAATCAATGTTCATGGTTTAGTAAATCTTGACTTTGCTGATGTTGAAACAATAATGAAAAATATGGGTGAAGCAATAATCGGAACAGGAACCGCTAAGGGTGAAGAACGTGCAGTTTTAGCTGCTCAGCAAGCTATTTCTAGCCCATTACTTGACAATGCATCGATCTCTGGAGCTCAAGGTGTATTGGTCAATATTACAGGAGGATCTGATCTTGCAATAATGGAGGTAGATCAAGCAACGAATATTATTTTTGAAGAAGCTGGACAAGGTGCAAATATAATATTTGGAGCTGTAATAGATCCTAGCTTGAATGATGAAATTATGGTAACTGTAATTGCTACAGGATTTAACCATAAATCTTCAAGTGACGAGATAACAAACAAAAGAATAGAGTCTCATATCGAAAACCAACAACAGTTTAAATCTGTTACAGAACAAGAGAATGTACCTCTTCATCAACAAGATGCAATTGATACAAGTGAACTTGAGCAGAAACCAATAGAAAATAGTGCTCCAGCGAAATTATTTGATGATTTGAGTCCAGCTATGAGAGAAAATGATTTGGATGTACCAGCTTTCATTAGAAGACAACAAGATTAAATTAAGATAGGATTACAAAATAAAAACTATCCCCTCAGACATATGATTAGAGGGGAAACCTAAATGAGATAGAAAGAACAAAAAAAGCGACTTAAACTTTTTTTCCTTCAGCTTTCATTTGGTTAATAACTTTTCTAAGGCCAATCTTGTCAATCAATCTAAGTCCTTGGGTAGATACAGTTAAAGTTACCCATCGGTTTTCATCTGCTAGCCAAAATCGTTTTTTTTGAAGATTGAGGTTGAACCTTCTTCTGGTTTTATTGTGCGCATGGCTAACATTATTTCCAAACATTGGCTTTCGTCCTGTTACATCGCATACTCTACTCATAATAATTATCTTCTCATTTAAATTAGAAGGCAAATGTAAAATTATATCCTACATAATGAAAGAATTATTTAACTAGCATTTCATTCATTAAATTTAAAGATGAAAATCGGCAACCTTTCAATTAATACACCTATTCTTTTAGCGCCCATGGCAGGCGTTACTGACTATCCATTTAGAGTCCTGTGTAAAGAGCAAGGTGCTGGTATTGTTTATTCTGAATTTGTTTCTGCACATGGAATAATACGTGAAAACTCAAAAACACTTCAAATGATTGAGTTTTCAGATTTTGAACGACCGATCGGAATTCAAATTTTTGGTGATACACCTGAGGTTATGAGTGAGGCAGCTAAGCAAATAGATGAAAAATTTTCTCCTGATATTATAGATATTAATTATGGTTGCCCTGTTCCAAAAATAACAAAAAAAGGTGCTGGGTCTGCTGCGCTTAGAGATTTGTGTTTAATGGATGATATAACAGCAGCAGTTGTAGAATCTGTCCCAAATACACCTGTTACTGTTAAAATGCGCGCTGGCTGGAATGATAAATCTTTAGTTATACCTGAAGCAGGCCAAAGACTTGAAAAAATAGGAGTCAAAGCTATAGCTCTTCATCCGCGTACTACAAAAGAAGGTTACACAGGAAGCGCAAATTGGGATTTAATAAAGGTGCTAAAAAATTCTGTATCAATACCTATAATTGGAAATGGAGATGTTAAAAACCCAGGTGATGTAATATCTATGTTTGAGTATACAGGATGTGATGCAGTAATGATTGGAAGAGCCGCATTAGGAAATCCATGGTTTTTTAAAGAAGCTATAGCAATGTATAAAGGAAAGGATCGCCCCTCCCCTCCTACTATTTCAATTCGAATAAATGGCTGTAAAAATCATTTTTTGAACATGATTGAATGGCATGGTGAAAAAACTGCAACAAATTTAATGCGTAAACACTTTGGTTGGTATTTAAGAGGTTTTGATGGTGCCAGTAATTATCGAAAATCTCTTGTGTCAGCATCAGATAGAGATGAAATGTTTTCCATATTGAATTCAATTGTTTGATTGAATAGTCAACAATTAACCAATAAATTCGCAACCTATTAATAAATTATTTATTTTAATTTTGAGAGAAAAAAATGTCATACCCTTTTGATAAGCCTATTAATGAGCCAGTTAAAGATTATTCACCTGGATCTATTGAAAAAGAATCATTAAAACAGAAATTATTTGAGCTTAAGTCCCAACAAATTGAAGTGCCATTAATAATTGATGGTAATGAAATAAAAACAAGCAATACCTCAACAATTGATATGCCTCATAATCACGAAATTCAACTTGGAAAGTTTTTCATGGCTAGTCGTGACGAGGTAGATTTGGCTATTGAGTCAAATTTAAAAGCTTGGCATTCTTGGTCAAAAGTAAGCTTAATTGATCGATGTAGTATTTTTAACAAAGCAGCTGACCTTTTATCAACAACATGGCGTGATACAATCAATGCAGCTACAATGCTAAATATGAGCAAAAATGTTTACCAAGCTGAAATAGATGCAGCATGTGAAATGATAGATTTCTTTAGATTCAACTGTTGGTATGCTTTTGAGTTAAATAAACAGCAACCAATGTATTCAACGGAATTTGTTAAGAATTCATTAGAAATAAGACCGCTAGAGGGATTTGTTTTTGCTGTTTCCCCATTTAATTTTGCTTCTATAGGTGGCAACCTTCCCTCCTCCCCTGCATTAATGGGAAATGTTTCATTGTGGAAGCCGGCATCAAGCGCTGTTCTACCAGCTTATTTCATCATGAAGTTGCTTGAAGAAGCAGGGCTGCCTGATGGTGTTATAAATTTTGTACCAGGCTCAGGAAAAGATATTGGCCCTCGAGCCTTAGAAAGTCCAGATCTTGCGGGAATTCATTTTACAGGATCAACAAATGTTTTTAAAGGGATGTGGAAAACGGTAGGAAATAATATAGATAACTACAAAACCTATCCTCGAATAGTTGGTGAAACCGGAGGTAAGGATTTCTGCATTGCTCATGAATCAGCAAATATTGAAATATTGGTTACAGCAATGATTAGAGGAGCTTTTGAATATCAGGGTCAAAAATGCTCAGCTATGTCAAGAGCATACATTCCTAGCACCATTTGGTCAGAAGTTAAAGATCTCTATGAACAAGAAGTGGATAAAATTAAAATGGGTGATCCTGAGGATTTTTCAAATTTTATGAATGCGGTCATTGATAAATCTGCATTTGATTCAATTAAAAATTATATTGACCATGCTAGCGCCTCTTCTGAAGCTGAAATTCTCACCGGTGGCAAGTGCGATGACAGCAAAGGTTACTTTATAGAGCCAACAACTATCATTACTTCAAATCCAAAATTTAAAACAATGTGCGAAGAAATATTTGGACCTATTCTAACAATTTATATCTATGATCCAATGAAATGGGATGATGTTCTCAAATTGATTGATAATACTTCTGATTATGCTCTCACAGGGTGCGTTATATCTGAAGATGAAGATGCAATCATAAATGCTAGAGATACCTTAAAGTATTCAGCGGGAAATTTTTACATTAATGATAAACCTACTGGAGCTGTCGTTGGCCAGCAACCATTTGGTGGCAGTAGGGCATCAGGGACGAATGATAAAGCAGGGTCAATGTTTAATCTTATCCGCTGGGTATCAATGCGCACTATTAAAGAGACATTAGATTCTCCAAAAGATTTTAGATATCCATTTATGGGTGAAGAAGAATAATATACAGGGACAAATAAGAATGAAAATACATGAATACCAAGGAAAAGAAATATTTAGAAATTTCTCTATAGCAACCCCGAAAGGATACTTAATCGAGGATATTGTTGAAGCTGAGAGCGTTGTTTTAAAAGCTCAAAAAGATTTTAAAACTGAAGCTCTAGTAATAAAAGCGCAGATTCATGCTGGTGGCAGAGGAAAAGGCGGCGGAGTTAAAGTTTCACAAGATTATGATTCAGCTATTTCAAATATCAAGGCGATTCTTGGCATGAACCTTGTAACGCATCAAACAGGGTCAAGCGGTCAAAAAGTGAAGAAGGTTTATGTTGAAGAGGCTTCAAGTATTAAAAGTGAATTTTATTGTGCTATCACTCTTGATCGAAATACTGGTAAAGATGTATTTATGGTTTCAACTGAGGGTGGTGTTGAAATTGAAAAAGTTGCTGATGAGACACCAGAAAAAATTGTAAAAATCTGGATAGACCCTCTTATTGGAATGAAATCATATCAAGCGCGAAAACTTGCATTCGGATTAAAACTTGAGGGAGCAGCATTAAAAGAATGTATATACCTGCTTCAGAAATTGTACAAATGTTACGTTGATACTGACGCATCATTAGTTGAAATAAACCCTCTAGTTTTAACATCGGACGATAGAATTATAGCTCTAGATGCAAAATTTAATTTTGATAATAATGCTTTATACAGACAAAGTGATATTTCATCATTGAGAGACTTTGATGAGGAGGATCCTACGGAAGTTGAAGCGGGAAAATATGATTTAAATTATATCAAGCTTGATGGGAATGTAGGTTGTATGGTAAATGGTGCAGGATTAGCAATGGCAACAATGGATATCATCAAATTAGCTGGTGGTGACCCTGCAAACTTTCTTGATGTTGGTGGTGCAGCTAGCGCTGAGACCGTAAAAAATGGGTTTAAAATCATTCTTTCTGATAAAAATGTAAAAGCTATATTAATAAATATTTTTGGTGGGATTGTTAGATGTGATCGAGTAGCTAACGGAGTAATTAAAGCAGTTGAGGAGCTTGGGCTTCAAGTGCCTGTTATAGTAAGGCTTGAGGGGACAAATTCTAAAAAAGCTAAATCTATACTTAAAGAATCAGGTTTATCAATAATTCCAGCTAACGATATGCAGGATGCTGCCAAAAAAGTTGTATCATCCGCTACTAAATCTTAGGAGTATTATGTCAATTTTAGTCAATAAAGAATCAAAAGTTATTGTCCAGGGTATTACTGGTTCAGAAGGAACATTTCATGCCGCTCAAATGCTCGAATATGGAACATCTATTGTGGGAGGAGTTACACCAGGTAAAGGTGGAACAAAAGCTGTTGAGGGTAAAGTTGATGTTTATAACTCTGTTGAGGAAGCACGAAAAAATACTAAAGCAAATGTATCGATTATTTTTGTACCTCCGCCCTTTGCAGCTGAAGCAATAATTGAGGCTTCAGAAGCTGGAATTGAGTTGGTGGTTTGTATATCCGAAGGTATACCTATTAGGGATATGGTTATTGTTAAAAAGATAATAAATCAAAATAAAACGCGTTTAATTGGACCGAATTGTCCAGGGGTTATTACGGTTGATGAATGTAAATTAGGGATTATGCCTGGGTTTATATGTAAAAAAGGTGATATTGGCGTTGTATCAAAATCAGGAACTTTGACCTATGAAGCTATAGGACAACTTGTTGATGCTGGCCTAGGGCAGACTACTGCCGTAGGAATAGGTGGTGACCCTATAATAGGAACATCAATGATAGAGATTTTAAATCTTTTCGAAAAAGACGAATCTACTAAGGGGATTGTTATGATTGGTGAAATTGGAGGGCAAATGGAAAATGAAGCAGCTCAATGGGCAAAAGAAAATGTTACAAAACCTATTGTTGGCTTTATTGCTGGACAAACTGCTCCTGAAGGAAGAAGAATGGGCCATGCTGGCGCTATAGTCTCTGGTGGAGATGATACTGCAGAAGCTAAAATGAAAATTATGGCTGAATGCGGCATTGGAGTTTGTGAATCTGTAGCCGAAATTGGGAAAAAAATGAAAGAAGCGCTTAAAAAAGGAGAAATAAATTGAATGATCAAACGTTTGCGATAATTAAACCAGATGCATTTAAAAATGGTTATTCTGGGAAGATTATTGATAGAATCATAAACAGTGATTTTAAAATTTTAGGATTGAAACTTATCAGAATGACTAAATCTCAAGCTGAAGGTTTTTATGAAATCCATAGGGACAAACCTTTCTTTTCCGAGCTCACAGAATTTATGTCATCAGGTAAATGCATGGTAATAGCCCTTCAAAAAGAGGATGCAGTTAGCCAATGGAGAGAATTAATTGGTGCAACTAACCCTTCTGAAGCCAATAAAGGTACCATACGAAAAGATTTTGCCACTTCGTTGGGGGAAAATGCCGTCCATGGAGCCGATAGCGATGAGAATGCAGCAAGAGAAATAGGCTTTTTCTTTAGCGATATTGAAATAATTGCAAATCACTAAATGTTGCATTTTTCATACTCAACTCTTCAAATTATATATTAGATTTTGTATTAATTATGAAAAGACATATTTACATATTAGCTCTTTTGGTTCTTGTTTCTAGCTGTTCAAGAGAAAACCCCATTGGTTATGTTGGTCAACCTCTTACTGTCACTGTTGATATTCCAGATGAGAGTGAAGATTTAGAATTTCTATGGGAACTAACGAGCATTCCTGAAGATAGTTATTTAATCAATACAGATATTCAAGCAGGAAATGATAGTTATTCTGTTATTTTCATACCTGACGTTATTGGTGATTATAGCATTGAAGCCTCTGTATTTCAATATAATGATGAAGTAGAAACTCAATCGTTTACATTTTCTGTCAATGAAGCTTTAAAAGTTGACGCAACACCAATCACTGAATCAGATAAAATCATTCTTGATACTTTAGCTTTGGCTGAGCTTTTATTAAGCGAAGACAGTGAGTCAAATTGGTATGACTCATACAATACCAATGACAATCTAAGCTATTCTATGATAGATACTATTTCATCTTTAGAGGATGATTCAAAATATGAAAAGAATAATCCTCCACAGCCTGCTAAAAAAATTGCTAAGAAAAAAAAGGAAATCAAAGGTCAGTCTATTCCTTTTGACAAGAATAGATTTACCATTCAAATTGCATCAAAAAGAAAGCTAGATGATGCAAAAAAAGTTGCAGGAAAACTTATTGAATCAGGCTACGATGCATATATTCAAAAAGCAAGTTTTAAAAAATCTAATGAGGTCTGGTTTAGGGTAAGAGTGGGTAGTTACGATAATCGTCAAACTGCAAGCGCAGTTGCTGAATCACTTTCAAAGACTCAAAAAGAAACAGCTTGGGTTGATTTTGTGAGATATGAAAATTAGTCTGAGCTGTAAATGAGCTTATTGCTTTGGAAATTCTCGATAATATTAAAGATATATTTCGCGCACCTAGATTAGCGCTAAGTATTACAAAAATTTTAACTTTTGCTCAAGCTAATACCGTAGGCTTTATTGCATATTTAATTGCTAATTACCTTGCGCTTTTATCATCAGGATTCTCTTTAATTGAAATCTGGACAAGTCATGGTATTTTCCCTTGTGCCAATATTTATAAATTAAGCTGGTACTCCTCTTTGTTATTTTGGGCAGGTTCTGTTTATTGGTTTTTGGCTATCTATGGATCAATGGCTAAGGTGTCAAAAATTACCCTTCAAGAGCTTGAAGGGGATTATTTCTACTCTTTAAATAATGCACATAATTTTATTAAGAATAATTGGCAACCAGTAATTTTTGCTCCCCTTTCAATATTAGCAATTCTTGTTTTCTATGTTCTTACTACCTCGTTTTTTGGATTTCTTACAAAAACTCCCTTTATCGGAAGCCTATTTCTAGCTATTCCTTTTATCATATACATTTTTGGAGCAGTTTTTGCAATTTTCACATTTTTTGTTTTTTCAATTTCAATTATTTATACCCCTGCAATAGTTGGCACCCTTAAAGAAGATACCATGGGATCCGTATTTAATATATTTTTACTAGCCTGGAGATATCCACTTCAGCTAATATTCTATAAATTAATGCTGTTACCGTTTATTTATTTATCGCAAGTAATTTTAGTTGTAATCTTAGGCCTTGGATTTAAAGTAATCGATTTAATTTTTTCGAACCCACTATTGATGGGTGAAAGATTTAGTGCAGTTGTTGGCAATGCGACAAAAACCGCAATCCCTAAAGATGTATTTGAAATAATCTTTGGCTCTTTTATGGCGAGTTATTATGATTTTTTTATAACTACCTCTAATAATACACTAAATAATGTTGAAGCTGTAGCAAGTTTTTTGATAGGATTCTTTATACTGTTATTAGTTTTAATATGTTTTTCATATGCACTTTCAGTTTTTTCAACTGGTTCCGTATTTATTTTAAATATTTTAAATATTAAATCTGGAATAAATATGATTTCTATCAAAAATAAAGCAGGTTTAATAAAAACAAATATTGAAGAATAAGAAGCATACTTAAAATTGCTGATTTTAATTAAAAAAAAATAATAATAATAAAGTGAAATTATACCGCACTGAATTAGATTCCGGACTAAATAAAAAGCAATTTTTAGTTAAATCAGATAGTCTGGGAATTAAAAATGCTAAAGATAGAGTTAAATGTGTTTTATCTTGCGACAAAACATCAACAGGTTATCGTTTGTATGGTAAAGTTTTTTGTGATATTAAACTCTCATGTGATAGATGCTTAAGTGAGAATGAGAAACAAATAAAAACTACATTAAATATCTTACTTACTAACGATAGGGACATTGTAAGAGAAAATAATGCTGACATTGTAATGTTTACTATCTCTGATGATTTTGTTGATATAAGTAGTATTTTACACGATGTAATTGAATTAGAAAAACCCATAAAAAGTCTTTGTGGGGATGATTGTAAAGGCATTTGCCCTTCATGTGGTATAGATTTAAACCTAAATCAATGTCGGTGCAAGAATAATTTTTCTATAAATGAATTTGATAAGCTCAAAGATTTAATTAAATAAAATTTGGAGTAAAAAATGGCATTACCTAAAAGAAGGCAATCAAAAGCCCGAGGTAGAAAACGTAGAACGCATTATAAAGCTACTGCGATAAGCTCTTCACCTTGCCCACAATGTGGGCAGCCTAAAATTCCACATAGAATCTGCTCGTATTGCGGGTACTATAAAGGAAAAGCAATTATTTCTATAACGGAATAACTTTATAATTATATGTATATAGCTTTAGATGTTATGGGAGGCGATAACGCACCCCATGCCCCTGTGCAAGGAGCTATTAGAGCCGTAAAAAATAGTCCCTTTGACTTAAAATTAATTTTAATTGGTGATGAGTTAAGCATTAAAAAAGAACTGGGTGGCTTTAAATCAGAAAGCATAAGTATTTTACATGCTTCAGAAAATATTACAAGCAGTGATCACGCATCTAAAGTGATTAAAACAAAGCCTGACTCATCAATGGTAAAAGGCATTATGCTGCTTAAAGAAGAAAAAGCTGGTGCATTTATTAGTGCGGGAAATACAGGAGCACAAATGGCTACTTCTCTTCTAGCATTAGGTAGGATTCCTTATGTTAAGCGCCCAGCTTTAAGTGCATTTTTTTCTGGATTATCTGGTGGAAAAATTCTATGTGATGTAGGAGCAAACCCTGATGCGTCTCCTGAAAATATGCTTCAATTCGCTATAATGTCATCTGTCTATCTAGACCATGTTGAGGGTATAAAAAATCCAAAAATTGGTCTTATGAACATTGGTGAGGAACCTGAAAAAGGGTCCGAGCTTTATCAAAAGACATATTCATTACTAAAAAGAGAATTGCCGAATTTTGTTGGAAATATTGAAAGTAGAAATATTTTTATCTGCGATGCAGACGTTCTTGTTTGCGATGGTTTTGTTGGAAATACCATAATAAAATTTGCTGAAGGCTGGGTGCTGTCTTTTGCAGACATGATTAAAAAGAAGATTTTAAGTAAAGCACGATATAAAATAGGTGCTCAAATGATTCAACCAGCCCTTGACGAAATTAGAAATAAATATGATTATGAAGAGCATGGAGGTACGCCGCTACTCGGTGTAAATGGAATTTCAATAGTTTGCCATGGGGCATCTTCCTCGAAAGCTATTATGAATTCTATTTTACTAGCGCAAAAATCTATAAATGAAAACTTAATTGATGATATTTCAAAAGGAATTAATGATCATTTGGAGGTATTAAGTGAAAGCTAAAATTACTGCAACTGCAAAATATCTTCCCAAAAATACATTAACTAACTTAGACTTAGAAAAAATGGTTGATACGTCTGATGAATGGATACTATCTCGTACTGGGATTGAAAAGAGACATTTAGTCAGCAATGGAGAAGCAACTTCTGATATGTGCAAAGAGGTTGCTCTAGAACTTTTGAAAAAATCTAATAAAAACCCAGATGAAATCGATTTGATTTTAGTTGCTACCAGTACGCCAGATGTTCCTGTTGTATCAACTGCGGCCCTTGTTCAAGATAAAATTGGAGCAAAAAATGCATGGGGTTATGATATTGTTGCTGCCTGCACTGGATTTGTTTATGCTATGGAAACTGGAGCAAAGCTTGTCGAATCTGGGAAATATAAAAATGTAATTGTTATAGGTGCAGATACAATGAGTTCAATTATCGATTATACGGATAGAAACACGTGTGTAATTTTTGGTGATGGAGGTGGGGGCGTGCTTCTAGAGCCATCTGATGATGATTGTGGTGTATTGGATTCAATTTTGCTTGCTGATGGAAGTGGTCATAAATATTTAACAGTTCCTGCTGGAGGAAGCTTAAGGCCAGCAAGTAAAGAAACTATTGATAAAAAAATGCACTATGTTTATCAAGATGGAAAGGCGGTTTTCAAGTTTGCGGTTAAAAATATGGCTGATGTAAGTAAAGAAATTCTTGATAAAAATAACATAGAAGGTAAAGATCTTAAGCTGTTTATTCCGCATCAGGCTAATAAGCGTATCATTGATGCTGCTGCAAGACGCTGTGGCTTAAGTGAGAAGCAGGTTCTTGTAAACATAAATAAGTATGGGAATACAACTGCTGGGACAATTCCTATCGCATTAGATGATGCAGTGGAAGCAAAAATGTTAGAAAAAAATGATATAGTGTTGTTTGCGGCTTTTGGAGGTGGTTTTACATGGGGAAGCATGTTAATTAAATGGTCATAAATTCTCAAAAAGTTGCGCTACTATGCCCCGGGCAAGCTTCTCAGAAAGTTGGAATGTGTAATGATTTATATAGCCAAGGAGGTTTTGCAAAAGAGCATATTGACATAGCGTGCGATATTTTGGGTTACGATATCAAAAGCATTATGTTTGATGGCCCTAAGGAAATTCTTTCTGAAACGATTCATACTCAACCTGCAATATTTATCGCCAGCTTCATTGTTGGAAATTTATTGATAAATAATGGATTAAAACCAAAGTGTATTGCTGGTCATAGTGTTGGCGAAGTTTCAGCGTATACTTTAGCAAAATCTTTAGATTTTGAGAATGGTCTCAAATTGGTGCAGTTTCGCGCCAAGTCGATGCATAAAGCAGGACTAGATCGACAAGGTTCAATGGCAGCGGTAATTGGTATTGATGAGAAAATATTAGAGGATATTTGTTTAAAATACTCTAACGGTCAAGCATGTGTCGCAAATTACAACTCTCCTACTCAAGCGGTTATTTCAGGCGACAGCTCTGCAATTGAAGATATTACTCCTAAAATTCTTAGCGCCGGAGCACTTAAGGTGATTAAGCTAAATGTAAGTGGAGCCTTTCATTCACCTCTTATGAATTCGGCAAAAGAGAAACTAAATGAATTCATTAAGAATGTGAAATTTTATGATCCAATTTTTCCTGTGTATTCAAATACAACTAGTTTCCCGATTGATAATAAAAAAGATATTCCTCAATCTTTAGTTAAGCAATTGATCAGCCCAGTGCTTTGGTATAAATCAGTCCACGAGATGATATCGAATGGAATTACTTCAGGCATTGAAATTGGCCCAGGAAAAGTCCTTCAAGGGCTCTCAAAAAGGATTGATTCTTCATTAAATATGTATGGTGCAGAAACACATCAAGATATATTAAATTTAGGCCATGTTTAAATTAAAAAATAAAGTTGCAATTATTACTGGAGCCTCAAGAGGCATAGGTAAATCCATAGCTCAAGAAATATCAAAATCTGGTGCGCATGTGGTTTGTGTGAGTAGATCAGAGGGCGACTTGTTAAAGATTTCAAATAAACTTAATGATGAAGGATTCTCATCTTCCTTTTTTGTATGCGATGTATCAGATTTCAGTGACTTTAAAAAGCTTATTGATGACACTGTCTCAAAATTCAATCGAGTAGACATTTTAGTAAATAACGCTGGCATAACTAAGGACAATCTTATAATGAGAATGCCTGAGTCAGATTGGGATAAAGTTATCGATGTCAATTTAAAAGGTGTTTTTAATGGCATTAAAGCCGTCTCAAGACAAATGATGAAGCAAAAACATGGAAGAATAATTAATATTTCTTCTATAGTAGGTTTAATTGGAAATCCTGGACAGGCAAATTATGCTGCATCTAAAGCTGGAGTTATAGGATTAGGAAAGGCAGTATCCAAGGAGCTTGCCTCACGAAATATTACAGTAAATACGATTGCACCAGGATATATTGAAACAGATATGGTCGAAGATATTCAGGAAACAGTTAAAGAAGATTTATTCAAGCAAATACCTTTGGGTCGCATTGGCAAACCAAGTGATATAGCAACTGCTGTTCTATACCTTGCTTCCGATGAGGCTGGCTATATAACAGGTCAAACATTAACCATTGATGGTGGAATGACATCATTTTAATTAATTACTAAATTTTTAATAAAAGGAGAAACCATATGTCAACATTTGACAAAGTTAAGGACATTATCATAGATAAACTAGGCGTCGAGGAAGAAAAAATCAAGTCGGAAGCTTCATTCGTTGATGACTTGGGTGCAGACTCGCTTGATACTGTTGAATTAATTATGCAGCTTGAGGAAGAATTTGGAATTGAAATTCCAGATGATGATGCTGAAAAAATTACAACCGTTCAAGCAGCTATAGACTATCTAGACTCAAGCAAGTAAATGTCGCCAAAAAGAAGGGTTGTTGTAACTGGACTTGGAGCCCTTGCTCCGAATGGAAATACACTTTCAAACTATTGGGATGCTCTAATCTCTGGAAAAAGTGGGATTAGAAAAATCAAAAGCTTTGATGCGGAAAACCTTAATGTTAAAATTGCAGGTGAGCTAAAAGATTTTGATCCACAAGCATATTTTGATAGAAAGGATATTCGAAAACTAGACTCTTTCACGATTTATCATATGGTTTCTGCTGAAGAGGCTATTTCTAGATCTGAATTAGATTTAGAAAAAGAGAATCTTGATAGAATTGGTGTCATAATTGGAACTGGAATTGGAGGTATTCAGACTCTTGAGAATGAACATGGCGTTTATTTCCAAAGAGGACAAAGAAGAGTATCTCCTTTTTTTGTACCACGATTTATTCCAAATATAGCATCTGGCAACCTTGCAATAAGATTTGGACTTAAGGGTCCAAATCATACGATAATTTCTGCGTGCGCATCTGGTACTGATGCTATTGGATGCGCAGCTAGAACGATTCAATACGGAGATGCTGATGTAATGATTACTGGAGGCTCCGAAGCAAGTATAACAGGATTAACTATTTCCGGATTTGCTAACATAAGAGCTCTATCAACAAGAAATGGCTCTCCGGAATCTGCAAGTCGTCCATTTGACCTTGAAAGAGATGGCTTTGTTCTGGGTGAGGGAGCTGCAGCTCTTGTTCTTGAAGATGAGGAGCATGCAAAGAGTCGTAATGCTACTATTTTAGCCGAACTGGCTGGCTATGGAGCAACAGATGATGCATACCATATAACTCAACCTTCTGAAGGCGGTACAGGCGCAATTAAGGCAATGAATCTTGCAATAAAAGATGCTAGAATTTCTCCAGAGGACGTGAATTATATTAACGCTCATGGAACCTCCACTCCATTTAATGACAAAACTGAGTCTGCTGCTATTTCTTCTTTATTTGGAAATCATTCATCAAAACTAAGAGTGAGTTCAACAAAATCAATGATTGGACATGCTTTAGGTGCTAGCGGCGCACTTGAAGCTGTTGCTTGCGTTAAAGCAATCAATGAAAATATTGCACCTCCCACAATAAATTATGAAAATAAAGATCCAGATTGCGTTCTTAATTATGTTCCCAACAAGGCTGAGAAAATTCAAATTGATACCGCTATGTCTAATTCTTTTGGTTTTGGAGGCCACAATGCTGTTATAGTTTTCAAAAAATGGGAAGACAGCTGATTAGTATTTTGTCATTTTTTGGCTCCTTATTTAAAAATAATTCTTTAACTCAAATAGAGAAAAAATGTGAATATCGATTTAAGAATAGGTCTTACTTAGACCAGGCTTTTTCGCACAGATCAATATCTGCAAAACCCAGAGAAAATTATGAACGATTAGAATTTCTTGGTGATGCGGTTATTGATATCGTAGTTAGTAGAGAACTGATGAGAGAATTTCCTGAAGGAGATGAAGGTATTTTAACTCAAAAAAGATCTGCGCTAGTTCAAAAATCTTTTCTTTCCACAATGGGCCAATTGCTAAATCTATTAGACCATATTAAGATAGAGCCAAACGTTGATCTATCCCAAGATAAAATAGCGCTTAAACAAGCTGCAAACCTTTACGAGGCTCTTATAGGGGCAATCTATTTAGATGGAGGTATTAATTCTGCAAAAAAAGTGATTTTATCTACAGTATGGTCTCATAGGGAACTAGCTTGGAAATCTGTTAACCATAAAGGTAAACTAATTGAGCTTTGCCATACAAAACATATGGAAAATCCTAGATTTCTTGTATCAAACGTTTCAGGACCTGAACATAAAAAATTGTTTGAAGTAAAAGTTAAGATTGGAAATAATTTTTACCCAAGCGGTATAGGTTCGAACAAAAAAATTGCGGAACAGCATGCCGCTCAATTAGCAATTGATTCAATCAATGACTAGCTGTCAATATCTTTTATTTTATCTCTAATTCGTGCAGCCATTTCATACTGTTCTTTATCTATAGCCTTTTGTAGTTGTTGCTCGAGGACTTTCATCTCTGGAGATTGCTTAATCTCATCTTCAATAATTAACGAGTCCTCTTCCCAAACAATAGCCTCTTTCATTACCTCTTCAGCAACTAAAATAGGTGCATGAATTCTGAGAGCAATTGCAAGCGCATCACTTGGTCTCGAATCAATATTCTTTTGACCTAAAATCTTTGAGTCAATATTGATACAAGAAAAATATATACCATCTTCTACTTTGGTTATTTTAATTGAAGATATTTTGCTATTTATTTCATTAATCATATTTACAATTAAATCATGGGTAAGCGGTCTTGGTGTTTCAACAAATTCCATTGCCATAGCAATTGATTGCGCTTCATAAGCCCCAACAAGGACTGGCAAATTTCTATCACCATCAATTTCTTCTAAAATAACTGCATAGCTTCTACTTGGATGATAGTAAGAAATTTTTTTTATTTTAACTGGAATCATTAGAGAAGACATTATAAAAGTTATATACGTAATTATCCTAATTCAACTTTTTTCAGATAATATTTTTTTTAATTTATCAATTTTCTTTACAGGGCTAGGGTCAGTGGAATGAAGCAATGCGCACCAATAACTAACCCAATCACCAAAATGCAATAGATGAATAAATCTTTCTGTAAAATTTGGACCATCGATTTCGATTTTCTGCTGTAAAGATGGTATGTTGGTCAGAATATTATTTGAAGCATCAATTCGCAATGAGTTTCTTGAGTTAATAGATTTATCTGAAATCCAAAGAATGGAGATTTTCTTTAAAAGCTCAGGATTTTCTTGCCAACCTACAATTTCATTATGATTCATTTCAGGGATATCATTATGATACGCAAGCATTTTTGAATTTTCACAAAATTGGCCTTTCCATCGTAACGCGATAGCTGAAGTTGACCCATCCTCACCATAAATAACAGGAAGAGTGTCGTATATTTTTTGAGCGAGATTAAATGTTGGATTTTTATCGACACTTGTGGAATACAAATCTCTAGCTAATTCCAGTGCTTCAATGGTTCCTGCAAGGTCATTTATCGCCTCACTTTCAGTTAGGTTTAATTTTTTTAATAAATATAAAAGAGGTATAAATGAAAATGCTACAGCAGCTCTTGGTTGCAAACCTGAGGGTATTTCAACTTTGTCGTTATTATTTTTATCAAGCAGAAAAGAAAGCTCCCCGCCAGTAGTAATTCCAATTACTTTTGCTCCTTTAGCAATAGCATCATGGTATGCATTTAAGGATTCTTCTGTATTGCCTGAATATGAGGAACATACAACAATAGAATTACTATTTACCCAATTAGGCAATTCATAGTTTCTATTTACTGTTAAAGGCAGTTTTAACGATTTTTTAACAAGTGACTTTGAAAGATCTCCTCCAATTGCAGAGCCCCCCATTCCGCAAACAACTATGTTTTGTGCATCACTATACGTATTGTTAAGCTTTATGTTTTCCCCGATTAATTTTGCATCTTTCATCTGTAATGGAAATTCATATATGGATTGAAACATATTGCTCTTATCGATTGATTTATCTGTATTCATTAAAATTCCCTGTTTAAAATAAGGTTTGCGTATTTATTAAGCTGAACTGATCTATCGTCTGAAAGCATGCTTAGACCAGTCAATGCTTTTTCTACATTTGATTCTATTAGATTTTCTACTTCTTTTTTAACACCATTGGATTCATAATAATTTTTGTAGTCTTCAAATTTTCTGGTTTTCTTTAAAAAATTATCCCAATCTTTCACATTGATCTTGCGAGCAACAATAGCAAGGATAGTTTGCTTATTTTCATCAATATCACTTCCAAGGCTCTTTCCCATTGATTCTTCATTGCCAAAAATCTCAAGATAATCATCTTTAATTTGAAAAGCTAATCCTAGAAAATACCCAAACTTATATATATTGACTGCTTCCTCTTCTGACGCACCACCTAACACAGCACCTAATTCTGAACACATACCTAAAAAACATGCTGTTTTTTTACCTATCATTTGAATATAGCCATCCATATCAATTGAATGGTCATTTTCGAACTCTTTGTCCATACCTTGACCCTCGCATACTTCAAGCGCAACTTCATTAAAGCGTTGAAATATATAATTATCCAAACCAACTAGGGATAACTGCGCTAATGTAAAAAGTCCATCGCCAGCTAAGATAGCAGTTGGAATATCCCATTTATAGTGAACTGAAGGTTGTCCATGTCGCATACTATCATTGTCCATGATATCGTCGTGGACCAGAGAAAAATTATGCAATAATTCAACGGCTATACCAAGCTTCATAAGATCATCAGGTTGAGCGTCATATGCTTGTCCTGACAGATGGACAAGAACCGGTCGAAGCCTTTTGCCTCTGCCCTTTACTACATAATGAATCGGGTTGTAAAAGTATTTAGAAGAATTCAATTTGGGTGTAATCTTTGAAAGCGCCTTATCAGTCTGCGACTGGATAAATTGAATGTGCTCTTCAAATGTGCTAGTGGCCGACATCAAATTTTAACTCACCAATCTCATTTAATTTTGATATAACTAAATTTTTATATTCATCCATTTTTTCAATACTTGTTGCTTCAAACCTGCATACAATTACTGGTTGAGTGTTTGAAGCTCTTACTAGCCCCCAGCCTTCATCAAAATTGATTCTAACGCCATCCACCGTTGAGCAATTATAATTATCGGTAAAATATTTAACTGCGATGTCTGAAATTCTAAATTTATCTTCGTCTGATTTTGCTTCAAGTCGCATCTCGGGAGTTGAAAAATATTTAGGTAATTCATCTGCAAGCTCAGAAAGTGTCTTAGAAGAGCTTGACAAGGTCTGGAGTAGTCTTGCAGCTACGTATATTCCGTCATCATAACCAAAATAATCATCCGCGAAAAAAATATGTCCGCTCATCTCTCCCCCAAACTTACAGTCCAGTTCAAGCATTTTTTGTTTCACAAGAGAATGACCTGTTTTCCACATAACAGGCTTGCCGCCATATTTGGTTATCATTTCTTCTAAGGACTTGGAGCATTTTACGTCAAAAAGTATTTCATCGCCTGGACTAATTATTTCAGGAAGAAAAAGCGCCATTAACTGGTCAGCCCATACTACATCACCATTCTCATCAACTACGCCTATTCTATCTGCATCACCATCAAAAGCAATGCCAACATCAAATCTACCCGTTTTCATTTTTTTCATTAAATCTTTAAGATTTTCCTCAACAGTTGGGTCTGGATGATGGTTGGGAAAGGTGCCATCAACATCACAATATAACTCTTCAAGGTCAATGTTAAAATTTCTGAAGATTTCTGGAGCGCATACTGCCCCAGCTGCATTTCCGCAATCAAGAACTACTTTTAATTTTCTTTCAAGATTGATTTTTGAACTTATCATTTTTTTATAATCTCGTAAAATATTGTATGGAGCTTCATCTCCTTCTCCATGTTCAAAATCCTCTTTTTCAATAATCTCTCTTAAGTCTTGTATTGATTCGCCAAAAACAGATTTTTTATTACGAGACATTTTGAAGCCATTAAACTCTGGAGGGTTATGACTGCCGGTGATTTGAACTGCTCCAGCAACATCCAACTTGAACATAGAATAATAATTTACAGGTGTAGGTACTATTCCAATATTAATCACATCGATTCCAGTTGATAAAACTCCTACTTTAAATCGCTCAATTAAGCTTGGAGTAGATAGTCTCACGTCTCCGCTTAGAGCAATCTCTTGACCGCCAGACCTTTTTATAAATGTACCAAAAGCCTTGCCAAGATCTAGAACCACTTCTGGAGGAAAATCGTCTTTTACTTTCCCCCTAATGTCATATTCTCTAAAAATATATTTATTTACTTTCATTTTGACCTTTTAAATAGCTTGGAAATTACTCTATCTATTCATCTGTTTTTGGTTTTTTTCGTAATTGCTTTTTTTCTGATTGCATCTTTTTTGAAAGAATTCTTCTTTCATTTGATGCAGTTGTAGGACGGGTTAGAATCCGTTTTTTTCTTTTCTTCTCAAAAGCTTTTAGCTTGCTTCTCAATCGCTTAATTGCAATTTCTTTATTCCTAAACTGACTTCTTTCATCTTGACAAATAACAGTTAGTCCAGTAGGTAAATGCGTAAGCCTAATAGCGCTATCAGTTTTATTTGCATGCTGTCCTCCCTTTCCGCTTGAACGAAAAGTATCAATTCTGCATTGTTTGAATAATTCATCATTGGTTTGAGAAGCAAATGTCATGAAATTATTTTTCTAAGCATACCATCACTGTCGTCGATCATTTTTTTTGCTTTATCGTAACCTATTGAATGATATATCATAACTATGGCAGTTTTTACAGACATTTTTGAGCGAACTAAGGTCCGCTTTGCTACTACTTCATCTACATTTGTAAGCTGCGATATTATCCTACACCCTCTATCAACTAGTTTGTCATTGACTGCCATCAAATCAACCATGAGATTGCCATAGACTTTCCCGAGCTTTATCATGGTAGCGCTAGAAATCATATTTAAAACCATTTTTGTAGCCGTACCAGCTTTCATTCTAGTGGAACCTGTAATAATTTCAGGACCGGTTTCTAACGCAATCGCTACATCAGCGTTAACGTGCAAATAAGGCGTTTTATTGCAGGTTATATAAACGATCTTCGCTTTAATTGATTTAGCGTAATCTAGTGCAGATTGAACATACCTAGCTGCACCGCTCGAACTTATTCCTATTAATACATCGTCTTTCTTTATGTTGTGATTTTTAAGATCTTTGATCGCTTGTTCAGGATCGTCTTCTGCTCCCTCAATAGAGTTTTTTAAGGCTTTATCTCCTCCAGCAATTATGCCAGTAAATAGATCATTTGGAGCGGAAAAGGTGGGTGGAATCTCAGATGCGTCAAGAACCCCAAGACGTCCAGACGTACCAGCTCCAATATAAAATATGCGACCATTGGATTTTAAAGATTGAATGCATAAATCAACTGTTTGCTCGATCTCTGCTAATGAAGCTGCAATTTTTTTTGGTATAGAAGCATCTTCATTATTGATCAGTTCCAGTATGCGAATTATCGACAACTCATCAATATTTAAAGATTCAACGTTTTGTTTTTCAGTGCTTAAATCTTTTCTCTGTATTGTATCCATTAACTAAAATTAACACATTCATTCCATGAAAGCTTCATGGTCTTTTGGAAATTTAGTTTTTGATGAAAAATCAGATTGCGATAAAGCAATACCGACGATTGAAAAGAGTGTTTTTAAATTAATCGTCTTTTAGTGATTGTATTAACCGTAATGAATACCATCTATCGATCAAATCATTCATATCTCTTAGATATTCTTTATAAATACGCTTTACGATTCTTTTTTTCTTGTTGACCGATGGATCGCCGTTAAGTTTGATTGAATTTAAATCTTCAAGAGCCATCTCAGCATTTTCTTTTTCTTTTAATATCCAGTGCACTGGTTCAAAAAGGCTGGTTTCAACGTAATTATTTCGTGAACCGCGCCTTAGTTTAATTGGAACCTCATCGCGTTTCATTGCTCGCACTTTACTTTTGATATATTTTTCAGTTTTACCCGTATTGTGCGCGAGCTGTTTGACCGATATTGCTTTAGGAAAACTTTCTAGTACATCAGCTAAAATTTGCGATGAACATGTATCTAGACCGCGCCTCTTTAGCGTATCTGCGTATTTAGTCAACATTATTTACTTACCTTGATTAATAAGAAACTAGTATAAATTTACATAAAATAATACGTAATTTTGCAGTGACAAAAATTACTGCATAACCACGCATTTATATTTTGACCACATATACTAGTTTCATTAATAAATTTTCTACCTATTGACAAATTCATGCAGAAGTATAATGGTTGATTAACTTGTGTTCAAAAAATAACGCATTATAATAAGATAGAAGTCGCTAGGACACTAAACATAAATACAACAACAGCTAGCAATGTAACTTTTAGTCCAATCCACTGTGGTTTGTTGTCGTTTGTTTCTCGTTTCATTTCTAAATAAAGGAGACTTTGTTAGAAGTTTATTTCTTCCCATTCTCCGTCCCAATTTGTATAACGAACTCTCTTAATACCTGTTTTCTTATATCAGATTCACTCATTTGATGTTTCACATTTTTTCTTTGTGATTTATATTCTCCAATACTTGTTTTCCTTTTGCTAATATCAACACTATTTGTATCAATAAGTGTCGAATCTGTATATGCTTCTCTTAAATCACGATATGCTAATCCATTTGATTCACCCATTAATCCAAAAAATATGTATGCATAAAATGGATCATCAAATAAATACAAAATAATGAGCCCTAAAAGAAGAGGTACGTTAACAAAAGGGATTAATTTCCTACTTGTAAATTTATCCACCAAAAAACCAGAAAATACTAAAGTCAAAATT
>CAJWZD010000008.1 GCA_913049685.1 uncultured Fidelibacterota bacterium
ATATTATCAGAATTAACTCATAAAAAAGGTGCAATCTTAGTTGTTGATGCAACCCAATCTGCAGGCGCTATACCAATCGATGTTAAAAAAAGTAGGATTGATGTTTTAGTGGCAGGATCTTACAAATGGCTTTGCGGACCTTTTGGATCTGCATTTATGTATATTAGACATAATCTTGCAAAAAGACTAAATCCTGGCCTGGTTGGATTTAGGTCCCACAAAAACATGTGGAATTTAGATGCCTCTAGATTGCGCTATAATGACAATACATCAAAATTTGAATTCAGTACGCTCGCATTTGGCTGTATTTTAGGGCTAGCGAAATCTCTTCATTACTTAAACGGTATTGGGATCGAAAATATTTATAGGTACAATTTTTTTTTAACAGATTATTTAATAGATGGGTTAAAAAAAGCTGATGCTAAAATCATTTCAACTGATAAATGTAAATACCGATCGCCGATAATTACTGCTAAGTTTAAAAATAAAGATTCCGAATCAATGATTAATGACTTAAGATGTGCAAAGATTTTTGTTTCTCAGCGCAAAGAGTGGGTTAGATTTTCTCCACACTTTTATAATACACTTGATGATATAGAATTTGTAATTTCAGAAATTAGAAAAAAACTATAGTAATTATTTACACTAAAATGAAGTTTGCAAAAAAAATAATAGAGATTCTACTTTTTGTTTTCATTTTTGATATAAATATTAAAATGCAGTTAGTGAATCAAATTGGTGCTAACATAAAGCTGAGCCAATTTGATGATACCAATATTTTAATTGATGGATATCTCGATGAAACGGTTTGGGAAAAAGCGGTTAAAATTAACCGCTTTAATAATTATCTACCTGTTGATGGTGGATTAGCTGACGATGATGCCGATATATTAATATGGTACAGTAAAGAAGCAATTTATTTTGGCATAAGAGCAAATGCAGACCCAGGTGAAGTTCGTTCAACTTTGGCTGATAGAGATAAGCTAAGTAACGACGATTACGTTATGATCATACTGGATACCTACAATGATCAGCGCACAGCTTATGCTTTTGGTGTAAATCCACTTGGTCAACAAACCGATGGGACGATTACAGATAATGTTCCAGATAGAAAAGCGGCAATGCCTTTCAGTATTGATAAAAATCCTGATTATGTATTTGATTCAAAGGGGAGAATAATTGATACAGGATATATTATTGAAGTCAAGATACCATTCAAAAGTCTTAGATATAGTAGCAATGAAATTCAAAATTGGGGATTCAATGTGTTGCGTAGCGTTCAGCATTCAAGGTATTTGTTATCACTAACTGAGGCAAAATTAGGCGAGGCATCTTTTTTAGCGCAAAATAGTCAATTGGTAAATATAAAAAACATTAACACTAAACGTCTTTTTGATATTAATCCAGAATTGCGAAATGCTTTGAATAGGTCTTCTGATACAGAGGATTTTACATCCCAGACAAAAGACCCACTTGGAGTTAATGTTAGGTATGGTTTGTCATCAAATACAGTTTTAAATGCAACGTTAAATCCTGATTTTTCCCAAATTGAAGCTGATGTAGCACAAATAAGCTATGAACCACGAAGAGCTCTCTACTTCCCTGAAAAACGTCCATTCTTTTTAGATGGTATTGAATTTTTTTCTACACCAACAAGATTAATATATACCCGAAAAATTGTTAATCCTGTAGCATCTTCAAAAATCACAGGAAAGATTGGCGATAGAAATTCAATTGGAGTCATATCTGCAGCTGATAATTATGGCTCATCAATTAGCAATATGGATGTTGCCGCAGTGAATGCGATTAGAGTTAAGCGCGATTTTTCAGATCAAAATCATGCAGGAGTTGTTTATACTGATAAAACATATAATGACTATTCGAATCGTGTTTTTGCTGTAGATGGAAAATTGATTTACAATAAAAAGTATTCTTTTCAGGGTCAAGGCGGATTTAGCATAACGAATACTTCTGAAACTGCAGGAAAAGTAGCACCAATGTGGAATCTTTCTGCAAATTCATCTTCACGAAAATGGTCAAGTTCATTTACAACATCTGCTTATCATAGTGAATTTGATCCTGCGCTTGGTTTCGTAAGTATTGGTGACTATGTATCAGTTGCAGCAGGTACTAGGCGTACTTTTTATGGCTCAAAAGGTAGCTCGATTGAGAAATTCAACATTGGATATAAGCACACATATAACTGGAATTATAATCCATTCGTCAATGGAGAAAAACCTTTGGACTGGAGAAGTTATCCTACATTTTCATTTAATTTTAAGGGAGGATGGGGATTAAATACTTTTATTTGGTATGAGTCATTTGGTTTCTCAGAAAAAAGCTATCAAAACCATTATTACAAGCAAGGAGATACTTACACGCCATTTATTGGAAGAGATGCCATAATAAACTTAGGATTTATGACAACATTACAACTTCCTCAACTTGATTCATTTTCTGGCAGCATTAAATACGGACATGGGAAAGATCCAAATTATCAAGAATGGGCCCCAGGTATGATCGATTTAATAGAAATGAAGCTTTTTTGGAATCCATCCGATCAACTAAGGGTTAACTTTAGGCTAAATCAACAAAAAAACAAGCGACCTGATAATGGAACGCTTGTTTCATCTGCTACAGTTCCAAGGCTTAAGATTGAATATCAGCTAAATAAAAGCTTATTCTTAAGATTTGTTGGTCAATATAATTCATCCTTCAGGGACAGTTTAAATGATAGTTCAAAAGATGGAGACCCAATTTATTTCAAGGGTTCTGATGGCTCCTATTACCGCGCATCAAAACAAGAGTCAAATAACATCCAAGCTGACTTCCTTTTCTCCTACAGACCAACGCCTGGAACACTGGTTTTTGTAGGATATGGCTCATCTCTTACCGAGCCAGAACAATATCGTTTTCGTTCATTAGAGAGAAAGTCCGATGGTTTTTTTATTAAGCTAAGCTATTTATACAGACTTTAAGTTTTGCGAATCATACTATTAGTAATTATAATTCTTGTTATTCAAAATTGCGCTTTTCAAGAGAAAAATAAAATATCAGGCAATCAAACTGCAGCAGAACTTAGTTACGAAAAATATTTCAATAGAAACTATGGCAATATCGATAAAATTGAAGGCATTTGGTATGAATACGCTGTTGGAAGCTTATACAAGGATAGGGTGTTATTACAAAGAATCAGAGAGCCAAACAGAGCTACTTGGATAATCATAAAAGATGAAGATTCAAATATTTATAATGTTTTAAATGCAAATGGAAAAGATAATTATTATAACGCATCATTTTCACCAACCGCAAATAAAAACCTCTTCGCATTTGATTGCAGCATAAAAGGGACACAAATGAATATCTCTTCAGTAGCTAAGGTTGTTAATGGGAATCAGCTTGAAATGGAATACAATGCCCCAAAAAGCTTGATAAGTGAAAATTATTCAGAGATAAAAGGTGATATGGTTTTGCATTGGAAGATAGAGTGGATTAAATCTTTCCCGAGGTATTAAAGCTTTCAATAGTTGTTTTAAAATGAAAGAATCTCGAAAATCAAAATTAGATAGAAGAGCATTTTTTAAAAAATCTGCAGCTGGAATTATTGGTTCTGTTGGGAGTGTATATGCGCATACAAATTTCAGAGTTGCGAATGACTTTAAAAGACCTTCCTCGTCTACCGATTTAAATTGGTCAACAATTAATTCTAATTTTATTTTAAAAAACGGGGTAACCTATATGAATAATGCGAGCCTCGGAATGCCACCAATGATTATTGTTGATGCTGTAAAAGCTGGTTACGAAGGAATATCAAAGGAGCCTTTACACGGAAAGCGTAAACTTCAAGACAAGATATCAAAAAACGTTATACCTCTCCTTGCTAGCACTTTTAATGTAAAAACAGATGAGGTGATCCTAACACGCAATGCATCTGAAGCCCTGTTTTTACAAACCCTGGGGTTGGTTTTAAAAAAGGGGGATGAGGTAGTCTTATCAACTCAAGAACATCCAGCAGCCTTAAAACCATGGATACATAGAGGGGCAAAAGATGGGGTTATATTAAAATACGTTTTCATACCAAGTCCTCTAGTTAGTAAACAGGATACAATAAATAGACTTATGTCTGCTGTTTCTTCAAAGACCAAGGCAATATCTTTCTGTCACGTAACAAGAGGAGGCCACAAGTACCCTGTTAAGGAGATCGCAAATCTAGCAAGAAGAAAAGGAATAGCGACATTAGTTGATGGTGCTCAGGCTGTTGGCCAATTTCCAATTGATATAAAAAATCTTGGCTGTGATGCGTACTCAGCAAGTTTACATAAATGGATTTTAGCTCCATCCGGTTCAGGGTTTTTGTTTGTTAGGGATAATGCAAAAAGATTTTTTGAGTCGCCCTTTGACCTGAAGGCATTTACAATTAATTCATTTTTTGACCCACCCGGTACAAAAGACTATCCAGTTAGAGCAGCTGTTGGCACAGCTCTAAATTTTATTAATAAAATTGGTTTAGATAATATTGAAAAGCGTTGCAGATATCTTTCAGATTATCTTAAGGACGGTTTAAAAAAAATAAAAGATGTTAAAATATTGAGTAGTGACAATTATAACTTGTCAGCCCCCGGATCTACAATTTTTGAGAAAAAAAACTTAGATGCTTTAGAGTCAGTTAGGATATTTGAGAAAAGGATAAATTTTCATATCGATGAACATCAAAGAGATGGTCATGATGCAATTCGAGTTTCAACGCATTTTTACAATAACACTGATCAAATCGATCTTTTTTTGGATACTCTAAATTCTATTTAAATCATTATTTAAATCAGCAATCACTGGACCTTAATCCAATCAACGTCAATTTTAAAGTTGCCTTCGATCTTATCAGAAATCATTATTCCAATTTCACGAATGATTGAATCTGATAATTCAGGGATATTTTTTAGATTGTAGCCACGATAGGTTGGATAAAAATCTTTAATATCTAAAACAACTTCTTGCCATGTGTCTTTTTCTGTAGCAAATGATTGAGTGTAAGAAACCCAGCTATTGTTATCGGTTCTGACTCTAAAGCTGTACTGTCTGCCATCACCCTTAACTCTTAGAACTATTGAATTTATATCTAAAAGATCATTAGGGTAATAGGCACGAACGGAAGAAAAACCGCCATTATTTGCCAATGATAAAAACCCCTTAAATTCCGCTTTATTATCACGCACACTCATACGCGCTTGTGATCTACCGCCCATAACTGTATCATTTACAATATTCCAATTTAAGAGACTTTTTTCTGCAAAATCCTCGATCATGATTTCTCCTTGAGATGTAGATTGCATATAATTATTTTGAATAGGTGATTCACATGCATTAAGTGAAAAGACAGTTAATACCAAATAAATTTTTTTAATCATAATATTTCCCTTTTTAATTGAGCGAAATGAGCGTTATATTAACTATAATATATTGAAACTATTTTTATAAAAAAAGTATTTTATGGAACGAAGAAACTTCATTAAAAAGATATGTAAGGCGTCTATTATATGTGCGGCTCCTACATCAATAGTTACCCTTCAGTCTTGTTCAACCTATGGTAGTGAAAATGATGTTGATTCTAGCTCACCTAATATCACTGAATTATCTATTGATTTAAACGAAACGGAATTCTCAAGACTAAAGATTGTTGGTGGATCCATAGTAACGGGCTCAATAGATTTTGATAAATCTGGACTTTTATTTTTTCGTAAGAGCCAAGAGGATTTAACAGCATTCAGCAGGAGATGTCCACATGCAGGGACATCAATTAATGGATTTAATAACGGTTCTGCCGCCTGCCCTAGTCATGGTGCAAAATTTAAAACCGATGGTACTCCGATATCAGGAGGACCAACAAATGCACCGCTAAAACAATATACTGTTGATTTAAACGGCTCAATCGCCATAATCTATAAATAGTCATGCATATAGAGCTTTCCAGGGACAAATTATTAAAAAGAGGTTTTTGTTGTGGCCTGAAGTGCAAGAATTGTCCCTTCGATCCGTGTCATATTAAAGACAATACAAATGTAAAAGAACAGGCTGAGACTTACTTTAATCCACACAAAGGCTCCTTTTCAAAGTTGAAGAAAACATCACATTGGGATTGGGATTTTACGAGCAGAGATGAGTTACAAAAAATTATTTCTAAAAGTAAAATATAGCCCTCAATTTGTTGCATAAAATTTTAATCACTTTTTTTATTGCATCGCACAGCTTTGCATCAAATGTCTTATTATCTCAAGATTACATCTTAAAAACCCCTTCTCGCGATGGTATTGGTAAATTTTACCAAGGTAGAGAGATAAGTAAAATTATGGGTCATTTTGGTGCTGCTTGGCTTGAAAGGCAATCTAGGTCAAAAGAAGAAAATCCAAAATTAGCTGTTGATTTGCTCGACCTTAATAAGAGTTTAGTCGTTGCGGATTTTGGTGCCGGTACAGGATATTTTACATCACAGCTCGCAAAAAGGTGCAGTCTAGTTTATGCTGTCGATATACAATCAGAAATGATTCAGCTAAACAAAAAAAATATGCTATTAAAAAATATTCAAAATGTGAAATATGTAATCAATACACCCAAACAAACAAACTTGCCCCAAAATAGCGTTGATTTGATACTGCTTGTTGATGTGTATCACGAGCTTGAATTTCCATTCGAAGTTGTGAACGATATGAAAAATTCATTAAAAAATAATGGTCAAATCGTACTGTTAGAATATAGAGCTGAGGATCCTAGTGTTCCTATTAAAGCTCTGCATAAGATGAGCCTTAAACAAATTACCCGGGAAATGGACTACGTAGGAATGAAACTATCGAAAAATATTCAAGAACTCCCCAGACAACATATGTTAGTCTTTTCAAAGTTATGAAATTAAAGCTCTTTCCACTCAATTTAGTTGCATTGCCATACAAGATAATTCCTCTTCATATTTTTGAAGAACGATACAAAAAAATGATTAAAGATTGCATAGACAAAAAAAAAGAATTTGGCATCATATATCAAAACAAAGATACACAATCTAAGATTGGCTGCTCTGTCTCTATTGAAAAAATAATTAATACATATGCCGATGGAAGAATGGATGTCGTGGTTAAAGGTAGCAAGATTTTTAAAGTTCAACGTCAATATCTGAAGCAGGATCTTGCAGTGGGTGATATAGTATTTATGCCGGAGTCAGAACCTTTAGACAAAAATATATTTAATCCGTTACTTGACAAATATATAAAGCTTTTGCTAGCTGTAGGTCTTAAAGATAACCTTGATCGTCATTTAGCTAAAACCAAAACGTTCGAATTACTAGAAATGATTCAGACTTCACACGATTTTGAATTAGAGTTGCTCCGTTTGAATTCTGAAGAGAAAAGATCAGAAATTTTAAATCGTTTCTTCACGTCTATACTTGAACAGTCTAATCTTTTTAAATCCAACGAAAGGTATCAATCGTAATGCTTTCTAGAAACCGATACATCAAAAACCTTTTTTTTGTGCCAATCTCCCTATCCATGATTTTGATTATGCAGTCTTGCACAAGATTGTATTTGGGTTCAGATAATCAAGAAATATTTGATGAAGCAATTCAGCCAGACGAGCTAGGTGATATTGTTCAATTATGGGAGGATGGTGCCAGAACTGACGATTCAAAAAATCAATTTGAATGGTGGTATTTCGATGCAGAACTTGATGATGGAAGTTTAGTTGTTGCTTATTTCTACAAAGTACATTTTTTAAAGGATCAATTTTTCATTGGATTTAACTACACGTCACCTGAGAAAGAAGATTTTTTCAGATTAAAATATTTTAAGAGTAATGAAGTGTCGTTCCAATCAGATAGTTGCTTGGTTATGATGAATAAAAATTCATTCGCAGGAAATCTTAATAACTACAACATAGTATTGGATCCAGATGATTTTGATGGTTTTGGTTTTAGTTTAAACTTGCAATCTCTTGTTGGTCCATACAGACCACAAGATGGCATTATACAAGCAGGAGATGATTACTTTGCATGGCTTGCTGCTGTCCCAAATGGAAATGTAGATGGCACTATTACTGTAGATGGAAAAGAAAAAAAAATCAAAGGGTCCGGATACCATGATCATAATTGGGGAAATACACCATTACAGAAACTATTTAAAAGTTGGACATGGTTTAGGGGAAAAGCTGGGCCTTATACGGTTATCTTAGCAGAATTAAATGCTGTTGAAAGTCGCGGTGGTTTTGATATTCCAATTCTTTTTGTCGCAGATGGAAATAAAGTGCTGGTTGATAAATTTGGGAATAAGGAACTTTTAACTATGAAAAACAATTTGATCAAAGATTACTATCCATCGAAAAACGAACCACAGTTTTCCAACTTCCTAATGTCATCCCATGATAATATTTCAGTTAAAATTTCCGGAAATCAAATTATTGACAATATTGAAATATTTAAAAGGATGAGCTTGCCTGCTCCGCTCAATCTTTTTAAGCCAGCTGTGAATTTTGCTTTTAGATCTAGCGGTATTGACCCATTTTACACTCGATTTGCAAGTTCCTTCGTGTTGAAGATTGATGAAAATATTCAAATAGATGGAACTGGAGTAATGGAAATAATGGATTTGCAATAAAGTGTCAAATATTTTAACAATTGATAGCGTTTCTAAATATTATGGCAAATTAAAGGCGTTGAATGAAGTTAGCTTTACAATTCCAGAAAATTCTATCTTTGCCATCCTTGGTCCAAATGGTAGTGGAAAATCCACTCTAATTCGTATCCTTGCAAATTTAATAACTTCTTGGGAAGGTGATATTTCTTATAAAAATATTTCAATAAGAAATAAAGAAAATTACATAAATAATTTTGGCTTCATTGTTGAAGATCCATCATTCTATGAATATTTATCTGCAAAGATCAACTTGCAGATTTTATGCAGACTAACCAATTCTCCTTTTTCACGAATTGAAGAAGTATTGAGTTTAGTTGATTTGAGTAATCGTAAAGATGAATTAGTTTCAACTTATTCTTACGGGATGAAACAAAGATTGGGAATAGCTCAAGCTCTTTTGCATGATCCTAAAATTTTAATTCTTGATGAGCCAAACAACGGCTTGGATCCAGTAGGCGTGAATCAAATTGCTGATATCATTTACAGATTGAGCCATGAAGGTAAAACAATATGTATTTCTACTCATTCTTTAAATGAGGTAGATAGGTTATGTAGTGATGTTGCGATTATGAAAAAAGGAAGTTTGGTTGTTGCTAAAAATATCCGCAGAGAAAAAAAGGTTAAAAGATTCTTCAGGATTGAAACTTTTGATACATCTCTTGTTCTATCTAAAATTAAAAACTTTCGAGGAGTATCAGTGCTCACTGCCCAAAGCAATTCTATTATAGTGTCGCAATCAGCTAAAAGTATCCCTTTGCCTGAAAATAAATCATTCAATAAAATTAAATCAATCAAGTCAATTCAATCTGAATCCGATTTAATAGAGTATTATTATGCTTAGATCAATGCTGATTAACGAAGCAATAAAAACGCTCAAGAAAAAAAGAACCTACATTAGTTTTACTTTACTGTTTTTTTTAGTCCCGTTGATTGTTTTAGCTATTGGCAATGGTTCGGGATATCTTGAAATGCAAATTTATGGACAATTAAAAGACTCCTTCATTGTTTTTGGTTCATTGACAAATGGCTTTTTGTCTAGCTACTTGATTATTGCAATTCTTGTAGGCCAGATGCCATTTTTAGCTACTATTGTTGCAGCAGAAATTGTTTCAGGAGAGTATGCGAAAGGAACTTTTAGAATGTATTTATCGAGACCTGTTTCTAGATATAAAGTTCTCTTTTCTAAGCTTATTGTTGTAATTGCATATACTATAATAATGATGTTTTTTTTCGTCTTCTATACCCTAGGAATTAGTTGTCTTTTTCTAGGTTCAGGCGATCTTGCGGTATTTCATCAAGGACTACTCTTCTTATCTGATGGAGATATACTATGGAGATTCTTCTTGGCGTTTGCTATTTCAACAGGAGTAATGCTATCAATTTCATGTTTGTGCTTTATGTTATCAACTTTTTTTAAAAATAGTGTTACCCCGATAATTATAACTATCAGCACTGTCTTTATCGGTTCTGCTATTTCGTTTATTCCCTTAGAAATATTTGAGCTTGTAAATCCTTTTTTATTTACTGGCTATATCGATTTGTTCCTTGCGGCGTTTCATGACCCGATACCTTGGGATATTATTTTAAATGCATCTGGGACATGTATGGTTTGGTCGTTAGTATTTATCTATATATCATTTTATCACTTTAACGCAAAGGAGATATTGACTTGAAGTTTCTTGTAACAATATTAATAGTATCACAAGCAATGGCAAATCATGAAGAGGATGATTATGCAAAGGTAATCATCGAAAAAACTGAATCACAGTACAGAAGTATAAAAGATTATCAGGTTAAGATGACTATTTCAATGAAAATCCCTGCCTTTAGAATGCCAAAGAAAAAATATACCGTTTTTTTTAAACAGCCTGATAAAATAGAAATAAAAAGCAAAGGATTCGGTCTTTTACCGCGAACAGGAATGTTTACTTCCCCAAGTGAAAATTTTGACAACTTGACCGATGTAGTTATTGATAAGAATTCTATAAATTTAAAAGAAAATAGAGTCATTCTTAGTGGAAATTTAATTGTAGATAGTTTAGCAATTAAAATGCCTAATGACTATGCTAAAGTGACTTTTAAGCCAACGGTTGATGTTACGATCGATACGTCGCAATGGGTAATAACTGGAGTTGTTACCAAAATTGATACCATTAAAATTATGCAAATAAATAATGAATACGGTTTTGTTGATGGTGATCATTTTTTACCTGTAAGGTCTACTGTAGAGTATTTTGTCAAAGATGCCAGAATATCAAAATGGTTGAAGAAAGATATTGGTTCATTTATTGGGAATCAACAAAAAACGGATATTCAAGACGATATGGTTAAGGGCAAGATAACTGTTCTTTATAATAGGTATAAGGTCAATAGGGGAATAGATGAATCGGTATTCAAGAAGAATTAATTTTTTGCAAAAAACGTGTTATATTTGATGAAACAATCAACTTAATTCATGGAGGTAAAATGGAAATTTCTATACTAGAATGTTTAAAAGTATTTGTTGCTGTATCAATTTTTTACGTTTGGGTTCCTAGGTATTTTAACATTGTAGAGGAGTTTAAACAGTACAATTACCCTGATCAGTTGCGAGATATTGTTGGCATTCTAAAATTAACCTTTGCATTTATGTTGGTAGGAAAAGATGATCAGTATGTCTTGCTAGCTTCTGGCGGATTAGTTGTATTAATGCTAGCGGCATTCGCTACTCATTTAAGAGTCAAAAATAATTACAAATTATTTTTTCCATCAATGTCACAAGTGATAATGAATTCATACATTTTTTATATGACGTATTAATTTGTGTCTCAGTTAATTCTAATTAAAAAATTTATTAAATTTCAAATAACCAAAACACATTATAAAATAGGTTTAATATGATTACAGTAATATCTCCAGCAAAAAAACTTTCAAATGAATGCTATGCCTATGAAGCAGATCATTCACAGCCATCCTACCTAAACAGATCAACTGAGCTAGTTAATCAGCTAAAAAGTTATGAGCCATCTCATTTACAAAGCTTGATGGGAATCAGTGAAAAATTATCAGTATTGAACTGGGAAAGATTTCAGAGCTGGGAGCCATCTTTCAATAGTGACAATTCTCGTCAAGCCTTTTTTACTTTCAGAGGAGATACTTATTCTGGATTAGATGCAGATACTTTATCAAGTCAGGATTTGTCTTTTTCTCAAAATCACACTAGAATTTTGTCCGGTCTATATGGAGTCTTAAAGCCACTAGATCTAATTATGCCTTACAGATTAGAAATGGGAACAAAGATTGAAAATAAGTCAGGTAAAAACTTATATGAGTTTTGGGGAGATATGCTTGCTAGCGATATAGAAAAAGATTTAGCTGATCATGATTCAAAATATTTGGTGAATTGCGCATCGGTCGAATATTTTAAATCTATTGATAAAGATACCCTGAAAGGAAAAGTTGTTACGCCAGTCTTTAAAGAAGTAAAAAATGGTAAAGCTAGAATCGTATCTTTTTTTGCTAAGAAAGCAAGAGGGATGATGGCAAGATATATTATTCAAAACCAGATTAACAGCCCTAATGAAATTAAGCAGTTTAACCTGGGTGGCTATGAATATAACGACGAATTATCAAATGCTATGGAGCCTGTGTTTACACGCGCACAAGCCTAGCCTTCAATTGCATTATCTATTAACCTGTTTGTTTTTCCAATAATCTCTACTGCGCATTGATCAGAATATTGTTTTAAGATTATTTCTTGATTCTTTTTCAGAATAAAAGAAATTTCTCCATCTAAAAATTCTCTAACTTTAGGAACCATATCTGTTTTATCAGGTGCATGAAGAAGGCCGCTTGTACTCCCAGCTCTGATTGTGATTTCTAATTGAAGATGCCCTTTTTTTATTACCCAAAACAAAGCATTATCTTCAAATTTAATTTTTAAAATTTTTGAAAAATTATAAGTAGTAAACTTGTATAGTTTCTCTTTATGATGAATGCCAATAATAAATCCTGAAAATTCATAACTTTTCCAGGGTATTGTTGCAAGAGATGCAGAAATACTTAATTCTGATTCGTTGAAACTATTTGACTGTGCCCAAACCCAATCCTTAGGAAAATTCTTTCCCCAGTCTTTTTCAATATACCCTTTCCCATGATCGAAGCTAATCCTATCTTTATTAATATCTAAATGTCCATTCAAAGTGTGATTCATGCTTAGAATACCATGAAAGCATTCCATTGTTGGAATATAGCCGTACCAACCCATACACCCTCTTTCAATTAGGGATACCGGCCAGGGGTTAAGATTATTTGTGATAATTTCACCCTTAACATTCAGATGTTCATGTTCAAAATCAAGCAAAACACGCTCCAATGAGAAATAATTTTTACCTAGTTTTAATTGATAGGAGTTTGCATCGCACTGAAAATCTTCAACTTTATAGGGTATATAGTCTACTTTACCACTTGATCCCTGATAAAACATTAAAAATGCAGTCTGATTATTATTGATTCCGCTCCTGTAAATACCCGGTATTGCAACAAATGTCTCACCGTTTTTAGAAGACATTTTGTGATACCAGCCTTCAAAGAATGGTCGTTTTTGAGACTGTCCATGATATAATTCAGGTCGTTTTAAAATCATGTAATATTGTAATTTAATAAATATTTATACGTATGCATTATTCTGTAAATTACTTATAATATAAAATCTATGGAATCAATAGTACTCATAATCGCCGCTTTTTTAACTTCGGCTCTATCCGCTATCATAGGTATGGGTGGAGGTATAACCCTTCTAGGTATAATGGCAATTATTATGCCTACGGGATATTTAGTAGTTGCTTATCACGGCGTCATTCAACTGGTTAGCAATGTGACAAGAACAACAGTTTACAGGCAGCATATTAGCAAACCTATTATTAATCGCTTTTTGATCGGCCTCCTGCCCGGTTTGTTACTATCAGTAGTTATAATTTATGGAGCTACTATGTATTTTAATGCTGCATCCGCCGCTGATCTTAAAATTGATTTCTTAAAGCCAGCTATTGGAGCTTATATTATCTGGTTTCTCTTTTTAAGAAAGAAGAAGAAAAGAATATCAAAAGAAGCATATAAATGGATGGGCGTAGTAGCTGGTCTTGCTACTGTATTTATTGGAGCGATGGGCCCACTGATTGCCCCGCTATTTATCAATGATAGGCTAAAAAAAGAAAGTGTAATTGCAACAAAAGCTGCATGTCAAGCAGCAGGACATCTAGGAAAAATGCCTATTTTCTTTTTGTTTTTCAATGTTAGCTATATTGAGGACTGGAGAGTGCTCTTTCCTTTAATAATTGCAGTTTATGTTGGAACAAAAATTGGCAAGCTGATGCTTGGGAAATTACCTGATACTTTATTTCAAAACTTATTTAAATCCGTATTGACATTAATAGCTATTCGACTCATTTTGGTACAAATATGGTAAGATACTCTATCATCCTACTGTCATTTCATTTTTTTTCATGCTCAAAAACAAAAAACTCAACACTTCTTACTGATATATTATTTTCAATGAATCAGAAGTACTCTTCAGTCCTTAATAATCCAAATGGCCACCATTTACAAATTGCCTATACACAAATAGACAGGAATTCAAATCAGGAGCCCATATTTACTCTGCACACATTTAATGTAGATAATAAAAAATACTTCTATCCGGCAAGTACTGTAAAGTTTCCAGCGGCCGTATTAGCCCTCGACAAGCTCAGGCGCTATGAGTCGCTTAGCATTGATAAAGATACAAAATTAACTATTGCTTCAGATAAAAAATGGATGTTATCGCTAGCGAGCGATAGTAGCTCAAAGAATGGGGATGCTACAATAGCTCAGTTCATTAAAAAAATATTTGTAGTTTCAGATAACGATGCATTTAATCGTCTATATGAGTTTTTAGGTCAAGATTATTTTAATCAGAGGATGTGGGATCTTGGATATAGTGAAACTAGAGTGCGACATCGCCTATCTATTCCTCTTACTGCAGAGCAAAATAGACATACAAATTCTTTCAGCTTTTATATAGATGGTAAAAAAATGTTAGATCAGCCGATGCATTTTTCAACTCTGCCTTTAACTGTGAATTCAACATATAATTTGATTGGAAAATCATATTTAAGGAGTGGGAAGCTGATAAATATACCGATGGATTTTTCTAGCAAAAACTATTTTAACATATCGGAACAGCATTTATTTTTACAACAAATAATATTTCCCAAGAATGTTAATAGTGATAAAAAGCTATACCTCAGAACAGAGGATTTTGATTTTTTATATGAATGGATGTCTAAATTACCACGAGAAAGCAGATACCCATTTTATTCAGATTATGATAAATATCCGGACGGATATTGTAAATTTTTCATGTTTGGTGACTCAAATACTAAAATTCCTGATCATATCCGCATTTACAATAAAGTGGGTATGGCTTACGGCTTTTTAACCGATAATGCCTATATACTTGACACAAAAAATAATATCGAATTCTTCCTAACTGCTTCAGTTTATAGCAACGATAATCAAATTCTAAATGACGATCAGTACGAATATGATGAATTAACACTGCCTTTCTTAGCAGAGCTTGGAAAAAAAGTTTATAATTATGAGCTGTCTAGAAAACGAAATATAGTTCCGGATTTAAGTCGATTTATTTCACAATAACTCTTTTTTATCTTTTCATTGATAGACTAGATTTATTACAGGTAAACAAATGAATTATAATTATTTTGTATTTATAAAAAAGTCAGTGTTTGTTCTTTGTGCGATTATTTTTAGCTGCTCAGAATCAAACCTAAAATTGAAAACCGTTAGCGCTTCAGATATTCTAAGGCAGGTTAAGACTCATAGTGGCGACAAATCAGTACTGGTAAATTTTTGGGCAACTACTTGTGCGCCTTGCATTGAAGAAATTCCATGGATAATCGAACTTTCAGATCAATACGGTGAAGATTTAAAAGTCTATTTTGTTAGTACTGATTGGCTTGAGAATAAAAAAGAAGTGATACGATTTTTAGAAAAACATAATATAGAGGGCTTGTCTTTTCTTAAGGAAGAGGGTAATGATTTTAATTTCATAAACGCTATAAATGAAGAATGGTCTGGTGCAATGCCATTTACAATTATTTACGATAAAAGCGGCAACGTATCCAGTTACTGGGAAAATATTGAAGATAAGGCTTTCTTTGAGAATGCTGTAAAAAAGGCTATTGTTTTATGAAATTTGAAGAGTTTCAGCTTGAGCGAGAGCAATCTACTTGGGAGAATAAGGTAGATTATAATTTGTCTGAAAGCGGAGTTCATCCAAGAACCCTTAGCGAATTATTTGAGCCTGAGTTTGTTGATCAGGTTAACAATACAGAGTTAACCTACGGTTTTACTGAAGGTTCTCCTGATTTACGCAGCTCTATAGCTTCAATATATCCTGGAGCGGCAATAGATAATGTCCAAGCATTTAACGGATCAGCAGAAGCCAATATGGTATCAATAATGACCTTAATTGAGCCTGGAGATGAAGTAGTATATATGGTGCCTAACTATCTTCAGATCTATGGATTTGCCCGTGGATTAGGTGCCAATGTAAAAACTTTTGAACTACATGAATCTCTGCAATGGAAGCCGGACCTAGATGAATTGAAATCTACTGTATCTGAAAAAACAAAGTTAATTTGTATTTGCAACCCTAATAATCCAACCGGTTCTGTTTTACCAAAAGGAATGGTCAAAGCTATAGTCGATATAGCAGAAAGCGTTGATGCATGGATTATTGCTGATGAAGTGTATCGTGGCGCGGAACTGAATCAGGAAGAATGTACTTCATTTTGGGAGCCCGGTTATAAAAAAACAATTGTGAACTGTGGACTCTCCAAGGCATATGCGCTTCCGGGATTACGCCTCGGTTGGTCTCTTTCAAATCCAGGGTATATTAAGCAATGTTGGGCCAATCATGATTATACCAGTATTTCCGTTGGGCGTCTTAGTGACTTAATCGCATCGCATGTACTGCACCCCAGCAATCGCATGAATACATTGAATTATATCAGAAAGCAGCTTGCAATCAATCTCGGTCTTTTTCAGGATTGGGTGGAAGGTTTTGACGATCATCTTAGTTTTATACCTCCTGAAGCAGGAGCAATGACTTTTGTTAATTACGATTGGCCTATTAATTCTTCAGATTTAATTACCAAGATTCGAAATGAGGCTAGTGTAATGCTTGTGGCAGGAGATTGGTATGGCATGGATCAATATATCCGGTTTGGATACGGTGCAAAGCGTTCACATCTTGAAAAAGCTCTTGATCGAATAACACCGATATTTAAATCAATATGATTAACTATAAAACCAGTATAGAGGCTGCAGCTAAAAGATCAAGGCCTCACATAAGACACACCCCACTAGAGCATTCACCTTATTTGAGTAGTCTTGCGGAAGCAGATGTATTTTTAAAACTTGACAATATTCAAAAAACAGGGTCTTTCAAATTCAGAGGAGCAATAAGTAAAATAACCTCTCTAACTGATAAAGAAAAATCAAATGGTGTTGTAACAGCATCCACTGGAAACCATGGCGCCGCTTGCTCTCTCGCCATGTCTGAGCTCGGGATTGAAGGAAAAATTGTTGTTCCAGAAAATGTGCACAAAAATAAAATAGAGAATATTTTAAACTTTGGGGGAAAGGTAGAGTATTATGGTGATGACTGCATACACGCTGAAGAGCGAGCCCAAGAAATTTCAAAAACAACCGGCGCCACATATATTTCTCCCTATAACGATGAAGCTATTGTGTTCGGTCAGGGTACATTGGGTATGGAAATTTCACAAGACTTAAAAAATGTTGATGCGATATTCGTATCTGTTGGAGGTGGCGGGCTTATTTCAGGAGTAGGCGGCTATCTGAAATCGATCAATCGATCTATTCGAGTGCATGGTGTTTCTCCAAAGAATTCCTGCGTTATGTATGAATCTTTGAATGCCGGAGAGCAATTAGACTTACCATCTAAACCGACGCTTTCAGATGGGACGGCTGGGGGCGTTGAATTTGGTTCAATAACATTTGAGATGTGCAAGGAAATTATTGATGATTTTACTGTTGTATCGGAGCAAGAAATCGCAAAAGGAATTCATATTGGTTTAGAAAAAAATCACCAACTTATCGAAGGTGCAGCTGGCGCTGCAATTGCAGGATTTATTAATCAAAAAGAAAAATTAAAAGGACAAACGGTAGTTTTAGTTATGTGTGGTGGAAATATCAGTAGCACCGTTTTAAAATCAATACTTTAATGCGTATTGTAAACCTAGATCGCATCAAATCGGTTTTACCGAATGTGGACCTATTATCAGAGATTGAATCAGGGTTTGCTGCATACTCAAGTGGGTCAGTTGTGGTTCCTCCTGTAGGAGAATTAAGCTTTCAGTCTCCACCCGGAGATGTTCACATCAAGTACGGATACATAAATGAAGATGATGTATATGTAATTAAAATTGCCTCAGGTTTTTATGAAAATAAGAGAGAAAGCCTTCCAGTAGGCAATGGAATGATGTTGGTTTTTAGCCAAAAGACCGGTCAGCCTTTGGCTATATTGCAGGATGAATGTTATCTGACCGATGTTAGGACAGCGGTTGCTGGTGCTATTGCTGCAAAATATCTTTCACCTGCAAATATAGATCGTATTGGTATAGTTGGTACAGGCACACAGGCTAAGCTCCAGTTGCAATACCTTAAAAACGTAATAGACTGCAATAAAGTTGTGGTTTGGGGAAGAAGCTCCAACTCTTTATCGGATTATATAAAATCTATGGATAATTATAATTATCAAGTTGAACCTACAGCAAGCATTGACGATATAGTTAAGCAGTGTCAACTGATAATAACATGCACACCCAGCGAAAAAGCTTTAATTGATGAAGTAAATCCCGGTACACACATAACAGCGATAGGTTCCGACACTACCTCTAAGCGCGAATTGAGTTCCAGAGTACTCCTTCAAGCTGATGTGGTTATTACAGATAGCAAGTCGCAGTGCAAAGAGCGTGGTGAAATATATCAAGCATCGAAGGATGGATTTTTAACTAGCAGTGCTTTAGAATTAGGCAATATTATAAACGGTGCAGACGTGGGAAGAGCCAATCAAGAGCAAATTACCGTTGCCGATTTAACCGGCGTAGCTGTTCAAGATATTCAGATATCTAAGGCGATACTAAGGAATTTATAAGAATGACCTCCGAATTTAAAAAAGAGCAAATAATATTTTATTCTATTGAGGATGAAAGTCTTAAAAAACTTCATATATACGAAAGCGGTGTATCGGCAGGGTTTCCTTCACCTGCAGATGACTATCTTGATGTTGATCTGAACTTACACAAATATCTTGTCAAGCACCCTGCAGCAACTTTCTTTATCATTGCCAAAGGCCATTCAATGGAGAGGGCTGGTATAAGTGATAGCGATTTATTGGTTGTAGATAAATCGCTGGAACCAAAAAATAAAGACATCGTAGTAGCTATTGTAGATGGAGAATTTACAGTGAAGAGATACCTGGTTAATAATGGAAGCATTTGCCTTAAAGCCGAAGGCTTATCCGATGATTATCCGGATATTAATATTACAGATTCTATAGAGTTTGAGGTATGGGGTGTTGTAACGCACACGATCCATAATAATCGATGATTGCACTCGCTGATTGTAATAATTTTTATGCTTCATGCGAACGCGTGTTTAGCCCAGCGTTAAAAAATAAGCCAATTATTGTTCTCTCAAACAATGACGGGTGCGTTATTGCAAGAAGTAATGAGGCTAAATCGATTGGAATTCGAATGGGTGAACCGGTATTTAAGGCCAGGAAGTTGATTATAGAAAATAAGGTGAACGTGTTTTCTACAAATTTTGCACTTTATGGAGATATGTCAAAAAGGGTCATGTCGCTTCTTGATAACATGTCACCTGACATAGAAATCTATAGCATCGATGAAGCTTTTATGGATTTTTCTGGGATCCAAGATTGCTTTAAGCTTGGACTGGAAATGCGTGATGTTGTAATCAGACATACCGGAATACCTATTTCGATAGGTATAGCAAAAACTAAAACACTGGCCAAGGTAGCTAATCATTTTGCTAAGCGCGACACTAAAAAAGGTGTTTACGTGTTAGATAGTGTAAATCAGATTAATACTATGTTGAAATCAATGCCCGTATCAAAACTTTGGGGAGTAGGGTCACGATATGCCAGAATGTTAAATAGCTATGGAGTTAAAAGCGCTTTTGACTTTATTTCATTAGATGAAAATTGGGTTCTTGAAAAAATGACAATCATGGGTCTTAAAATTCAGCATGAGTTAAAGGGGAAGTCCTGTATTTCAATCGATACAAACCCTTCATTGAAAAAGAATATATGCACATCAAGGTCATTTGGCGTTAAAGTAACAGAACTTCAATCGCTCAAAGAGTCAATCTCCAGTCACGCAGTAAGATGCGCTGAAAAACTAAGACAAGAAGGAGGGTGCGCACGCTACGTAAGCGTTATTATAAAAACAAACCCGTTTAATAAATTGGATGACTATTATTACGGCTACAAAGCTATAAGTTTCAATACTCCAACTAATGACACAATAGATATAGTTAGCGCCGCAGAAAATTTACTTAAATCTATTTATAAAAAAGGGCTTGTCTACAAAAAATCAGGAGTTATTGTTGGTGATATAATTCCTCAAGATCGGGTACAATTAAATATGTTTGATACCGATCAAAAAAGAGCCAAAAGGGATAATCTAAATAGCGCAGTTGACCTCATCAATCAGATAATAGGAAGAAATACGGTTCATATCGGCTCCCAAGGCATATCTAGAAAGTGGCAATTAAAACGAGAAAAACTCTCTCCTTGTTATACAACGAAATGGAATGATCTTCTTAGGGTAAGATGTTAAGGATAATTAATAAATTTAAGAAAACACGCTTTAAAAACTTAAAACTAAAACAGGAGTAAAATATGCGACCAGGAAAAACAGCACTATTAACATTTATATTGTCTTCATTTCTACTGTCAAAAGATCTTCCGTTAGGTTCAAACATCCCAATGGCTTCAATAAAGATGGAGGGTATCAATGGTGAAAAAGTAAGCCTAAGCGAGGTGATAATGGAAAATGGGCTGCTTGTAAACTTTACATGCAACACTTGTCCTTGGGTAGTAAGATGGCAAGATAGATACAATGATCTAGCAAAAGCGAGTAAAAAAAATAAAATAGGATATATTGCAATTAATCCAAATGCTGGAAAGCGAGGTCGCGGTGAGAATATGGAAGATATGAAAGCGTTTGCAGCAAAATATGACCATAATTTTTTATACACATTAGATAAAGACGCAAAGCTTGCAACGGCTTTTGGTGCGAGAACTACTCCACATATTTACTTGTTTGATGGGGACGGGAAGCTTGTTTACAGAGGAGCAATTGATGATAATGCAGCAAAGAAGAGAAAAGTAAAGAAAAAATACCTAATGGATGCTATAAAAGCTGTAGGAAAGGGTAAAGAAGTGCGGTTAGCGGAAACCAAGGCGCTTGGTTGCAGTATAAAGTTTCCTAGATAATAAGATGAAAAACAGTTGACAAGAAATATCATTTTGGATTCATAGCGGATTATTTCTCATACAGGTTAAAAGGCGAAAAATCCATCGCTTTAGGATTCTATGGCGCTATAGCACCCTTTGATGACAGTACAGTCTTGCGAATTAAATTCATGAATGAACCTGATTTGATGGACGGAAATTATCTAGCTCTTAGCGTAGTTTAGTCAGTAGGTTCTCATAAACTGAAGCGGTATTAAAAAAGATATTTAAAAAGAGTAAGTATGAAAAAAATAATTATTAGCATAGTAGCTATTTTTACAATTAGCTGTAGTACAGATAAAAGATCGGCTAGCCTTGTTCTCGACTCGCTACAGTGTTTAATGTGCTCAGTAAATGTAGAAGAGTCTCTTTTGAGTCTTAAAGGAGTGAAGAATATTAAAGTTGATTTGAAAAATAAATCTGGGGTTGTGGTTTACAATGCCAACGTTATTGATCTTAGCGCCATTGAGAAAAAAATAACATCTATTGGATACAATGTTAATGGTAAACCTGCAAATAAAATTGCTTATGAAAAGCTTGAACTTTGTTGTAAAAAACCTGAAGACAATTAAAATAAAATTTTTATAAATTAAGAGCAATGATCCGATGGCTTTATATAATAACAACGCGCCTATGCTTGGCTCTAGTATTTTCTGGAGTAGTTCCAATTTTTACGTCCCAACCTACACTCTTAGCCCAGTCAAAGAAAAAAGATCCCGCTCAAGCTTCAAAATACGCTAAACGAGGAAGTTCTCGAGCCAAGAAAAAAGATTTCAAAGGGGCGCTCTCTGATTATAAAAAAGCATACCAGTTAAATCCGACTGCAAACTACAAGAAAAAAGTTCAGCAATTAACGGGTTTAGCCAAGAGGCAGGGTGGTAGTAATCAGTCAAAAAGCAAGGTTTCAAAAAAGCAAGCCGCTCAAGCTTCAAAATATGCTAAGCGAGGAGGGGCAAAAGCTAAAAAGAAAGATTATGCTGGTGCATTAAAAGATTTTCAGCGCGCTTTTAGATTGAATCCGACCGCTTCAAATAAAAAAAGAGTATCCCAGTTAACTTCTATAATGAAAAAAGCTAGTAATAATCAAACAGCTGTTCGGACCACAAAAGCACAAATGCCTAAAGTTAGCGAAATACCAAATATTAGCCCTGTCAAATATGCAAACGACATTTATAACATTGCAGAAGGGTTTGAGATGAGCACAAGGAACCTAGCTAAGGCAACTGACCTTCTTGAAGGTAAACAGAAAAAGAAGATAGAGCTTGCTAAGCTTCAAAGAACACCAACAACTGTTGAGCTTGAGAATGCTGCTCGCAATGAACCTAACGATTTTAGGAGACAGGTTGACCTTGCTAGAAATTATGAAGCTTCGGGACGTTTTGACGATTCTAAAGAAATTTACTTACGGCTAGCAGCTCAAAATCCTATGAATGCAGATGCGCATTTCCATTTAGGCGCATATTATGCTAGATTTGATCAAATGACAAAAGCGCGACATGCTTTTGATGAGGCTCTTGATATTCAACCAAGTCATAGAGCTACAATCGAAGCTATGGCTACCTTTTTTAATGAAAAAGAGGATCGCTCTTTTTCAGATGGGGTACTTGCTAAGTCTGCAGAAAAGGATCCTACTGGTCCAGCGCAGCAAATATCAAGGATTAGAAAAAATTTGAACGAGTTTAATTTTGAATATGCGGCAAGACTTGCCCAAAGCGGCCAAGATCAATTTCCAAGCCAAGAGGCATTCATTTTGCTAAAAGGTAAAGCTTTTGAGGGTATGGGTGATATGGAAAAAGCAAAATCTAGCTACCAGGAATCCATTAAAAGTAATCCCACAAACTTTGAGCCTTACATTGCTTTAGGAGACCTATATTCATCTCAAGGTAAGCATTTGTACGCTGCATTGACATATAGTGATGCAGTGCGTTTAGATCCTGCAAATGAAGATATTCGATTCAAGCAAGGTTTAGGGTATTTTAAATCAAGCGAATGGGGGCGTGCAGCTACATCATGGGAAGATTTACTGTATTACGACCCTTCAAATCAAAAGGTAAATTTGTTGTTACCCCAAGCTTACTATATTCTTGCTGTTGAGTATAACCGATCCGGACAATCTAGCTTAGGGCAAAGCGCATTTCGCAAAGCGATTAACATTAATCGCAATTCTGCAGCATGGCTTCCTGGCTCAATGCAGACCCTTGGTTCATTCTACAGAGAAAATGGTCTATTTAAAGAATCCTTAGCAGCCTACCAAGAAGCAATTGAGCTGAGACCTAGCGATTCAAAAACCTATCTTGGACTAGGAATAACCTATTGGAAAATGAAAGAAGCTGCACTTGCTAAAGCTGCATGGTCCAAATCGATGGAACTTGATCCAACGAATAATGATGCCAGAGGTTGGTTGCTTCTATCGGGAAAAATATCCGGATAATTCGTAGTCTAGAATTTAAACCCATTTTTAATGTTTATTTAATTCATGCGCATTTTTAATGCAGCTTTAAAATATATTTTATTATTTCTATGCGCTTTTTCATTATCGCTAACCCAGCATAAGGGTGACGCCTTTGTTAAGCAAGGCGTTGATGCATTTTTTAATTATGAGTTTGAGAAAAGTATAGAAATATTATCAAAAGCGAGATCAGCATACCCTGATCATCCTGTTGTTCATGTGGTGTGGGCTGCCGCATGGTATCATTTCGATCAATCTATGTATTCTGCAGATAGTGTCTACAGTAATTTTGAAAAAAGATTAAATGAAATTGAATTTTTATACGATTCTCTGGTAGTAGCTTATCCAGATAATTTTGAATATTTACTCTATCTTGGTACTTCTCAGTCGCTTAAAGCTAGAATTTATTTAGGAGAAAAAAAATATTTATCAACTTTCTATGCCGCTTACAAGGGATTTAAGAGTATACAAAAATCAGAACAAGGCGCTGATAAGACAAAGGACGTTTATCTTCCTATCGGCGTAATTGAATGGTATGCGGGTTTAAAAAACCCATTTATTCAAATTGCAGCTAGAAGTATGGGAATCAATCCATCCAGAAAAGAGGGAATAAAAAAGATGGAGGTTGCTGCAAATGAAAGCGCATGGGCGTGGATTGAAGCGATGAGCATCTTATCAATTACTTACCAATTCTTTGATTTAAATAAAGAAAAAGGACTGCTTGCCAGTGAAACTGTTTCCAAAAAATTTCCTGATAATTTTGGATATGGACTATATTACGCATTGGGATTAATGCAAAACGGAAAGATTGATGAGGCTAAGAAAAAACTTAAATCTCTAAATATGCAATTATCTGATCAAAGACCCTATCATCAAAAAAGATATAATCCCTATCTTAGTTATTTGTGGGGTAATTATTATTTTTTAACAGAAAATAATAAAGCTGCACTCGAGTATTTGAATAATTGTATTAATAATTACAATAGCGATTTAGATATTTTTTTAGCTAAAGCATTGTTATTAAAAGGCAAAATTCACGATATTCAAAACAATCGTTTTGAGGCTAGACGCGCATATAAAGAATGCATTAAGCTTAAAAATCAAACCGCAGCTATGGATTTTGCAAAACAATATTTGAATGAACCATATAAAGGTTAGTTTGTTGTAATTTCTAAATGAATTTTGTATGATAAAAAGAAGAAAAACACGAGAAGTAAAAATTGGTGACCTTATAATTGGTGGAGAACACGCAATTACTGTTCAGTCTATGACTACAACCAAAACAGATGATATTAATGGAACGTTGAAAGAGGTTGAAAGGCTGGAAGAGGCTGGTTGCCATATCATTCGAATCACCGTTCCTAATAAACAAGCTGCCAAAGCGCTTTATGAAATTAAAAAACGCATGAAAGTACCATTGGTAGCTGATATACATTTTGATTATAGGATGGCATTAGAAGCTGTAGATGCTGGAGCAGATAAAATAAGAATTAACCCTGGAAATATTGGGGGAAAAGCGCGCGTCAAGGAAGTTTTAGAAAAAGTTAAAGGCGCTAACCTCCCCATACGTATCGGTGTAAATGCCGGAAGCCTAGAAAAAGATTTAATCGAAAAATATGGCTTCCCAACTGCCGAAGCAATGGTGGAAAGCGCAAAACGACATATAGATATATGTAAAGAACATAACTTTGAAGACATAATTGTTTCTCTTAAAGCATCAGATGTCAATTTAATGATAGGGGCCTATTCCCTTTTTTCACAAAAATTTGACTACCCTCTTCATCTAGGCGTTACAGAGGCAGGACCTACAAAATCAGGAACTGTGAAATCTTCTGTAGGCATTGGTAATTTACTAGCAAATGGTATTGGGGACACTATTCGCGTAAGCTTAACAGACGATCCCGTTGAGGAAGTTCATGTTGGGTTTGAGATATTAAAAAGCCTTGGCTTAGCAAGTAAAGGCGTTACAATTGTTTCCTGCCCTACCTGCGGTAGGCTAGAAGTTGATTTATTCAAAATAGCGGGAGAAGTTGAAGAAGAATTGAAAGACATAAAAACACCGATGACATTGGCTTTAATGGGTTGCGCTGTGAATGGCCCGGGCGAAGCAACTCATACTGATCTTGGAATTGCTTTTGGAAAAGGAGCGGGTCATTTATATTATAAAGGTGAAAAAAGAGGAAGAGTTAAGGAGAGCAAGGCTATAGATGAACTCAAGGATATGATCTCAGAATTTGAAGCAGAGAAAAAAGAGGATTAATATGAAATATTTATTATTAGTAGTATTCTCATTTACCTCAGGTATTTCACAGGAGGATAAACAAGAAATTCAACCTAATGCTATAGCAGTTTATTGGAAAACATTGGATTCTGATTCAAAAGAAATTTTTTTATTTTCCTATCTGACTCAAGTATATGACACTCATCAGAAAATGGTTAAAGATATGGGTTATGGAGATATCACATCCTGGTATTATGACAATAAAGCTGAAATGGTATATGGTATATTTGATCAAGTCAATCAAATTGGTATGAAAGAATTTATTAGCTGGATCGATGAATATTACAGCCACGAGGAGTTTGCTGGAAATAGTTTTGATGAGGCCATGTCGTTTGCTTTTCGTTTTCAACAGGCTGCTGGTGAGACCATGTGGGAAAAATACGAAAATCTTAAATTTGGGAAGATTAAGCCAAAAGATTAATGTCAAAGTTTAATCCGAAATTCATCAATGAATGGTTAGAGATTAAGCGTGAGGGTGGTTACAAGCTTTTATTTAAAAAAAAGGGATGGTACGTAATACTCTTTATAATTACTTATTATTTAATACGCGATTCATTACTTTACATTTTAATTCCCTATTTGATCTACAAAGGGTACTTTTCGTAATCTATCTTATTAGCGTAACAGTTTTCCATTCTTGATTTATACCATCACTTATTTTGATAAAATATGTTCCTGAGGCAGTATCAATGCCAATATTATTTTTTGAATCCCATTTGTAGTCATATCTTCCTGATAATAATCGACCATCATAAATATATCTAATTTCCCTACCGAGTAAATCAAAAATTGTAATGCTGATAAAAGTTTCTTTTAATGCTGTAACGGAGAATGAAATTTCATTTTTGAAAGGATTTGGATAAGGATTAGAAGTGGTAAATGAAATAGGAAGATTGGCGCCAGTACCTCTTTCACCGTCTTTAAAAGTCAGTCTAAAGCTTAGGTCTATATCACTTGTGTCATCAGAAACAACATTCAAGTGGATTGATCTAATATCGAAAGGATCGATATTGATCTTTTCATTTGATAGCACTAAAAAAGAATTATCGTTTTTTTCAAGAATAGCATTGAGCTTAAGATCTGAATTCGATCCATTGATCTTTTTTAATTCAACTAAAACAGGGTCCTGTGAAATAACTGCAATATACTGTGATCCAAATCTGCTTAAGCGTGAAGACTCTATAAAACTCACAGCTCCTGATTGAAAATTAAGCGTTTTATAGATCGCTGGTCCTTCAATAGGATATTGGTCAGCTTCTTCATATTTAAAATTTCCTGCTGAAGCCGCTGAAGACATAATTTTGTTAGCAACAGTCATGGAATTAAGAGCCTGCTTGAATGTATAGCCATTAGTCTTTAGGGCTTGATCGATGGCATAATGTGAGCCATCTTTTTTTCGACTATCAATTTGAACTGAATTTTCAAATATCCTTCTTAAGCTTTCATTTCCACCCATGTTTTGTTCTATATATTCGAAAAAAATATATGATCCATATGCGTGGGTGCCCTCTTCATCTAATGACCTATGGGGATATTTAAACCATTCTGGCATATATTGATAAACATCATTTATTTCATCAAATAATTCTTCTTCCATCCAAACTGCAGTAGCTTCAAGAAGCCATTGTTTCTCCCATCCATCATAGCCAAGTTGCACTGTATGAAAAAATTCGTGGGCTATGGTAGTTTGAATATTTTGAAGTTCTGTGAGTTGATTAAAATTTGTATATCCATTGCGCATAGCCATATAGCTTGTTATTGCATTCTTTTCAGTGATATTTGGTGTTTTCTCATTGTCACCAGTGCCTTGGGCATATTGTTCGAACTGTACGTATCCGTAAAAATTTGAAGCTAATTGTTTAATATAAACATCGTATCTATCACTACCACCATTATCATAGTCAGGCGAATAAAAACCATCACTAGGAGGTCTAACAAACCCCATTTCATCGTGAAGCATTTTTGATACATAATCAAAAACCTCAGCCAATGACTCAATATAATCCGGAATGCCATTAGAATTAAGGTCAACTGGGCTGACTGCATTTCTACCAGAAATAGTATAGTGTATTCTAAAATATTTTACATCGTGATATTTATCTAAACCTAGACTCTCAGATCTTTTTGCTCCGCTACGGCTTACTAGCGATTGATTAAAATTAAATCCAATTTGCTCAAGTCTAGATTTGGTGTTTATATCGAGCTGATGACCGTTTCGTGCAATATCCAGTAGATACGAAGTAACTTGATTGCTTTCAATTGGTTGACCGTTAAAACCTTTAATTATTTCAATTGCTGATTGCTGAATATCTTGGGTATGCACGTAAGATATCATCACTAAAAAGAATGTTAATTTTTTCATTTATTTTTCAGAATCTTTAGATTTTGATCTTTTTCTATAAAAAAATCTGAAAAAAATACTCATCAATAAAATTCCTGCCACGTAAAATAAGGCGTAGTATGGTAGAAGATCTTTCATTATTTAATTAATGATAACATTCATTAATACGATTGCGGATATTACGGTAAATATGGTGTTATATTCTGATAATATCCTTTTTGCGACACTCCACTTTGTTTTTTTGTCAACTTCCTTTTTATCTATGAATGCTAAAGTTTGATCGATGGGATATCTTAAAGAAGCAGTCATTATGAAGTCAGAACCATGATAAAATTCAAATCCTTCAATTGAACTAATAGTTCTAATACCAATCTGCAAAGATTCATCGAGTTGAATTATTTCTAAATCTGTGATTCCTTCATCTAAATCTGATTTATTTAAAGTATCTGTATTGCCAACTGTATTATATATAGTGATGTATGACCAAGAGGTAGAAGGATTATACCAACCTGTTATTTGTGATCTTTGAATTTTAATATCGGAAACAATGTTTATAGTCACACCGTTTTGCATTGTATTAATATTAATTCTCTCAATGTTTGATTTTTGAGCAACAACTATACTAAGCACAATAAGCACTCTTAAAACTATTCTAACCATTTTCGTCTTTCATATATCTCTTAACACCTTTATAAAACCCTTCAGTTAACGCATCCATAACGGTATCACTTCTAATATTATTTATCATAGCAAGAACCATTATGGGATAAACTTCTTCTGGTAAAATCGGTTCAAGAGATTCAAAAGGATCTTCAATATCTAAAATTTGATCAATTGAAAGACCTTCTCCTAATTTTTTTTGAAGATAATCTTGGAGCATGAATATGTAGCTCCTAAACTCATCTTCATTAAATTTTACAATTGCATTTGTTGATGCTTTGATATTTTTTGGCATAAGTAGGTAAAATTTAATTCGAAAACAGAGATGTTTGAAATGATGATTTAATGATTGAACACCATCAATTCTATTGGGTAATTTATTATTCATAATGAGAAGATATTCAATTACAATTCTCATCATATTATTTGCAGCGATAAGTGGCAATAATATACGTGCTCAAATTAAAAACAATGGTGCAATTGGCTCAGTGACCATCGATGGTAAAATATGGAATCAGATCGCTATGCGCCCCTTGGTACCAATTGGTAAATTTGCTGTAGCCTTTGATTTGGTCATTTATTTTGATGCTGAGGGCAAGGTGCTTTCAGAAGGGTGGGACTTTTCCACTCCTTCTTCAATCAAAAATACTTTAATTGATAAAATATATTATATCAAGTACGGTAATCCTGGTGAGGTAACTTATGTAAGGATAGGTGCCCTTGACAGAGTGGACATAGGTTATGGTGTATTGGTAAATGGCTATTCAAATTCAATATTATACCCTCAAGATCGAAAAGTTGGACTCACTATTGAAAAAAATAATCAAAATATCAAATTTAAAGCATTTATTAACGACCTAAAGGAAAATGCTGGTGTGTTTGGAGGAAGAATTCAAACTAATGCTATTATGGGTATACCTTTTGGTGTCACTTTTGTTACCGATAGAAATCAATATTTAGGCTTAAAGGATAGTGATAATGATGGTCGCCCTAATATTGTTGACGATTTCCCTTACAATAAAAAATGGTGGCTTGATACAGATGGCGATGGTTTATCTGATTATGACCCCAATGAATGGGATGTTGATGGCGATGGAATAACGGATACCCTTGACAGTAGAATTCCTGGATATGTTGGAGATCCACTAGTTTTAGATGATACTATCTTAAAAAAAGATGAACCAATAAATGTAAACAAAGATTCTGATCGAATTATGGCTATTGCTATTGATTTGGGCTATCCTTTGGTGAAAAATAAAAATTATTCGCTTACTATTTATTCTCAAGCTGCCCAAATGGTTGGCAGGGTTGAGAATCCAGAAACAAAAAAAATTGAAAATCTTGGTATTGGCATAATACCTTTTGGCATTACATCTCATTTTGGTTCGTTGAAGTTCAAATTTGAATATAGATTGATACCAAACGGTAGATTTGAATTTGATTATTGGAATCGTCTATATGAAATAGATAGAATAAGTTTTGCAAGAAACAATTCCAACCAAATCCTTTTGCGAACAAAAGAATCCAGCCTAGGAAAATACGGAGAACAAACAGGTTACTTTTCAGGCGCCTCTATTGATCTAGGAGGATTGCTTTTAGCAAATTTTTCTTACAATGACATGAGAGGCAACCTATGGTCAGTTAAGGATGGGCAATATATGGTAACAAATAATCAAACGTTCTTATCTTCATTAAATTTAAAGAAAGGTTTTAGTAGGCTTACGCGTGCATCTGCATTCTACCAGCAAAGAAATGTCCCAAATCCGTTTAAGTTTGAATATTCAGAAAGCACAATTATTGGATATAATTTAGGAATTTCTATGGGACAGGGATTGGTTTTAAATTATATTTTCAGACGTTCATTCCGGGATTACAATGCTAATGGTCGCATTGATGGAGCAAACGAAACAATAGATATAACTTCTATAGAAACATCTTTTATATTTTGATTATATGGATAGCAATAAAATACGAAATGCATTTATAGATTTTTTTAAGGAAAAAAATCATAGATTTGTTCGGAGTTCACCCGTGGTGCCGATTGATGACCCTACGCTACTTTTTACAAATGCAGGAATGAATCAATTCAAATCAATTTTTCTTGAAGAAAAACAGCCAGAATTTCTTCGCGCCGTAAACAGTCAAAAATGCATAAGGGTGAGCGGTAAGCATAATGATCTCGAAGAAGTTGGCGTTGATACTTTTCATCATACATTTTTTGAAATGTTAGGCAATTGGTCATTTGGTGATTATTACAAACCAGAGGCTATACAATGGTCTTGGGAGCTTTTTACTGAAGTATGGGGTTTAGACAAAAATCGTTTGTGGGTGTCTGTTTTTCATGAAGATGAGGAGACATTTAAATTATGGCCTAAGATCACAGATATTTCACCTGATCGCGTTCTAAAATTTGACAAGAAGGATAATTTTTGGGAAATGGGCGATACTGGACCTTGCGGACCCTGTTCTGAAATTCATTATTTTATTGGGGATGACATCAATGCGCAAACCCCAAAGGGCGTTAATTCATCAGATCTATACTGGGAGTTATGGAATTTAGTATTTATCCAATACAATCGTCACAAAGATGGAAAATTGGAAGAGCTTAATTCAAAGCATGTTGATACGGGTGCAGGTTTTGAAAGAATTGTTTCCGTTATGCAGAAAAAAGATAATAATTATGCTACAGACTTATTTACACCTCTTATTGACAGAATTGAAAAGATCTCTAACAAATCTTCAACAAAAAAACCGATACCCTTTCAAGTAATTTCAGATCATATTAGAATGCTATCTTTTGCAATAGCTGATGGAGCATTACCAAGTAACGAAGGAAGAGGCTATGTGTTGAGAAGAATTCTTCGCAGAGCAGCGAGATTTGGTAGATCAATTAATATAAACGAGCCCTTCATCTATGATCTAGTTGATCCGTTATGTGATAAAATGGGAGAAATTTTTCCAGAGATCGTTGAAAAGAAATCTCATATTGAAAAAATAATCAAAGCTGAAGAATCATCATTCAATGAAACTCTTGATAGAGGCATTTTGCATTTTAGCAAAGTTATTGATGACATGTCTGGCAAAACTATTGCTGGAGCAGAGGCTTTTAAACTGTACGATACCTTTGGATTTCCTTTAGATTTAACTCAGGTAATGGCACGCGAAAAAGGTCTCTCTGTGGACTCAAAAGGTTTTGAAAAGGAAATGGCGCTCCAGAAAAAAAGGGCAAAATCTTCTGAGAAATTTAAATCTAAATCCACGGAAATTAACTGGACAGTTGTTAAGGATGTCAGCAACTCAAAATTTAAGGGCTATGAGACCACTTTTTTATCCACGGATATCGTTAAATATTCTTCAAATAAGAATGAGCACTATGTTGTTTTAAATCAAACTCCATTTTATGCTGAATCTGGAGGGCAGGTAGCTGATACCGGTAGCATTATAGGAGACGAGATTAATTTAAAGGTGCAGAATGTACAGTTTGAAGGGGAGATGATTATTCATAAATGCACCGGTGATATAAATGGAAAAAATTTCTCTGTTAAATGTCAGGTTGATGAAAGCCGCAGACAAATGATAAGAAAAAACCATACTGCAACCCACCTTATGCACAAAGCACTTAAAGTTGTTTTAGGCGACCATGTGCAGCAAGCAGGATCTTTGGTTCATCCTAATTATTTAAGATTTGATATCACTCATTTTGAAAAGATTACAAGTGATGAGATTAAAGAGGTAGAGCAGATAGTCAATAATGAGATTCTATCTAACAGTAAGCTAGATATTGCAATTCAATCCTTTGATGAGGCAAAGAAAGAAGGCGCTCTAGCAATGTTTGGTGAGAAATATGGAGACGAGGTTCGAGTAATTACAGTATCAAGTTTTTCTAAGGAACTATGTGGAGGGACACATGTTGTGCGCACAGGTGATATTGGATTGTTTAAAATAACTGAAGAAGCTTCATTAGCATCTGGAGTTCGCAGATTAGTTGCTGTTACTGGCCCTAAAGCCGTTGAGCATGTACAGAAAAATTATGCTATACTTGATAGCATAAAGTCTCAACTTAACTGTAACGCTGAAAAAGCACCAGAACACTTAGACAGATTAGTAAAAGACAAAAAAGCATTAGAAAAAAAGATTAAACAGCAAAAAAAATCAAATTCAACAGCAAACCTTGATAGCATTGTCAAAGATTCAACCACTCTAGGAGATTCTGAACTTCTAATCACAATGACCGATGTAAGCATTATGGATGAATTAAAAGATCTTGGAAACGCTATACTTAATAAAGTTGATAGCGGTGTTGCAGTTCTAGGCTCTATTGTTAATGATAAGCCTTCAATGGTAATTGTAGTTACAGATGATCTGATAAAAAAAGGTATAAAGGCAGGTGACCTAGCTAAAGAGATTGGTGCTTCGATGGGTGGTGGAGGTGGAGGAAAACCCAATTTAGCTACAGCGGGCGGCAAAGATAAAAAATCTCTTGAGCTAGCTTTGAGTAACAGCAAAAAAATTCTTGAATCAAAAATTGAGGAAGCTGATGCAGTATAAGCAAGATAAAGACACTTATTTGATTTCTTTAGATCAGCATGAACCAATTATGAAGACATTGACAGAGTTTTGCATAGAAAAAAATATACAGAATGGTCAGTTGTCAGGAATAGGTGCTATAAAAGACATTGAGCTTGGTGCATATATCCTAGAAGACAAGGAATATGTTAAAAAGATTTTTCCAGATACATGGGAATTGTCATCTCTCCAAGGAAATATTCTTTTGAAGGACGGTATTCCATTTATCCACGCCCATATCACAATATCTGATCATCACTTTAATGCTAAAGGTGGACATTTATTTGAAGCTAATATTGCAGTAGCAGGAGAATTTATTATTCGAAAAATCAATTTACTAACAGAGAGACAATTTGATCCAAACATTGGTTTAGCCTGCATGTCTCTTAATATTTAAGGGAAATTATGAAAAAAATTATAAATGATGCTCATGCTCCAAACCCAATAGGTTCATATAACCAAGGAGTAACTTCCAATGGTTTTCTTTTCACATCTGGACAAATTCCGATAGATCCTGATACGGGAAAAATAGTTGAAGGCGATTTTAAAACTAGAATTCGACAGGTATTTAAAAATATTGCAGCTATACTTGATCGAGCAGACTCAAATTTATCACATGTTGTAAAATTCACAGTATTTATTTTAGATATGTCACGCTATACTGAGATCAATGACGTTTTTAACGAATGGTTAGATGAAGAGACTGCTCCTGCAAGGTCTTTAGTTTCCGTTACGGAGCTACCAGGAGGAGCAGATATTGAAATTGAATGCATCGCCATAGTTAAATAAATGTGCAGAAACTATTTTACGTATTTTTTATTGCTATTTTCACTTATAGCGGGTCAAAATAGCAACCAAGATAGTTTAAAGCTAAAATCACCTAGTGTAGCAGCTCTAAGGGCTTTCACCTTCCCTGGCGGAGGACAATTTTACAATAATCAACCCCTTAAAGGCTCTTTGTTGACTTCAGCTGGGATAGCATCTGTATATTTATATTACGATCATTCTAATAAATACAATAATTCTTCATCTTTAAGTTCGGTTGATAAAAAAAATTATCTCTTTAAAAGAAACCGGTATGGATGGTGGATTATCATTGTCTATATTTATGGCCTGCTGGATGCTATAGTGGAAGCGCATTTGCATCCATTTAGTTCAGTAATGAATGAAGATTTAGAAAAAAATAAAACGGAGTCAAAAAATACTAATGAGTAACGAACGCGAACAATGGGGGTCAAAACTAGGATTCATATTTGCTGCAGCAGGTTCTGCCGTTGGAATAGGTAATATTTGGAAATTTCCATCAATGGCTGGTGAAAATGGCGGCGGTGCATTCACAATAATATATTTGATTTGTATATTAATTGTCGGTCTTTCGATAGTGATTGCTGAGCTTGTTATCGGAAGAAAAACGCAGTTAAGTCCAGTAGGTGCTTTTGAAAAAATTGCACCTAATAGTAACTGGAAGTGGGTAGGTTTTTTAGGTGTAGCTTCTGCGTTTGTAATCCTGTCCTTTTATGGAGTAGTTGGTGGTTGGATTTTAAAATATATTATTGATTCTCTGTTTGGAGAATTTAGTAATTTATCTGGAAACCCTGCTGCTGCAGGTGAAGTTTTCAATGCGTTTATTACCTCTTCTTTAGGTCCCGTTTTCTATCAAATTATTTTTATGTCTTTATGTATTTTTGTAATTATTCAAGGCGTTAAAGGCGGGATTGAAAAATGGTCAAAAATAATGATGCCTGTTATTATTGTACTTTTAGGCGTTTTGGCAATAAGAGGTATAACTCTTGATGGGGGAATGCAGGGTCTGTCATTTTTATTTAAGCCTAGATTTGAAGATTTAACTGCCTCATCAATAGTCCTAGCATTAGGGCACTCTTTTTTTACAGTTAGCCTTGGAATGGGAACTATGATTACGTACGGTAGCTACTTAAATAAAAAACAAAATCTATTATCCTCAGCTCTATGGGTAATATTTTTAGATACGGCTATAGCCATGCTTGCTGGCGTAGCGATTTTTACTACTGTCTTTGCACTTGGAGCAAATCCTGCTGAAGGCCCTGGCTTGATTTTTATAATTTTACCATCAATATTTCCTCAACTAGCTGGTGGAATATTATGGAGCACTTTATTTTTTATTTTACTCTTTATGGCAGCACTAACCTCTGCTATTTCAATACTTGAAGTCGTAACTGCATACTTCATCGATCAAAAGGGGTGGTCTAGAAAAAAAGCAACCTTGCAATTTGGATCAGTTATAACAATAGTTGGTGTATTTTGCTCACTTTCTTTGGGAGGTGGTATAAATATAGCAGCTCCACTAGGCATGTCCTTTTTTGATGCTATGGACTATTTATCATCAAAGTATATGCTGCCGATAGGTGGAATGCTGACCGCAATATTCATCATCAAAAAGTGGGGTATTAAAGATTATATGATAGAATTAAGAAAAGGTATGAACGGCGCAACCGTACAAGATGGACTCGTTAAAGTATTTCTTATAGTTGCGGCAAGCATTGTTGCTTTTATTATTTTTAATGAAATTTATTTTACAACTACAGGCAAGGCTTTGATTGGATAAAGTTTGTTAGCGGAAAAATATATCTTAAAAGATACGGTTATTTATAAAAAATTATCCAGTTTCTTCATGCTTCTCGATAATTTTTTCAAACTGAAACCTTTGCGCTGGTTTGCTGTTTGGGCAATGATTGTATCAGGTTGCAACGCTGCGATTCATCTTGAAAGCAGATGGATGTATTGGAGTTGGGATTCATTTTCCTTGTACCTATTTTTTGCATTTGTCCTTTCTTCGTTCATTGATTTTATTTTTATAACCAAACTAAGCAATAGAAATGGTAAATCATTTTACATCGAACAATTAATCATTATTTTATATGGCTTCTTTCTTTTCTCATTAGGATCAAATCCGCTCAATTTATCCTTAAATTTGCTGTTAGTTGGTTTTCCTTATATCCTATTTTTCTATATTGGGCACTTAACATGGAAAATACCCCTTAAAATATTCCGCTCATCTAAACCTAATAAGAAAGATTTTGCTCCATTATTGTTAATAACAATAATATTTACCTTTATTGCCTCTATGGCTGGCTATCTGAATGATGATCCAATGATTAGCACTATTGCTGCAGTCTACTTACCATTCCCCTTAGTCGCTATTGTATTTCCTCCTGGAATTAGACATTTACAAAGATGTCGGATGTACGTTATATTTATTCCATTAATGTTTTTATCGATGCGCCATCCTTGGCTTATTCTAATCACCGGACCTCTATTCTTGCTTTCTAGATATTATTTTTATTTTACCCATGGAAATGTGATTCCCACCTTCAAAGTAGATCAACCCGATTAAGAAATTACAAAGTAATTTTTAATTTTAATGGACCGACCAGAATTACTATCCGCTTTAGAGCTTGATAGGTTCATTGCTTTTGACTTTGAGACCACTGGTCTGGATGTTGCAAATGACCGTCCAATTGAAGTTGCTGCAATCCTTTTTGAAAGTGGTAAAGCAGATACTAGATTTTGTACCTTAATAAATCCACAACAGCCTATATCAAGCTTAATTCAAGACATCACCGGGATTTCAAACGAAATGGTTTCGCAAGCCCCAATGGAAAAAGATGTCATTGATGATCTTTTAGATTTTCTTGGTGATCATCCAATTGTAGCACATAATACCCCATTTGATGTTGCTTTTCTTCAAGCTATGGCACAGAGAAATGATAAGAAGTTACCTGATAGAAAGTACTACGACACTCTTACTCTGTCGAGAGCCTTTCTTTTTTTTCAACCAACTCACAATCTTAGTGCAGTATCTGAATTTTATAATTTATCTGCTGAAGGAGCTCATCGCGCAGAGAAAGATACAGAGAATTGTGGTGAGGTTTTTGTAGAGCTTGTACACGAAGTAGCTTCTTACAACCTCGACCTTATATCAAATATTGTTAGTTTTTTGCAGCCATTTGACGTTTTCAATAAAGATTTATTTATTAATATTGGAAATTATTTAACAAAAAGTGGAAACATTAAAAGCGGTATTACATCCTCTGAATTAATAAAGCCTATCAGTAGGAATATATTTTTTCATGATTCGAAGAATGACCTAGTCAACATTTCATCCAAGGATGTGTTTGATGAAACCGGATTTCTTAGCAAGACTTTTGAATCCTATGAACTAAGATCTAACCAAATCGAATTTAGTGAGTATGTAGAAAATATTATGTGCAATCAAGGCGGGATTGGAGTTGTTGAAGCAGGGACTGGCCTTGGCAAAAGCATGGCTTATCTTTTTGGATCAATCAAATATTCTCAATCCTCTTCAAATGATAGTCCCGTCATTCTTTCATGCTATACCAAACATCTACAAGACCAGCTATTTAATAACGACCTCCCAACACTTTCAAAAGCTATAGACTCTTCTATTAAGGCTGTTCTGATAAAAGGAAGAAATAATTATTTGTGCAAAACTAGATTGAATTGGATTATTAATAGCTCAGAAAAGATGATAAATGCTGATGAAGCAATGAATATGCTTCCCTTGTTTGTATGGCTTGAGCATACATTAACAGGAGATTTAGATGAGTGCCCCGGATTTACAAACGGCTTTACCTATCGACTGATTGGCTTAATTCATAGCGAGCAGGGTTTTTGCACATCCTCTATGTGCGCAAAGCATGATGGTTGTTTTTTTGGACCTCTAAGGAAAATAGCATATCAGGCCAATATTATAGTTGTTAATCATGCATTGCTTATCTCTGATGCACAATCAAAATCTGAAGCGGGCGAATCATTAGGTTTTCTTCCTGAAACTAATGCTGTCATTATTGATGAGGCGCATAACCTGCCTAAAGCTGCTTACCATCAATTAACAGCAACTTTTGATAATCGATCTATAAATTATGCATTGGACCGCATTGATCCTCAACACAGTCATTCTGTAAGATGGAACAGCAGCTTAAGACATATTGCGTCAATCCATCCTAAATTTGAAATTAATAGATCGATACTTCAAGACCTTGTTGAAAACACTAGATTAAAGCTTAAAATTTTCTTTGAAAATATGACTTCGAGTTCCTTGCATCGTTTTGATGAAAAATCAAAATTTTCTACAAAATTGATTATAGATAATTTAGTTGAACATTTTGCGCCTTTAGAGTTTGAGATTAGCGATTTTAAACACTCATTAAATAATCTTAGAAATCATATTAGAAAATTACGCGAACTTCTTCTTGATATAGATGAAACAAAAGAAGATTTTCTAGAATTGCATCAAATATTTGATAGAGGTGAAGGAGCATTGTCAGACATATTTGTTCTTACTGAAAAAATAACCTCAAAACAAAATCCTGACAATGTTTACTGGTACGAAGGGACATTTAAAAATATATCAGGTAAGGCACAATTATTACTCACTGTTAATATGGCCCCAATAGAACCTGGGCATGATATAGCAAATACAATTTTTCACAATTTGGATCATTGTGTTTTAACTAGCGCAACTCTTAGAACTAAAATGTCGTTTGACTATTTTTTGAATCGAGTCGGTTTAAATGAAATGGATTTTGATGGTTTAACAACCAGCGTCTTTGAAAGTCCTTTTAGTTATAACGATCAGGTAAACTATTTCCAATATTCAGGGGATGATGGACAGCGACCTGATGTTATAGCAAAAACGATAATACACTGCCATAAAAAATTCAATAAAAGAATGATGATTCTTTTTACTTCAAGAGCCCAACTTGAAAACACATTAAACCTGCTAAAACAAATCAATCGTAATGACGAACTACCTATTTTTGCTCAAAAAAGACAAACCTCAAGAATGGGATTGATTAGAGGGATGAAGCAAAGTACTAACGGAATACTGCTTGGCACAAATGCGTTTTGGGAGGGAGTAGATTTGCCTGGCGATCTACTAGAGATTTTAATGATAATAAAAATGCCATTTGATGTACCTACCGACCCTTTAGTTAAGGCTTATGGAAGTATGATTGAATCTCAAGGCGGCAATAGCTTTATGGACTATGCGTTACCTGAATCAGTTATACGTTTTAGACAAGGTTTTGGACGGTTAATAAGGACATCTTTTGATGAAGGTATTTTCATAGTTATGGATGATCGAGTGATCAACAAAAGATATGGAATTATTTTTAGTGAAAGCATACCTGTACAAATGCAAGTTTTTAAATATTTAGAAGATCTTAACCTTCCTTAATTAAGGCCTTTCCTATCAAGCAAAGGTTGAATATTAGGTTCTGATCCTTTAAAATCAATAAATAACTGTATTGCATCTTTACTTCCACCTTTAGATAGCAGTAAACTTCTAAAGCGATCACCATTTTCCCTTTTTAAACCACCATTTATCTTAAACCATTCAACAGTATCTGCATCTAAAACCTCACTCCATATATAGGAGTAATATCCTGCTGAGTAACCACCTATAATATGAGAAAAATAAGTACTTCTATATCGAGGAGGTATTGCTTCTAATGTAATTCCAGCATTTATGAGTGTATTTTTCTCAAACCCTATAAGACTTTCAGCATCTGGAATTTCATTAGGTTCAAGTTGATGAAGTGCTTGATCTAATATTGATGATGCCAAATATTCAGTTGTTGAAAATCCTTGATTAAATTTTTGAGTAGCTAACACTTTATCAAGGAGCTCTTTAGGCATCTTTTCACCGCTTTCGTAATGAATAGCATAATTCTTCAATACAGATGGCCAAATAGCCCACATTTCATTAACCTGAGATGGATACTCAACAAAATCTCTTGGAACTGATGTTCCTGCAAAATAAGGATAATATACATCTGAGAACAAACCGTGCAAAGCATGGCCAAATTCATGAAACATAGTAATTACCTCATCAAAGGACATTAGGGCCGGTTCTCCTTTTGGAGGCTTGACTACATTTTGATGGTTAGCAACAATAGGAAGATTATTTTTTAATTTTGACTGTGAAACATATGCATTCATCCAAGCTCCACCTCTTTTAGTGGGTCTTGCATACCCATCAAAAAGAAATAACCCCAATACTGTACCATTTTCATTAAATACTTCAAAAACCCGTATATCTTCATGATAGGTCGGAAGATCAAAGCGCTCCTTAAAAGTGATACCAAAGAGCTTGGTAGCTGCAAAGAAAACACCATTTTGCAAAACATTATTCATTTCGAAAAATGGTTTTAGTTGATTTGCATCAAAATTATAACGCTCTGTGCGAACTTTTTCTGTGTAAAAATCCCAATCCCAAGATTCTAGTTCGAAACTACTGCCTTCTGATTCAATCATCTTTTGCAAGTCTGAAGCTTCCTTTTTTGCATTTGCTAGGGCTTTTGGGCTCAAACTGCTTAATCTTTTATTAACATTCTGAGGATTCTGTGCAGTTTGGGTTTCTAAAGTATATGCTGCATGATTATTATATCCCATTAAGCGTGCTTTTTCAGATCGAAGTTTTATAATGTTAACAAGTATTTCCCTGTTGTCAAACTCACCACCACGACTTCCTCGAGAAAGAGAAGCCTTATGAATTTTTTCTCTGGAGGATCTATTTTTAAGAGATGAGAGTGAGGGTTGTCCGCTAGTATTTTTTAGGGCAATTACATATTTTCCATTAAGACCTCGGGAGCTAGCTTCATTCGCAGCTGATTCAATTGCAGTATTTGATAGCCCATCAAGGTCTTTGCGGCTATCAAATATTACCGCTGATGCGTTTACTTCCTTGAGAACATTCTGGCTAAATTGCGTTTGCAATACAGATATTTCACCATTTATAGATTTCAATCTATCTTTTTCTTTTATGGAGAGCTTAGAGCCTGAGCGGACAAAGTCAATATAATATCTCTCGATCAAAAGCATGCTTTCGCCATTCAATCCAATTGATTCTCTATTTGTGTATACCTCTTCTACTCTTTTGAAGAGTTTAGGGTTAAGCAGGATCTTATCGCTATGAGCGGATAGCTTTGGCGCTATTTCTGCTCGGATCTTTTCCATTTCATCATTAGTGTTTGCGGAAGTAAGTGCAAAGAAAACAGCTGCCACTCTACCTAAGAGTTCACCAGACATTTCCATAGCGACAATCGTATTATCAAAAGTCGGTCCTTCTTTATTGTTTGTAATCAAATCTATTTCATCAAGCTGTTTAGACATACCCATTAAAAATGCAGGGAGATAGTGTTCATTTTTTATTAAATCAAAAGGCGGAAAACCCATGTAAAGCTTACTTTTTTCAAAGAACGGGTTAAATGAATTTTTATTGTTTGTTTCAGTAATTGAATTATTTGTAGACATCGTGCATCCCAAAATTAGAAATGTGAAAGAGTAAATAAGAACTGATTTCATTATAAAGCCTTTTTTTATGGTAAAAATTACATAATTATTTGTCTTAAGAGCAAAGAACGGTTTAATTACAACTCATGTTTTTAATTTTTAATAAATAGAGCTAAATTATCTGATGGAAGCATTAACTATTTCCAATAAATCTGTTTCTTGGGATGATCTAAGCTATCTAATTAGCTCCCCTGGTTCTTTAAAAATATCTCCTCAAGCAAAAAGATTAATAAAAATCTCAAATGACACCTTACAAGCTATCCTTAAAAAAGGTCAACTGGTATATGGTGTAAATACAGGCTTTGGCAAACTTAGCTCAGTTACTATTGATCAAAGCGACATAGAACAACTTCAATTAAATTTAGTTCGCTCTCATGCTGCAGGTATTGGAAATCCATTTAATATTGGTATCGTAAGAGTTGTTATGGCTCTAAAAATTTTAACATGGTCAAAAGGTTACAGTGGTGTTAGGCCAAAACTCGTTAATCAGTTGATCGCTATGTTAAATAAAGATATTATACCATTAATACCTTCTTTAGGGTCCGTTGGTGCTTCAGGAGATTTAGCACCATTGTCACATTTAGCTTGTGCAATGATCGGTGAAGGAGATGTAATTTATAATGGAAAAACGCTCAATAGTAAAAAAGCTCTTTATTCTGAAAAGCTTAAACCTGTTGTTTTAAACGCAAAAGAAGGCTTGAGTCTTATTAATGGAACTCAAGTCTCGACTGCTCTTGGAGTAAAAGCTTTACTTGAAGCTCGAAATCTATTGTATTCAGCTGATATTATTTCAGCTCTTTCTGTTGAATCTAGTCTTTCGACAAGACAAGTATTTAATCCCTCTATTCACAAACTAAAAAAACACAGAGGTCAAAATATATCCGCGAAAAACATTTATAATCTTCTAAGTGGCAGTAAGATAGTTAATTCGCATAAAGATTGCGATAAAGTACAGGATCCGTATTGTATGCGATGCATTCCACACATCCATGGCACTTCATGGGAGGTATTTTCAAATACAGAAAAAACTATTAATAATGAGATTAATTCAATCTCAGACAACCCCCTGATTTTTCCGAATGAATCTATCCGTAATTCTGGACATTTTCATGCTGAACCAGTAGCTCAGTCTTTAGATTCATTATCAATAGCAATTTCTGAAATTGGAGCAATTTCTGAAAGAAGAATTCATTATATCATGAAAGGTGCGGATGGAAATCTGCCTATGTTTGGTGCAGTTAATAGCGGTCTTGAGTCTGGTTATATGATAGCACACGTAACTGCTGCGTCCCTTGCCTCAGAAAATAAAACATTAGCGCACCCATCTAGTATTGACTCTATTACAACTTCTGGAGGTCAAGAGGATATAGTAAGTATGGCGCCGTGGGCAGGCCGATCATGTTTAAAAATAATTGAAAATGTTCGCAAAATTTTAGCTATCGAACTTTTGGTTTCAGGAAATATAAATCACAGATTTCATCAAAAACTTTTATCAAGTAAAAGCCTTAAAGCGTTAATTTTACTCTTAAAGCAGGTAAAAGTATTATCAATGAAAGATAGAGTTTTTTCTAAGGATATTGAAAAAGTTGAAGATCTTTTAAAAAAGAATAAAGTCTTTTCGATTGTAAATAAAATAAATAAAGTTAGTAGAATATAAATGAAAAATAGACCCCCATTCAATCAAGCGCTTACATTTGATGATGTATTGCTTGTCCCTCAAGAATCAAATATACTTCCAAATCAAGTTAGCGTAAAAACTAAGCTTACTAAAAAAATAGAAATGAATATTCCTTTGCTGTCCGCAGCAATGGATACAGTAACTGAAAGTGGCATGGCTGTAGCACTTGCTCGAGAGGGTGGTGTTGGAATAATTCATAAGAATTTAAAGATTGATGATCAGGCGCTTATGGTTGATAGGGTCAAGCGTTATGAAAGTGGGATGATTGTAAATCCTGTTACTCTTTCAAGCAATAAAACCATTAAAGAGGCCAAAGAGGTAATGTCGTTATATAAAATTAGCGGATTACCTGTTGTTGAAAATGAAAAGCTTATTGGAATAATTACCAATAGGGATATTAGGTTTGAAACTGATGAAACGCTTCAAGTAACAGAAAGAATGACAAAAGAAAAACTTGTTACTGTCCCACAAGGAACAACGCTTGATCAGGCTAAAAAAGTTTTGCAAGAACATAGAATTGAAAAGCTTTTAGTTGTTGATAAGGATGGAAGTCTGGCTGGATTGATAACAGTTAAAGACATTCAAAAGAAAGAAGATTTTCCACATGCGTGTAAAGATAAAGCTGGAAGATTGAGGGTAGGCGCAGCATTAAGCGTAACTAGTGATTTTCTGGAAAGAGCTCAAGAGCTTCACTTAAAAGAAGTTGATGTCATTGTTGTTGACACTGCTCATGGTCACTCAGCCGGAGTACTGAATCAAATTAGAAATATTAAAAAATCTATACCTGATTTACAGATTATTGGTGGGAATATTGCAACTTCTGATGGAACAAAAGCTTTGATTGATGCTGGTGTTGACTGTGTTAAAGTGGGCATAGGAGCTGGTGCAAGTTGCACAACAAGAATAGTAGCTGGAATAGGAGTTCCTCAGCTAACAGCTGTGATGGATTGTGTAGATGAAGCAAAAAAATCAAACATTCCAGTAATTGCAGATGGCGGAATTCGTTACAGCGGCGATATATCTAAAGCTATAGCAGCTGGAGCCGATACGGTAATGCTGGGAAGTATTCTAGCTGGAATGGATGAAAGCCCCGGAGAATTTATTCTATTTGAAGGACGACAGTACAAATCCTATAGAGGTATGGGTTCATTAGGAGCTATGCAAGATGGTGATGGTTCAAGATATTTTCAAAATAATACAGAGGATAAAAAACTAGTACCAGAGGGTATAGAAGGAATAGTCCCATACAGGGGAAGCGTAAAAAATACTATTCATCAATTAATGGGAGGACTTCGTTCTTCGATGGGATATTGCGGAGGAGAAAATATTACTGATTTCCAGAAAAAAGCTGAATTTATTCAGTCAACGCAAGCTGGTATTAAAGAAAGTCATCCACATGAAGTTAAGATAACTAAGGAAGCTCCTAATTATCAAATATCAGATACAAAATAAATTTATTTTGCTAACGAATTTAGGTGGCGTGTAATCTGAGACTTCCTTCTTGCTGCGGTATTCTTTTTTAAATGCCCCTTGCTCACCATTTTATCAATAACACTAACCGCTTTTTTGTAAGGTGTTTCAGCTTTTGAAAAATCATTAGATTCTAATACTCTTTTAATAGCAGTTCTCATGTCAGAATGTTTAGCGCTATTTATTGCGTTACGTTTTTTATCTTGACGTTCGCGCTTTATTTGTTGGGGGTGTCTGTCCATCTTTACCTTAGTTTTATTTTTTAATAATTAACAGGCGAAATTATCCCATATTTAATCATAAGGCAAAATGAAAATTCATTTATATTTTATTGATCATTTTGCTCCTCATTGTGATAATTATCACAAACGTATATATAAATTAGTAATATATTATGTGATTTAACCTGTTCAATTATTTTTATTTATAGTATTTTCTGCTATGAGTACAGCCCAACATCTGAGAAATGTTCCAATATTTTCTGACCTTAAAGATAATGATTTAAATATCATTGCAGATAAAATGGTTTCTCGCTCTTATGACAAAGGCAAAATGATTCTTCTAGAAGAAAGTCAGGGAGAGACATTTTTTATTATTAAAAGTGGTGCAGTTAAAGTTACCCGACAGAGTGATGATGGCCGAGAAGTAATTTTAGCTATTCTTGGAGAAAGCGATTTTTTTGGTGAAATGTCACTGCTTGATGGAGAAGGCAGATCTGCTAATATTATTTCAAATGAGGATTCTGAGGTTTTAACTTTATCAAGAAGCGATTTTTTAGATTGCCTTGAAACTTACCCAAAAATAGCTATTGCTCTTTTAGAAGAGTTAGCAATTCGTCTTAGAAAAAGCGACCAACACATAGAAAGCCTATCTCTAAGCGATTCTGAGCATAGAATAGCTATCACGTTGATCCGATTTGCACAAGAACTGGGAACTATTAAAAAAGGTGAAGTAACAATTAAAAACCTACCTTTTCAACAAGATATAGCCAATATGGCCGGCACTTCTCGTGAGACCGTATCGCGAACAATCAAACTCCTTGAGGAAAAAAATCTAGTAAAGAAAAACAAGAAGGACCTTATTATCTTTAATTTTGACGAATTTCGTCAACTTTTTTCATAATTATCTAAATCATAAATATGGTTAATTCTAACCAAGGTGATATTTTAAATCGTATAATAAAAAATGACCACTTAGCAATTTCAAGGGCGATTACACTGGTTGAGTCAGGGGATGACATAAATGATAAGCTTTTTAGTGGAATATACCCTCATACGCATAATACGATTAAATTAGGAATCACTGGTCCTCCTGGAGCAGGTAAAAGCACCCTAACGGACCAATTAATTCGTCTTTATTTAAATCAAAATAAGAGCGTTGGAGTTATAGCTGTTGACCCATCGAGCCCTTTTTCAGGAGGAGCGCTCCTTGGCGATAGAGTAAGGATGAACAATTATTTATGGAATGACAATGTTTTCATTCGGAGTATGGGGTCAAAAGGCAACTTAGGCGGTCTGAATAAAAAAGCACAAGAAGCTGGAGATATATTAGCTGCAAGTGGAAAAGATATTGTGATTTATGAAACCGTTGGCGTTGGGCAAGGTGAACACGATATTGCAAAAGCAGCTGATTTAACCATAGTTTTATTAGTGCCTGAATCTGGTGACGATATTCAGTTAATGAAAGCGGGTTTAATAGAAATTGCTGACCTTTTTGTAGTAAATAAATCAGATAGAAATGGATCAGAAAAGCTCGTTCAATCGATATATAGTGTCTTACATATATTTAAAAATAAAGATAATTTTGAACCACCGGTATTTAAGGTCTCTGCTGATAGAGGGGATGGCGTTGAAGATTTATTTAATGGAATTGGCAATTTTTTGAATAACAAAGACCATGAGCTTTATTTAGAAAATAAAAAAATAAGCAGATATAAGGATAGAGTGTTTAATATTATACAAAATCGTTTGATTGATAGTTTTTGGACAAATAGCAATATTGAAAAACTTGAATTAACTATTAATGATCTCAAAATCTCAGAATCTTCACCCTATCAAATAGCCGAAAAACTACTAAATACAAAATGAATACTAATAATGAATCAATGCCTTTTTTAGATCATCTTGAGGAGTTACGATGGAGGTTGATTAAATCAATTTCCTCTGTACTAATTGGTGCAATAGTTTCATTTTATTTTATAGATCATATTATTGAAATATTAATAAAGCCTACAGAAAATCTTAATAACTCTATGGATTTGCAGGTTCTAAAAGTCCAGGGAATGTTCATGATTAAATGGGGTATTGCACTACTTGGTGGTATAATAATATCTATACCAGTTTTGACATATCAACTTTGGAAGTTTATTGCACCTGGACTTTATTTAGATGAAAAGAAATATATAATACCTTTAATTTTATTCACATTTCTATCCTTTATAATTGGATTAATTTTTGCTTATATAATTGTAATACCATTTTCATTAAGTTTTTTTACGGCTGCTGGTTTTGAAGGGATAGAAAATAATTTTTCAATTAATTATTATTTTAGCTTCATCACGTGGTTAATGGTAGGCAGTGGGCTAATTTTTGAGTTGCCTGTTATTGTATTTTTATTTTCCGTTATTGGCCTGCTAACACCAGCTTTTATGAGGCATTATAGAAGATATGCTATCGTAATAATTTTAATTTTAAGTGCATTTATAACCCCACCTGACCCAATTAGCCTTGTACTTATGTCGATACCTCTATTATTATTATATGAGATTAGTATAGGAGTTAGTTGGCTAGTAAACAGAAAAAAACATACTTAATATCTATCTATGAGAAGTGACAAAAAATCCTTAAAACGTATTACGCGACCAATCTTTGATGATATCAAGCTTTTTGAGGAAGAGCTTAAGAGTGCTCTGCACTCAGAGGTTCGACTGATCAATATGATTGGCAAGTACATCATTCATCATAAAGGAAAACTTATCCGACCAATACTAACAATACTTTCATCTAGAGTTTGTGGTCAACCTTCTTTAAATAGCTACAAAGCTGCTGCTATGATAGAATTACTTCACATTGCCACCTTAATTCATGACGATGTTGTTGATGAGGCCGAAAAACGTAGAGGTTTTCCTTCAATCAATAGGGTTTGGAAGAATAAAATTGCCGTACTTATGGGTGATTTTATTCTTAGCAAAACATTGATAAATATGGTTGGCTTAAAGGACTTTGCAGCTCTTCAGCTAATAGCAGATACTGCTGAGAAACTTGCTGCAGGCGAAATACTTCAGATTGAAAAATCTCTTACAAAATCTATGACTGAAGATGTTTATTATGAAATGATTTACCAAAAAACTGCTTCATTAGTATCTACCTGTTGTGAATTAGGTGCTATTACATCAACAGGAAAAGATAAAGATAGGCTTGCTATGATAAATTATGGTACAAAGCTTGGAATGGCTTTTCAGGTGAAAGATGATCTTTTTGATATTTTAGGTAACGAAAGCTCAACTGGTAAAAAAATAGGCGCAGATGTCAAAAGGAATATGATTACCCTACCACTTATTTATGCTTATCAAAAAATATCAAGAGTTGAATCAAAACAGATCAAAAAAATATTATCAATAAAGAAAAAAAATAAATCAAATTTAAATGACCTTAGAGAAATTATAGATAGAGTAGGTGGTTTTAGTTATGCTCAACAAAAAATATCTGAATTTAACAACCAGGCGATAGAGGCGCTTTCACCTTATCCAGAATCTCCGTATAAAAAGTCAATGATTGATTTAATTAGCTTCAATGCTCAGAGAAAAGGTTAAAAAAATAAAATGGCTGATTCATGGACAAGGCTTTTGGTCCTAAGATTTAGCTCTATTGGTGATATAATTCAAACAACTTCAGTCTTGAATACTATCAAAAAATATTTTCCCAACACTGAAATTGAATATTTGACCTTAAAAAAATACGAATCGCTACTTTTTGATCACCCGAGCATTGATTTTTTACATTCCATTGACGCAGGGACAAAAATTGACTCAATAAGGAAATTGATTAGCAGTAAACCATACGATGCTTTAATCGATCTTCATAACAGCGTAAGATCAAAGCTAATTAGAAAGAAAGTCCCTTTGCTTAAATCGTACTATGTAGATAAGCCAAGAAAAAATAGATTTCTACTATTTTTAAACCACAAAAACAAATTTCCTACTGACTTTAACCAGAGAAAATGGCTTCATGAACCATTAATTGATCTATTGCCACCAGATCACGAATTTTCCGAAACAAGCTTGAATATTTCTGAAAAAGAAAAAAATGATGGAATTCAACTTTTAGATAAAAATGGACTAAATACCAAAAAATATTTCACTCTGATACCTGGATCAGCCTGGAGGCAAAAACAATGGAGCGTTGAAAAATATATTGAATTAATCAATATATGTGAAAAGAAGTACAAAATGGCACCTGTTATTTTAGGCTCTGAAAAAGATATAGTTTGCAGAGAAATATTTAAGGGTTTATCAAAAAATGCAATTGATTTAAGTGGAAAATCTAATCTAAGGCAGTCCATGTCTATAATTAGTAATTCTGCTCTAAGCATAGGAAGCGATACAGGCTTTATTTATGCATCAGAAGCTTTGGATATACCAACTATTGTAATATTGGGACCAACATCATTCGAAACAGGAGCTGGAGTTTATTCTGAAAAATCTTTAAATATTTTCAAAAATGACGTATGGTGTAGGCCATGTTCACAAAATGGCAGCTTTCCATGTTATAGGAAAACTCAATATTGCATGAAAAATATTAGTACAAATGAAATATTGATAAATATCGAAAAATTATTAGCCTAAATATGCTTTGGAGGTTTTTATATAGATTCGTCTTGTTCCCATTATTTATGCTTACAATCATTGCTTTAGCTGTATTTAGTAAAAAAATAAGAAAAGGATTTTTTGGGCGTTTAAGTTCTAGAGTAAAAATTAATGATTTTATATCAAAATCAGATAATAAAGATATATATTGGTTTCATGCTGCATCTCTTGGAGAATATGAACAGATAAAGCCAGTCCTCACTGGCTTAAAAGAAGTTGAGCCTGACTCTCTTTTTATGCTTAGCTTTTTTTCTCCTTCTGGGTATGATTTTGTAAACGATCACGATATTGATTGTAAAATATATTTACCTTTTGATTTTAAATGGATTGTAAGATTATATCTTAGAAAAATAAATCCTAGAAAACTTATTCTAGCAGGTTATGATGTGTGGCCAAATCTTATATGGGTAGCGAAAGATTTAAATATCCACACAGTCCTTTTTGCTGCAAGATTCTCAAAAAAAAGCACAAAGATGTACCCTCTGATAAAAATGTTTTATAGAAATATATATAATTCTTTTAGTGCTATTTATACGATAACAGATGCTGACAGTGAACAATTAAAGTTAATAGTGGGTAAAAATACCCCTTCAAGAATGCGAACATTAGGTAATCCAAGATATGACCAAGTTAAATTGAAATCCGATAAATTTACGAAGGAAAGAACTAAATCTGTTCTTCAGAGGCCAAAGAGGCTTGTATTGGGAAGTATGCATCTTGAAGATGAAAAAAAAATAAATGCTTCACTCTTCACCCTCATTAATGATATTCCAGAGTTATCGTTAATATGGGCTCCTCATACTCCATCAAACAAAGATATTTCAAGGATTGAGAACTATTTAATTAAAAATAATACCATCTATGAAAAGCTTGGTAAAAAAAATATTGAAGAAATAGACTCTAAAGTTATCATTGTTGATTCAGTGGGTAAATTATCTCAGCTTTATTGGCACGGACAGATCGCTTATATTGGAGGCGGATTTTCTTCTGGAGTTCATAACGTCATGGAGCCAGCAATAGCTAGATTGCCAGTATTTTTTGGACCTAAATACAATAATTTTCATGAAGCCGAGGAGCTAATTAAAAAAGGTGGAGGTTTTTCTATTGCAAATGGAGAAGAATTTTATACAAAAATATCCAGCCTTCTAAATGAAGAAGATATTTTTTTAAGCTCAAGCTATTCAGCCACTAATGTTGTTCATGATAATCTAGGCTCCTCTACTCGTATCGTAAGGAGTTTGATTCATGACTAAGGAATTTTCATTTGATATTACATTTGAAAAATTCAATGATAAAAAAAGAATTGATCTTAATTTTGGTTTAAATGTTTTTTATGGAGAAAGCGGTTCTGGTAAAACAGAATTAATAAATTCTTTCTTTGATAATAATAAATTTGAATCAAAAAATTTTTTAATTACCACCAAAAAGATTCCAAAAAAAAAGCAATTGGTTTTTCAAAACCCAGAAAACCAAATTGTATCCCCAAACTTATTATCTGAAATCTCATTTGGTCTTGAGTGTCTACCATATAACAAAGATTTGCAAAGTAACCTTGAAGATTTAAAAGCTTTATTGCCTTTTATAGATAACTGGTCTCGTCATCCAAATACGCTAAGTGGTGGTGAGATGGAAATTTTAAATATTGTCACTGCCTTTTCTTCTCCCTCTGAGGTAATTTTTATTGATGATGGCTTATCATATTTAAGCTCATCAATAAAGAATGATTGGGTCAATTGGATTAATGAAAAATATGGAGATCAGAAAACAATATTATGGTTTACTTCAGACCACAATGATTTAAAATACGGTAAAACAAAATGGATATTATCGCTATCTGGTTTACAAAAAATTAACAAATCAGAAATATCTACCTTATACAATCATAAACATACAACTGGAAGTCTTTCAATCAAAACAGATGACCTTACATTCTCATTTGATGATTCAAACAAATCAGTGATAGAAAAATTTAATATTGAATTAACAAATTCACGCTCACTAGGAATTATTGGTAAAAATGGCTCAGGTAAAACTACCTTTATCAAGCTCTTAACAAATGAGATCAATCCATCAAATGGTAAAATAGATCTTAAATTATTTGATGAATCACCCAATGTTGCTGTTTTGAATCAATTTCCTGAACGCATGCTTGGCCCAAATACACTAGAGCAACTACTTCAAAAATTGATTGATAACAATAAATTTGAAAAAAACAAGGTTAAGAGTTTTATAAAAAAATTAAACTCTCATCAAGTGAATTGGGATAAAGTTAAACACAAAAAAGCATTCGATCTTTCTTGGTCTATAGTACGTATTGTTCTTATTGTAATTCTAGCTTTAAGTAATTTTAACCTAATTATTTTAGATGAACCAACTTTTGGATTAGGTTTTCAGCAAAAAATTAAGCTAAGTCAAATACTTAAAAGTTTATTAGTAAATAAACACTTAATATTAGTTTCGCATGATACTAATTTTGTTAACAATCATTGCGATCAAATCGTCGATTTTGATTCAAAAACCATCTTGCAGAATAATAAAATATTAAGCAATGCAGAATAGACTCAAGTTAAACGACCCAAGAAAAATCGTTACCCTGGCAAACTTTATAAGTTTGATTAGAGCCGCGTTAGCCATTCCAATAGTTTACACCTTAAGAGATCCTACTCTTGGTTCCATAACACTGTTTCTTATATTGGTTGCAATCATGTCTGATGCTTTAGATGGCTGGGTTGCCAGAAAAGCTGATGAAGTCACATATTTTGGTCAATGGGTGGATCCAATAGCAGACTTTATATGTATTTTATCTGTTGTTTCCTATTTGGTGTTATCCGGTCAAATTCCTGCATGGTTCTTTCTATTTTATATTTTGAGATATTTATTCATAGCTATACTTGCTATTTATGCTTTTAATAGAAACCAATTTTTTCTTAGCGCTAACTGGTGGGGTAAATGGGCCACAGGAATAACATCTTTAGCAATTTTATTTCATATTTGGCCATGGGAAGCTTTTCCATGGATCAAAGACTTTACAATATACTTAGCAACATCTCTTATGGTTATAAGCTGGGTGGTTTACCTTAGAGATTTCTATTCATTATTTAAAAAATGATCGATAAGCAAAAATTAAAATTTATTAGCCTTGGATGCGCAAAGGCATTAGTTGACTCAGAAAAATTAATGGGTGCCTTAAAAAATACCAATTACCAAATTACTGAAGAACCTGAAGAAGCTGATACAATGGTGATTAATACCTGCGGATTTATAGATGTTGCCCGACAGGAATCAGTTGATACGATTCTTCAGGCATCAGAGCTAAAACGAAGTGGAAAGCTTGATAGGCTTGTGGTAATGGGGTGTCTTTCTGAGCGCTATCCTGAAGAGCTTTCAAAAGAAATTCCAGAGGTTGACTACTTTTTTGGCAGCAATGACCATGTAAAAATTGTTCAATATTTAACTGGAAAAGAATTTTCTAAAGACGATCCAATTTTCTTAAGATCTATTTTGACACCAGACCACTATGCTTACATAAAAATAGCGGAAGGATGTGATAACGGTTGTTCTTTTTGTAGTATACCTATTATGCGAGGTCTTCAAAAAAGCAGAACCATCGATTCAATCATGTGGGAAGCCGAGAAGCTCTCCGAAAGAGGGATTAAGGAATTGTTGGTTATTGCTCAGGACACTACCAGTTATGGATGGGACCTAAAGCCAAAGCAATATCTGGGGAATCTTATAAAAGAGCTTGATCAGCTTGATTTTGAATGGATTAGAATTCATTACGCTCATCCTGCTCACTTATCAAAAAAAATCATTAGTGCGATAGCAGATGCGAAAAATATTTGCAACTATATTGATATGCCAATTCAGCACGCATCCGACTCTATTTTAAAATCTATGCGCAGAGGTTTAGACTCAAGTGGAATCAAAAAGAGGATTCAGCTTTTACGTGAGGCAGTCCCAAATATAAGGATAAGAACTACTCTTATTGTCGGATATCCTGGTGAAACCGATGAGGATTTTGAAAACCTACATTCTTTTATCGAAGAAGTTCGGTTTGATAGGTTAGGCGTATTTACATATTCTGAAGAAGAGGGTACAATTGCAGAAAACCTTAAGGACGATGTTCCGTTAGAATTAAAAAATGAAAGAAAAATGAGGTTAATGGACTTACAGGCTGATATTAGTAACGAAAAAAATCAGCAAATGATTGGACAGACATTAAAAGTCATTGTTGATGATGTAGGAGAAAAACACTCTGTTGGAAGAACTGAATACGACTCACCAGAAGTAGATAACATTGTCAATATAAATAAGCCACTGAACGTAGGGCGTTTTTACAATATTAAGATTAACTCTGCAAATGAATTTGAACTCATTGGAACCCCAATTTAAAGATTATATTTTATTGCTTATTTAATAGAATAGTATTTTTTTATCTCATTTGCAAATTTTTGCAAATAATCATTTGGTATGGGAAGTAGCAAATTATACTGAGATATTTTCCATTTATTATTTTCAAAAATTAACACACCAGTTCCTCGAAAGATTCCATAGGATTCATTTTCAACTAGTTCATCAAACCAAGCCGATTTATTATCATTTGAAATAAATACATTCCTACTGTTTACTTTATATGTCCAACCTGTACCTGTATCAAAGCGCGATTTTACGTAAGAATTGAATGATTTTATGGGCCATCTTTCTTCAATATCTGTTCCAAAAAAGACAGCATTTTTTGAAAAAAGATCAATGTAGTTTTTTTGATCAGCTTTTGATGCAAAATGATGAAGAGCATCTAGAGTGTTATTTATTTTTTCTTGATGATCAGGTGTGTCACATGATACTAAATGAATAAGAATATATGTAAAAACTAATTTTCTCATAATCTATTCCTTGATTAATATTTTTTTAATTCACCATCTTCTCTTTTAGCTTTATTTACCATATCTTCAACGTCTTTCAATAATTTTTTTGCATCGTAGACTATACCGTCCTTAATTGTATATTTTATTCCACCTACTCTTTCAGGCTCATTATTTTTGTTAACCCTGACAGTTCCAGTCCCATATAGCACTTTAAAATTTGACAATGGATTTTCACTGACAATTATTAGATCAGCTAAGTATCCAGGGGCTATGATGCCAAAGTCTGGCTTAGTCCCTAAGGGTTTATGAAGTGTTTCAGCTCCATGCAAAGTTGCAGCTCGAATCACTTCTAATGGATGAAAACCAGCTTCTTGCAAAAGCTCTAATTCCTCAATATATGCGAATCCAAATAACTTATATATAAATCCAGAATCAGAGCCTGTTGTTACCCTTCCTCCAGCATTTTTATATTCATTTAAAAACTGCATCCAAACTTGATAGAATTTTTTCCATGCTATCTCATCGTGTGTTGTCCAGTCAAACCAATATGAGCCATGCGCTTTACGATTAGGAGTATAAAAGTCCCACAGCGATGGTAAAGTATATTTTTCATGCCAATCTGCATTTCTAGCATACATAACATTACGCCCTGCAGCGTAGATATTCATAGTGGGATCCATTGTTAGATCAAGAGCGATCAGCTCTTCTTTAAGATATTCCCATTTTTCGCCATTAGGTTTTACCAATTTCCATTGATGCGCAACCTGACTAAATCTATCTTGTTCGTTATTATAGTTCATGTTGACTGGGTATGGCTGAATATCATTCTCTTCATACATTGACTCGAATAATCCGTAGAAGTGTGTTTGCGTACCTAACCCCAAACGTGCAGCATCTAAAGTATTCATTCTTGCAACTCCCATTTGACCAAGGTGAGCTGTTGTGCCAAGTTTTTGTTTTATTGCTTCATCGATTAGAGCAGCCATTATATCTGGATCGTATGAAACCAGTTTTAATCCATCTACGCCTTTATTGGCAACATAACGAACCCATCTTCTAGCATCTTGAGGATCCCTAATTGGACCTCCTTTCCAATCTTTTCCTTGACCAGGCCTTTGGTATGCCCAAATCCTTGGTGCGGTTATCTCGTTCCTTGCGGATCTTTCCTTTTCTGTAAGTGAGAATTCAAGGGGTCCAAGACCTACACCACGAACAGTTGTAACTCCATGCGCTAACCATAACTTATAAACATAATCTGTTTCTGGCGCTTTTTGTACAGAGCCAGCATGTGCATGTAAATCAACAAAGCCTGGCATAACATATTGCCCGCTAGCATTTATTTCATAATCACCTTTTTTAGGACGTCTTTTTTCATTTATAGGTACCCCAGGATAACCTACACTTCTTACATCTGTAATTCGGTTATCTTGGATAACGATATCTACCGGTCCAATAGGTGGGGACCCTGTTCCATTTATTAGGGTTGCACCTCTAATTACCATTCGTTTATATGGACCATCACCTTCTGAGCGGTTCGAGCCTGGAACTAAACTTTTTTTATTAGCCTGTGAAAACAGATTTGAAATAATGAAAATTAAAAATGTATATTTATAAACATACCTCATAATGAGCAATCTCCTTAATAAGCTAAAATTTAGGGGTATCAAATCAAAGATTTCTTAAATAATTAATTTATTTACTGAATGTATTTATCTGCTCCAATAAAATGAAGAGATATATACGGTTGATCGCCTATAACCCAACTATCATGCGGTTTAGGAGAAACATAGAACAAGTCACCAGGATTTAATATTTTAACTTCTTCATTTTTAAACTCAACTGTAGCTGATCCTGACATTACCATTCCCAAATGTTCTACTTCGCAAAATTTAGTTCCAGCCAACGGGTTAGCATCAACAGACCATTTCCAACCTGGTTCATAGGTAGCTTTACCAATGGACATGCTTTTCATTTGCACTATTTCAAATTTTCCATGATTAAAATTTATTATTTTATCAGGTTTTTCAAATCTTTTTACGATTAAATCTTCCATTTTATATCCCCAATTAAGTTTAATTTATTTATAATCTCTGCCATTGTATCGTATTTTATATTGTTCTTAAATTTGCCACTATGTCAGAGTTTAATCTCATATCAGATTTTACCCCAATGGGCGATCAGCCTTCTGCTATAAAAGAAATTTCATCTGGTCTTGACCGCGGTGATAAGCATCAAGTACTGCTTGGAATCACCGGCTCAGGTAAAACATTTACCATGGCCAATGTAATACAAGATCTGCAAAGACCTGCTCTGATAATTTCACACAATAAAACTTTAGCCGCTCAGCTTTACGGTGAGTTTAAGCAATTATTCCCTAAAAATGCTGTTGAATATTTTATTAGTTATTATGATTATTATCAACCTGAAGCCTATTTACCTGTAACGGATACCTTTATTGAAAAAGATATGTCAATAAATGAAGAAATTGACATACTAAGACTTAAGGCAACTAGCTCCCTGATGAGTAGAAAAGATGTAATTGTAGTAAGCTCTGTTTCGTGTATTTATGGAATTGGATCTCCAGATGATTACAAAAACAAGGTTATTCAGCTTAAATGTGGAAAAAAAATTCATAGAAAAAACTTCCTTTCTCATCTTGTAAATATACATTATTCTCGAAATGACATTTCGTTTGATAGAAGTACCTTTAGAGTCCGAGGGGATGTGATCGAAATTCATCTAGCCTATGAAAACGTTGGCATTAGAATTGAGCTATTTGGATCTACAATTGACCAGATTGTCCGTTTTGATCCATTAACTGGAGAAATTCTCAAAGAAATGGATTCTGAATTTATATACCCTGGAAAACATTTTGTAACAGACCAGGATGCAATAAATAAAATTACCAATGAAATACGATCCGAGCTCATTCAAAGATTAGATGAGTTAAGATCAAATGATAAATTACTAGAAGCGCAAAGACTTGAACAAAGAACAAACTTTGATCTTGAAATGATGATGGAGGTTGGTTACTGTTCAGGTATTGAAAATTATTCTAGGTACTTTTCAGGAAGAAAGCCTGGCGAAAGACCGTATACATTAATTGACTTTTTCCCTAAAGATTTTGTGACAATTATTGATGAATCACATGTCACACTTCCTCAGATACAGGCAATGTATAATGGTGATAGATCTCGAAAAGAAGTTTTAGTTGAACACGGCTTTAGACTGCCCAGCGCTCTAGATAATAGACCAATGAAGATTGATGAGTTTCATAATAATCAAAACCAAGTAGTGCATGTTTCAGCTACCCCATCATACCGCGAATTGGAGCTTTCTAATGGTATTGTTGTTGAACAGCTAATTCGCCCAACAGGATTACTTGACCCTATGGTTGAAGTTAGAAAAAGTCACGGACAAATTGATGACCTAGTAGGTGAAATCAATAAAAGAATATCTAAAAATGAACGTACGTTAATTACAACGCTCACTAAACGCATGGCTGAGGATTTAGCCGAGTATTTGCGAGGAATTAATCTCAAAGTTAGGTACTTACATAGTGAGATAGACACATTAGAGCGCGTTCAAATATTACGTGATTTAAGACTTGGTGAATTTGATGTTCTGGTTGGTATAAACCTACTCAGAGAAGGATTAGACCTTCCTGAAGTTTCATTGGTAGCTGTAATCGACGCGGATAAAGAAGGTTTTTTGCGCTCAAAAAGCTCTTTGATGCAGGTTGCTGGAAGAGCTGCTAGACATGTAGATGGCTGCGTTATTTTATATGCAGATAGAATATCCGATGCTATGCAATATTTAATAGATGAATCAGCTCGTAGGAGACAAATTCAAGATGATTACAATACGAAACATAATATCAAGCCTAAAACCGTACAGAAGACATCGAAGGATATTTTAGGCACTACATCAGTTGCTGATTCAATGAGTGGAACTGATGAGATTAATATAAAAAATAGAAGAGGGGATGACTTTAGCGCTATGGATAAAAAACTGGCAGTTGATATGATGAGGCAGGAAATGATTGAGTCAGCAGAGAATTTAAATTTTGAAAAAGCAGCAAAATTAAGAGATGAAATCGATATCCTTGAGAAAGAGCTTTCTAAAATCTTTAAATAGCTAATTTATGAATATAGATATAATTCAAAAAAAATCAGGAATTGTAGGCCGCTCTGATGCTCTAGTAAAGGTTTTAGAAATGGTTGCCCAGGTATCACCTGTTGACATATCAGTATTAATTTCAGGAGAATCTGGAACAGGTAAAGAAATTTTTGCTAAAGCTATACATCAAAACAGTAAAAGAAGTCACGAATCTATTGTTACTGTTAATTGTGGTGCAATTCCTGAGGGTATAATCGAGAGTGAGCTTTTTGGGCATAAAAAGGGTGCGTATACCGATGCTAAAGGTGATAGAAAAGGATATTTTGAAACTGCAAATAAAGGCTCAATTTTCTTAGATGAAATAGGCGAAACTCCACTTGATACCCAGGTTAAATTATTACGAGTCATTGAAAGCGGTGAATTTATGCCTGTGGGAGAGTCTAAAGTTAAAAAAACCGATGTTCGTATAATTGCAGCAACAAACAAAGATTTATCAGAGTTAGTTGAAAAAGGTAAATTCAGACAAGATCTCTATTACAGGTTAAATACCGTTTCCTTAAAACTACCTTCTTTGAATGAGCGAGTGGAAGACATTGCTTTATTGGTTGAAAGGTTTGCTTTAGAGTTTACCAGAAATAATGATATGGTTTACAGAGGATTTGTTCCTGATGCAATTAGGGTCATGAAAAATCACGAATGGAAAGGAAATATAAGAGAATTAAAAAATTTTGTAGAAAGTATCATAGTTCTTGAAAAAGGTGAAAGAATTTCTGGAGAGATGGTCGATTCCCAACTTGGTAAAAAACAAATAGATCTTTCTAAAAATGAAACTTTACCAGTACTCACAAACCAACCAACTGATGCAGCTGAAAGAGATCTTATTCTAAGACAGCTTTTTTTACTAAGACAGGATGTTGAATTTTTGAAACAGCTTGCCTCTCCAACGCAAGCACCAATTGGAAATATTAATACTCCACTCATCAATAACAGCGAAAGCCATCAGCCTGCAGGACTAATCAATGAAGATTCAGAGTATTTTATCAAGAATAGTTCAATTGGTGATATGACAATAGAAGATCTTGAAAAAGAAGCAATTATTAGAACTCTGAAATTCTTTAAAAATAACAGAAGAGCTTCCGCCAAGTCGTTGGGTATGAGCGAGAGAACACTCTACAGAAAAATAAATTTTTATGGGTTGGAGCGAAAGATAAAAAACCAATGAAATTAATCATTTTAGTATTTCAATTAATTTTTATATCATCATGCTCTTATTATTCCTTAGCTGGTAGTATTCCGCCACACATAAATTCAATAGCAATACCGATAGTTGAGAATCAAACTGCTGAATTCGGAATGAGTGAATCTGTAACTGATAATATCCTTTCCAAATTCAATGAAGAAAATATTTTACGTGTAACAGATGAAGAGTCTGCAACTTCTATTTTAACTGGAACGATTACAAGAGTTACTGATGCTCCTTATACTTTCACCAAGCAGGAAGCTGTTACTGAATACAGATTTACTGTACATATGAATATCGAATGGTTCGACAAGAAAAATGAAAAAGTATTGCTTAAAAAAAATTTTTCAGGCTGGGGGGCCTACGGACTTTCAGGTGATATTAGTTCAGATGGAATTGATAATGATGGTGATGGATTAATTGATGGAGAAGATGATAATGAGTTTGGAGATCCAAGAGAATTTGCTACCTCTGTAGCTGTAAATAAAATAACTGAAGATGTTTTGAACGAAATCATGACATCATGGTAATTAACTTATAAAAAAGTGGAAAAAATGAATACAACAATATCTGAATTAAAAAATTATGACGGCAAAAATGTTATTCTAAATGGTTGGGTATATAACATAAGATCGATCGGAAAGATTTGGTTTTTAATTCTTAGAGATGGCTCTGGCTTAGTTCAATGTGTTGTAGTGGATAAAGAAACCGATAAATCAACATTTGAACTAGAAAATATTCTTACCCAAGAATCGTCTATTTCTATTGAGGGTGTTGTAAGGGCAGAACCGCGATCAGTAGGAGGATATGAGCTTGGTGTAAAAAAAATAACAGTTCATCAAATAGCGGACGAATACCCTATATCTCACAAAGAGCATGGTGCAGATTTTCTAATGAGTAATAGGCATTTATGGCTTAGATCAAAAAATCAGAATGCGATTCTAAAAGTAAGACATCAGGTAATAAAAGCTACACGTGATTTTTTTGATGACAACGGGTTTACTCTTATGGATTCTCCAATTTTAACAGCAAACTCAGTCGAGGGGACAAGTACACTTTTTGAGATAGATTATTTTGATCGATCAGCTTATTTAACCCAGAGCGGACAGTTGTATGGAGAAGCGAGTGCCATGGCATTTGGAAAAATTTATGTTTTCGGCCCCACTTTTAGAGCGGAAAAATCAAAAACAAGAAGACATTTAACAGAATTTTGGATGGTTGAACCGGAGATGGCATATTGTGATTTGGATGAAAACATGGATTGGGCCGAAAAGCATGTAAGCTATGTTATTCAATGGTGTCTTGAGCACTGTAAAGAAGAATTAAAAATTTTAGAAAGAGATACCGGTAAGCTTGAAAAATCAATTCCTCCATTTCCACGAATTACCTACGATGAAGCGGTAGATATTTTAAAAAAGCGTGGAGTTGATTTTAAATACGGTAGCGATTTTGGAGCAGCAGATGAAACTGCAATTTCAGAAGAATTTGATCGCCCTGTAATGATTCATCGTTGGCCATCAGAGATAAAAGCATTTTATATGAAACGAGATACTGAAAATGACAAACTAGCTCTTGGTGTGGATATGATTGCACCTGAAGGATTTGGTGAAATTGTTGGCGGAGGTCAAAGAGAAGATGATCATGATACGCTACTTTCGAGAATTAAAGACCATAAATTACCCATTGATCCATTTCAATGGTATTTGGACCTTAGAAAATATGGATCTGTACCACACTCAGGTTATGGGCTTGGAATTGAGAGAACAGTTGGTTGGATCTGCGGAACAAAGCATGTAAGAGAAACTATTCCATATCCACGAACGATGTACAGAATAGAACCTTAAAAACTAATGAAAATCGGCATTTGTCAGATCAACCCTACAGTTGGCGCAATTAATAAAAATAAGCAGCTAATTTTAGAAAATTACAATAAATCTATTTCTTTAGGCGCCGAATTAGTAGTATTTCCTGAGTTAGCACTAACAGGATACCCTCCTCAAGACCTCCTCTTAAGAGAACAGTTTTTAAAAAGGACTGCAAATGCGCTTGACGAAATAGCTAAGCATACATCTACTCCAATGGTCTTAGGGAGCACTTTAGTAGATAACAGCGACCTCTTCAATTGCTCTTTTTTATGTGAAAATGGAAAGATAGTAGGGTATTATAAAAAAATACTTCTTCCAACCTATGATGTGTTTGATGAAGATAGGTATTTTAAAAGCGGAAGTGAGCCTAGCGTATTTGAACTAGCTATATCGGGTCAAACAAAAAGAATTGGTCTTCAAATTTGCGAGGATCTTTGGGATCATAATTACTCAAAAGATTTAGCGGAGTCGATTAAAGAAATCGGCGCTGATATTATAATTAATATTTCCGCATCTCCGTTTGGAGATGATAGGTTAATTGAACGATCAAACCTTATTAAAGCGAAAGCGCAAAAAACCAGACTTCCATTTGTATACTGCAATATGGTAGGCTCTCAAGATGAGCTTATTTTTGATGGCCAGTCATTAGTTTATGGTCCAGATGGAAATCTGATTGCAAAGGGTAAGGCATTTGAAGAAGATTTATTAATTGTAGACTTAAAAGAAACCAATCAAATCAATCTGCCAAGGACAAAAAGAGAGGAGTCGCTTTATAAAGCGCTAATTCTTGGCGTGAAAGACTATTTTTCTAAAACCGGCCACCATCAAGCGGTTATAGGCTTAAGTGGCGGCATCGACTCAAGCTTAACTGCTTGTATTGCCGTTGAAGCACTAGGAAAAAATAATGTATACGGAATTTCAATGCCCTCAAAGTTCTCTAGTTCACACAGCATGAGTGATGCGCAAGCGCTCGCTGGTAACCTTGGTATTGATTTTCGGGAAATACCAATTAATTCTATTGTTGAATCATTTGAGGCCTTAATGACCCCCGATCTTGATACAAATAATATTGGTGTTGCTGAAGAGAATATTCAATCACGAATACGTGGCAATATTTTAATGGCGCTATCAAACAAACATGGCTGGCTTGTTCTTTCAACGGGAAATAAGACAGAAATGGCTATTGGTTATTGTACGTTATATGGCGATATGAATGGTGGTCTTTCAGTTATTTCAGACCTGTCTAAAGAAGATGTTTATAAAATATCAAAATGGCTAAATACATCATCGGGTAAAAATATCATTCCTAAAAATTCTATCACTAAACCGCCTTCTGCTGAATTAAGGCCCGACCAAGTAGATCCATTTGATTATGATATAGTAAGTCCATTAATTTCTGCATTGATCGATAACGAAAAATCACCTTCTGAATTAGTAAAAAATGGAGCTGACCTAGATTTGGTAAAAAATATTTCTAAAAGAATTACCCTAAACGAATATAAGAGAAGACAGGCTGCTCCAGGTCTTCGTGTTTCTTCAAAAGCTTTTGGAATGGGTAGAAGAATTCCTATTGTAAATAAATACGACGAGCTGAGCAATGAATAAGATAGTGGTATTGTTATTATTTTGCTTTACAATGGTTTTTAGTCAAAAAAAATCACCTGCATCTTACTGGGAGTCATTAAAGGTTGATGAAAAGACAGCTTTTATTAACGGGGTGTATGCTACGGGTGCCAAGCTCAAATACCACCATAAACAAGAAATAAATAAACAGTACAATCAAAACCCAAGCTGGGTAGAACCCTATTTTGTTGAGAGATTTTATGAAATAATTGATGAACACAGGTCTAGAAAAGCGGGATACGATGTGAGCGTTATTGCAAAAGCATTAGATGCGTTCTATTCAAATTATGATAATACCCAAATCCCTTTGCTTGAAGGTCTTAGAATTGTATCACTAGCTCAAGATGACAAAACTGAAAAAGCAGACTTATATTTACTTAAAGCTCAAAAAAGATATAAGTACTAATATCTTTATCTAGCGCAATTATCATATTAAATTTAGTCCTTCAATTGAGTTATTATTCTATTTTTAATGCTCAATGATTCTTTCAGCTATCATTTATTAATCAAACTACTTAAGGTTTAACATTGATAACAGCAAACGAAGTCACCGTCCAATTCGGCCAAAAGCCTCTTTTTGAAGATATATCTATAACTTTTTCAAAAGGGAATGTTTATGGCTTAATAGGCGCAAATGGTTCGGGAAAATCAACTTTTATGAAGGTTTTATCTGGTGATTTAGAGCCTACTTCTGGAAATGTTAGCATTCAAAAAGATAGACGCGTATCGATGCTTTCTCAAGATCAATTCGCATTTGAAGAAATAAATATCATCGATTGCGTAATGATGGGGCACAAAAAATTATGGTCGATTAAAAAAGAAAGAGATCGTATTTATGCTCTGGGGGACATGAATGAAGATGAGGCTTTAAAAGTATCCAATCTAGAAATTGAGTTTTCGGATATGAATGGGTACAGCGCAGAATCTGATGCTAGCGAATTGCTTCTTGGTTTGGGGATATCAATTGAAGAGCAGTCTCTAGATATGAAAAATATTTCTCCAGAAAGAAAATTGAAAGTATTACTTGCACAAGCCTTATTCGGGGAGCCTGATATTTTACTTTTAGATGAACCAACTAACAATTTAGATCTTGATAATATTTCATGGCTTGAAGAGACATTAAAGGGCCGAGATAGTACGATGGTTGTTATTTCTCACGATAGGCACTTTTTAAATAATGTTTGTACTCATATGGTAGACCTAGACTATGGAAAACTTCAGATTTATAATGGCAATTACGATTTTTTTATGGTCGAATCAGCTCTTTCTAAACAATTACTAACAAATGAAAATGCTAAAAAAGAGGCTAAGATTAAAGAATTAGAATCTTTTGTAAGGAGATTTTCAGCCAATGCTTCAAAAGCTAAGCAGGCCACCTCTAGAGCCAATCAATTGAAAAAAATTAAGCTCGATGAAGTCAAAAAATCTAGTCGAGTTTATCCATTTATTCAGTTTAACCAAGATAAGAAGATTCATAACACAGCTTTAGAGGTAGAGAATCTGAACAAGGGCTTTGAAGAGCTAAATGTTATAAAAAAGTTTTCAATTAATATTGATTCTGGTGAGAGAATCGCTGTAATTGGTAATAATGGTATAGGAAAATCTACTCTACTTCGCTGCTTTATGAATGATCTACAAATAGACTCAGGTAAGGTTGTCTGGAGCAAGAATGTTAATATTGGCTATTTTGCCCAAAATCATAATGAAGAGTTCAAGTATGATATTAGTCTTGTTGACTGGATGGCTAAATGGGGTAAAAAAGATGACGATATGCAAGTTATTAGGGGAACTCTTGGACGATTACTTTTCTCACAAGACCATATAGATAAATCAATTAAAGTTTTATCTGGTGGCGAGAAAAGACGTATGATTTTTGGTAAAATTATTCTTCAAAGACCTAATGTGATTGTTTTAGATGAGCCAACAAATCATCTTGACATGGAATCTATAGAATCTCTCAATCTTGCATTAAGTAGATTTGAAGGAACTATAATTTTTGCTAGCCATGATAGAGAATTTATATCATCGCTAGCTACTAGAATAATTGAAATTAAAAATGATAAGATTCATGATTATTCATCGAATCACGAACTACTTAGATCAGGCAGCCTTTAGGCCAAAATTAGCAACAAAGAATAAATCTTAGCCTCATTCAGCGCTTAGTTATTAAGTACTTCATTAGAGATACTTCTTTTTCCCCTTTGTCAGTAGACTGGGTACCAACTTGATGAAATCCAAATTTTTTATGGAAAATTATTGAACCAGTATTTTTTGGTTTAATATTTACTTCGCATGTAATTATATCCGTTTTATTTGAAGCAAATACCTTTAAATCATTGTAGAGCGATCTTCCAATGCCGTAACCTTGATATTTAGATCCAATCACAATTCGATCAACATATAAAAAAGATTTATAGCGCTTTTCAAACCATTTATAATTTACGCTTTGGTAATCTTTACCTGGTTGCAATGCAATTAAAAAACCAGAAATAACCTTGTCAACAAGCACACTTTTGAAGTAGTCAGCAATGTTGAGAAATTTTTTCATTTCGTCCATATTTATACTGCTAACAGCAGGCAAGGAGGATTCGTTAAGAAATAAAATATCGTCTAAATGTTCATTTTCAGTGCTAATAATTGAAAATTTCATAAAAAATATGATTCTCTTTCATTGTTGATAAACTTAAAAAGGATAGTTAATTTTCTAGGCTGTATTTATAATGAAATTATTAAAAATATATATTTTAGACTAGATAACACTTATTTAAAAAACTTAAGGAGATAATGATTTGGCTACAAAAATAAGATTGAAGCGAATAGGGCGTAGAAATAGACCCTTTTATCGTATTGTTGTTATGGATTCTCGCAACAAAAGAGATGGAGCTGCTATTGAAGAACTAGGATGGTTTAACCCTGTAGATCAAAATAAAACTTATTCTTTAGATGAAGAGCGAATTCTTCATTGGTTAAAGTTAGGTGCTCAACCTTCCGATGCACTGCATAGTCTTATGAAAAGAAGTGGTTTGGCTCATAGATGGCACTTGATTGGACAAGGCCTTGATGAAAAAGCCATCGAAAAAGAAATGAAAAAGTGGGCAGCTGATAGAGAAGAAACGCTCAAAAGAAGAGCTGAGAAAGCTGTAGAAAAAGCTAAAGAGGTAAAATTAAAAAAAGCTGAAGAAGAAACTCCAGCAGAGGAAGAAGCTCCAGCAGAGGAAGAA
>CAJWZD010000009.1 GCA_913049685.1 uncultured Fidelibacterota bacterium
CAGGATTTTCATTCCTGCAACAGGGGTTCGATTCCCCTACGGGCTACAATTTTTTTTAACTATTAAATTATTCATTTCAATGAATGTCCCTTATCATCCTTTATTAATTCATCTTCCAATTGGATTTATTTTTGCAGCGTTAATTATGCATTCTATCTATTTATTTAAAGCTAATTGGACGTGTAGAATAGTAAGTATATGGCTTACTGGGTTCGCTGCGCTTTTTTCACTATTAGCATCTATTAGCGGCCAACTAGAATATCAAAAAGCTTTATCTAAAAACTATTCATCTCAAATTATTAATATTCTTGAAACCCATAAATTAATGGGCAATTTACTAACTTGGATTTTGATAGTCTTTGCTGTTGTTTGGGTAAATATTTTTTTCAAGAAAATGGATGATAGAAGAATCGATATCGTTGCTTTTATTATTCTGTTATCTATAACAATTGGTATAACGATCACTTCTTATTTCGGAGGCACTCTAGTTTGGGTATATGGCGTGGGCATTAAGAGCGCTATCTAAAGTCTCTACCTCTTTTTAAATAAACATAAAATGATTTATAGGTGTGCGATGAAAACAATCCGTACCCTCCGCTTATATTTGAACCAGGTAAAGTGTAAATATTATTTTCGAGAGGATCGCCTTGAAGATAATCATAAAAGTTCATGTCAGTTGCTTGAACTGTAATTAACTGCAAACCGTAGTAATTAAAGTAGAGCCAGCTCATACGAATAGGACCTTTTTCAACAGACCACACAAAAGGGTTCTCACGAGATGGATTATTTTTTGCGTCTCTTAAGTAAGGTCCTTTCCAAAGTATATTTACGAAACTTGTATCATATATTAGGTTAATATAGGTGGAATCACGCTTACCATTCCAATTGTAATCATAGTAATCTCTATCTGTCCCCGGTTCAAGCCCTAAGGTTTCTGTCTCCAAACCATAAGTAAGTGTTCTTACCAGTTTTGAAGATTCATCAATTTCAAAATCCAAAGCAAACATGGGGTAGGAAGCAAAGCTTCCGGTGAAGCACTGTCCGTAATTATACTCTAAGGTGTCTACTTTTGAAGGTATTGGTTCTCCATTACTGTTCATATTATCTGTGTTTATAGCTTTTACAGGTAGTGAAGTTCCATCATTACAAATATAATTTTTTAAGTCTGTTTCGGAATTAATGTTCAACGATTTTGGAACGGTAGTTTCAGATGTTAAAGTTTTACCATTTACTAAGACAGAAAGTTTATAGTTTTGACCTGCTTTAAAAACCACTGATTGTTCAGTTTGATATCTTCCAGGTTGACCTAATACAGGAAAAGCAGTATAGCTATTTCCATCACCGCTAATTGTAATATCTGCATCACTAATCCATAATTGATTGGCTTCCACTTTTTCATCTAGAGAAGCTGAGCGCGACACAAAAATAGTGTCATCAATCATTGACATATTACCTGAAATATTTCCAAAAACAACGTACTGCTCTATATATGGAGATTCAGGGTCATTGAAATCATCGCAAGCAGAAAATGCTATAAAAACTAAAATAAATAGAGGATAAAATTTTCTCATTAAAAATTCCATGTTATACCAATTGTAGGTATAATTGGAAAAAGGCTAACGGGCTTTCTCTGTATTCTAGATTCGTCTTCTTCATCAACATTAGGTTCACCTTTATCTGGTCTTTTATTTCCATTTTTGTCATGTTTTTTCTGATCCCAATCGCCATCATCATCTATGCCATTTGACGTATCTCCTAGAGGGTAAGTATATGTAAAGACATTTTCTCTGTTGTAAGCATTGATTACTTGCATAAAAAGATCAAATTTTCGTCCTTTAACGTCAAAATGGCGAACAGCACCTAAGTCAAGTCGATGATAAGAAGGGTATCTGCCTCCATTTCTCGCAGCTGGAATTGTACGGTAATTCTGTTGAGAATCACCGGGAAGGTTTTGTAAAAAATACCCATTAATTGGAGTAAAGGCCTGACCGCTTTGTAATGTGAACTTAATATTATATTCCCATTTTAAGCTTGCTTGATAGTTAGCTAAAAAATTTATTACATGGGATCTATCCCAATTTGTAAAATACTCCTTACCATTCATTAACTTCCTGCTTACAGACCAAGAATATCCTGCCCAACCACTCAACCTTCCAGCGGACTGCTGAACAAATAATTCAGCTCCGTAAGCATATCCATCTGCAGGCGTAAGAAGATCAAGAAGACTTTCACTATTAACATTTCCATCGGTTGTTGCTCTAGATTCTTCGTAAGTGAGCATGTTCGTAATATACTTGTAATAACCCTCAACTTGAACTTTCAAACCTCTACCGATAAATTGCTCATAACCTAGTACTGCTTGCGTAGCCCGCGATGGCTCACCATTCTCATCAACAGCGAACCAGCTATCAAGGATTTGAGCACTAAAGTCATCTTGAAAAGTTGAGATAAATTGGTGATAGTTGCCTACCGCAAAGTTTATAAAACGATTTTCATTAATAATATATTTAGCACTTAGCCTCAAATCAGGATATATGCCGCTACTATGAGAAGAAAATGTTATTAATCTGATACCGGGCTCAATAATGAATTTTCTATTCGGCTTCCACTTTATTTTGGAATAAAATGCTGTTTCAAATGGCTTAGTTTGAGAGTCAAATAGTATTTCGTTATTAAACTTTGAATTATATCTAATATTTAAACTTTTAGCCTGAGCACCAAAAAATATATTGAAATCTTGGCTACGGAAATATGCAATGTCTCCCGAAAGTGTTTGATCTGACAAAGGATTGTATTCATTTATTCCAGCGTCTCCGCCAAGACCAAAGCGAGTGTAAAATTGACTGTTTGCGGCAAGGAAGTTTCCTATTATTTTTTCACTAAATACTCGACGGTAAGCTAAGCTAATAGTTTTATTTCCCCAGTCTGAATCAAGATCTAAATCTTTAAATTCAAGATCATCTACTCCTCTATAAAAACTAAGCGATATTCTATCTTTTTCATTTAGATCGGTAAAAATATGACCTTGTAAGTCGTAAAAATAATACGGAAGATCAAAATTATCAGTGACATAGGGGAGTACTTTATCAAAATATGTTCTTCTTCCAGCAACTAAAAAAGCTCCTCCGGGAATGGGGCCTTCAATGGTTGACTGTGCAGTTAAAAGAGAGACACTACTACTTCCTTCAATTTTATTTCTATTGCCTTCCCTGCTTCTAATGTCAAGTACAGCTGATAGGCGACCACCGTACTCCGCATTATAGCCTCCTTTAATTAGCTCAGCATCCTTGACTGCATCAACAATGAAATTTGAGAACAAACCACCAAGGTGAGAAGGATTATAAACCGTTATTCCATCAAGCAGGATCAAATTTTGATCTGTATTTCCTCCTCTAATTACCAAGCCTGTACTAAACTCGGAAGTTGTTAAAACTCCAGGCAAAGACTGAATGGTTCTAAATATATCTGGTTCCGCTAAAGATGGTTGAGACTTTAATATTCTTGGAGAAAGATTTACCCTGCTTGGTTCAATTTTGTTTAATCTTTCGATTTCTTCGGCTGTGACATCTACTTGCATCAATTCTATAGATTCAGGATTTAAGGATATATTTATATTCTGAGATGAGGAGACGCTAAAATCAATAAAACGCTCAAATTTTTCATAACCCACATAAGAAACAATCAGTTTGGCAGATTTAATTGATATATCGGATAGCACATAGTATCCATTATTATCTGTTGCCATTCCTTGACCGGTTTCTTTAATGAAAACATTTGCCCCGATGAGGGCTTCTCCAGATGTGCTGTCAGTAATGAACCCGTATAGCTGATAAGACGATACTTGGGAAAAGGTAATGCTAATTAGCGCTAGGAAAGCTAAACTATTTCTTTTGATTGATTTCACTTAATATTTTCTCCGCATGAGTGTTAACATTCATTTTTCTATAAATTTTTTCGATTTTGCCATTCTCATCAATAACAAATGTGATTCTTTTAGTCCATAATGGTGAATTTGCTCCGTATTTAACAGCAACTTCTTTTTTTGAATCTGAAAGGAGGTTAAATGGTAGCTTCCATTTCATTTTAAATTTTTTAAGTGACCTTGGTGAATCATAGCTAATTCCAAAAACCACTATATCAGATTTCTTGTATTTGTCATATATGTCACGGAACCCGCAAGCCTGAATCGTTCATCCAGGTGTATCAGCTTTAGGAAAATAATACAAGACAATTTTCTGGCCAAAATAATCAGACAGTTTATGGAATTTTTTATCCTGATCTTTAAGCTCAAAAGAAGGTGCTTGATCGCCAACTTTTAGCTCAATATTAGTTTTACCTACTAAAGATGAAAAACTAAAAAGTACAATGATGCTAATTGTTAGAATAAAAATGAATTTCATAAATAAGTTTTTTAATAGTTCTTGAGATAACTCAAAGTATCGGTATTGTAAGGAATTTGTTCTATCTCAAATAAATCAAAATGATCTTTTGAGTCACATACATTACTCTCTAAAAGCATAGTCAGTTGGTCAACAGTGATCGGAAACCATGAAAATCTTTGCAAAAAGAATGCCATTGCCTTTACCGCAATGGCCGGAGCAGGTACCATCCATTTCTTTTTGCCATAGGCTGCTGCCATAGTTGGAACTAAATCTTTCCAGTGATAGGCTTCACCGCCCAAGTTAAATGTTTTATTTTTTGCAGTGTCCATAGTTATTGACTTAACAACGAATTCAGCAACATTTTTAATGTGAATAGGTGATAGAGCAAATTTTCCTGCATTAAGCGGCAACAATCCTTCATGAAAACTTGGCGATGGAATAGGAAGGCTAAGCATGTCCTTTTTTAGTTGTGTACAAAATTCAGGTCTACCATCACCACGTGGATCTCCAAAGCAGAGTGAGGGTCTAAAAATTGTCCATTCTAGTTTAGAATGCTTTAAATACTCCTCAGCAAGATATTTTGTACTCTGGTATTTTGTGCCATCTAGTTTTGCTCCATTTGCGCTGATCAATATATAACGCTTTATATTAAACTCTGATGCTAGGTCAACCGTTTGCTTCACCCCTTCAAACTGAGTCTCCTGAAAGGTAATTCCTCTATGCGGAAATTCCCTAACTAGACCAATGCTGTATATAACAACATCTGCAGACTTTATAAGTTTTTTAACCGCTTCATGGTTTGATAAGTCCCCCTCAATTATATCGCATTTATCTGCTTCGAGTAGTTTTTTAGTAGAATTTTCTCTAACTAAAAGTTTTGGCTTATGTTTATGCTCTAATAGTTCATCTGTTATGTATGAACCAACAAATCCAGTTCCCCCAAATAGTGCAACTTTCATTATTTGTATTCCTTGCTTTTTTTTACTTCGTTATTTGTAAAAATTTTATCAATTACTTCTTTTCGATATTTAAATACTCTATTTAAATCATTCCTAATCCAAAGATAATGTAGCGCTCTTCCTAGTACCCCGAGTGGTATAGAGTATTTAATTACATCACTAATTAGTACACCATCCTTATTAGGTTTAAAAGTATGTGTATGGTGCCAGAAAGAATAGGGACCTTTTAGCTGTTCGTCAACAAATTTCTTTGGGGGTTCGTAAGCCGTAATAAGAGTTCTCCATCTCAAGGGAAAACCAAATACCCTAATAGTATATTCAATTAAGGCTCCTCTTTGCATCTTGATGGGTGATGGTGTTAAAACAATAAATCCCATCTTAGATGGAGTGATTTTAGATAAATTCTCAGGTTTGGAGAAAAAATCAAATACTTCTTCTATGGGTGCATTAACTTGATGCGAGACATTTAATTCATAAATTTTCATTGCACTAACTTAACGTTTTGTGTAAATAAATCAAACGGATAATTGAGCGTTTAGAGCGTTATTTTGTATATAATCATTAACTTTAAATTTTCTTTTACACCCATTGTAGTTCATAAATCTAATCTTGCCGAAAACCGGTCTTTCAAACCATGGCCTGTCATGTATTCCCCCTATGCTCCATGCAATACCAGTATATCCATTAGGGTCTCTTCCATCTAATTGGTATTTATCATTTAAGTCTATTGCTATCTGGAGCGCTGATTCTGGATCAGGGGTCCATTCTAAGATTTTTTTTGCCCAATACATCCTCATAAAACCATGCATTTTACCTTTTTCAACCATCTCGATCTGTGCTGCATTCCAAAGCTCATCATGTGTACCCGCATTCTCAAATTCGCTTTTTGAATATAAATACTCACGTTTATCCGATCTATGCTCATTAAGAGTTTTTTTAGCCCATGGATGAAATCCATTAAAGGAATCATAATTTTTGTTGTAGAAACAAAAATTTTCAGCAAGTTCCCTTCTTACAATGAGCTGTTCAAGAAAACTATTTTTACCATCAGAATCTTCAAGGTCATTGATTTCGTTCGCAATATATTGAGCTGAAATTTGACCATAATGTATATAAGGACTTAAGTTGGATAAGTTATTCTTGGTTGGATTATTTCTTAACTCACCAGAAACATCAAAGCGATCCCTGATAAAGCTGTGTAAAACCTTTATTCCATTTTGCTCACCTGGCATCAACCAACTTATTTCATGAACAGAGTTATCAATTTTTAGGTTTTTTAGAATAACATTTGGCTTGAATTCTTCATGCTCATTTTTTTTTAGTGAAAACGGATGAGGGATTATTTTAGGGATAGGATGCATAAATTCATCTAGGAGTAAATGTATTTTTCTTCTAAACGTGTGTGCTGCAAATTCTTGTTTTTCACTTACAGCCCAAGTTGGAACAATATTGTGAGCATCAATTATCTCAAATGGAATATTTATCGCTGAAGCAAGCTTAGCTACTCTATTTTTGTATACTCTAAGTGGAGAGAAATCTGTAATTAAATATCCAGTATTAGCTTTAGTGATATATTTTTTTATTGAAGAAATAGCATCACCTCGTCTTATATGGAAGGGAATTTTGTATTTTTTTAATTCTTCAATTGTGTCAAACAAACCTTTTAAAAGAAATCCATATTGACGATTATTTGCTTCACTAAAGTTTCCATTAAGAGAATAAAAAACACTTAAGGGAGCTTTAAGTTTGATAGCAATATTTTGGGCATGCAATAGAGCCCAATTATTATTTGACCTTCTGTCTCGCTGCATCCAATAAACAACCTCACCATTGGAATAATCTAAGTTGTTGAGTTTTTTGATACGTCTAGTATCTAATTCAAACATTTAGGATTGGTTTTTAAATTAATTTTTTGAGGTCGTTGTAGGTAAGAAACGAATTGTCAATTTTACCCTTGATATCATCCAATAGAAAAAGGCCCTCACCTCCAAATAATATTTTAATATCAAGCTTTTTTGCCACTTTAATACTGTCAAAAATCTGAGCAACTGTTTTAGAAACATTATCTTCAACTACGGCGTTACAACACTGGAGATTGCATAGGTAGAAAAGGACAATATCTATTTTACGTTTAATTATAATTTCGCTAAGCTCACCAAGCTCAGCGTGGGAACCAGAATTGAAAACATTGTATCCATTGTGACGCATTAATACTTCAGACATAACTACGCCAATGTCAGGCAAATTATCTTCAAAATTTATACATAAAGCATTTTTGCCGTTAAAATTACCATTTGGCTTGTCTCTATTTAAACCGTCAACTGATCTCGTAATGATTTTACGAGACAGATATGCATCTGTATGAGCAATTTTGTTATTTTTAAGCCGATCTTCAACGATGTTGCCAGCAACATCAATTACGAAATCAAATAGATCTGCAACAGGAGTTCCATTCATATATAAACCATTGATAATGGTATCAACGGTTGACTCATCAGCATTAAGACTAGCGCTGGAAAGATCAATAGCAAGCTGTTTATAATTCTGTTGATTAATAAGACCATAAATCTTTTTATGGTTTTTTGATTCAAGGCTTAGAGAGTCACTTTTAGAACTATTTGAATACGTTTTATAATAATTACGTATGTGTTGCATAGTAAATTTTCGATGACCACCTGCTGTTTTTTCGCAACCCAATTTGCCGCTATCTGTCCAGCGCTTTAACGTAGATATATTAATACCTAAGATGCCTGATACTTCTTTAGAATTCAAATACTTCATAATTAAAGTTTATTTATATTTTTACGAAAAAACAATGAAAAAAAGAGCGTTTTGAGCTTTTATAAGTGAAGACTGTCTGCAATTTGATTGTATTCTATTTTTTGTTCACTAGTTTTTTTATTATAAAGACTGGTCATCATACTCATTCTCGGATTCTTTTGAAAAAATGACTTATGATCATTAATGAAATTCCAATATAGTGCATCCCATTTTAAATTCCATTCCCCTTTTTTATAATTACTCATTTTCATAATATAATTACTTCCACTAATATAAGGTTTTGTTGACATTATACCTCCATCAGCAAACTGGCTCATTCCATATACATTTGGAACCATAACCCAATCGTAAGAATCGATGAAAAGCTCCATAAACCATTTATAAACTTCATCGGGGTCATATCGTAGCAAGCACATAATATTTCCTAGTATCATCAACCTTTCAATATGATGACTGTATGCATATTTCATTATATTTTTTATCGTATCATCAACTGGTTCAATTCCCGTTTTCCCTGAATAAAATTCATCTGGGATCTTCTTTGTAAAATTCCAGTGATTCTTTGTTCTTTGATATACACCCTTTACTTGATAAATACCTCTTATGAATTCTCTCCAACCAATGATTTGCCTAATAAAACCCTCGAGGGAATTTATGGGTATAGAATGCTGATCTGAAAAATCAAGGCTAGCACTAACGACTTCATTTGGAGTTAATAAGCCAATATTCATGGCAGGAGATAAAACACTATGAAAAATAAACCTGTGTTCTGTAGATATAGCATCCTCGTACGATCCAAAATCTAAAAACCTTTTTTCTAAAAAGAGATTTAAAGCGTTTTTTGCTTGTGATCTATTTACTGGATAATTAAATGAATCTGTCGTTCCATAATTCTGTTTAAAATTAGAGTTGATGTGTTCAATCGTATTTTTAAAATCTACATTTTCATAGGTATTTTTTATCGGTGGTGGAATATTGACATTTTTTGGAAGTTTTTTTCGGTTCTCTGAATCATAGCTCCATTTACCACCAACTGGTTTACCCTCATGATTTACGAGTATGTTTAATTTTTTTCTCTCTTTTTGATAAAAAGTCGTTAGAAAGAATTTTTTTTTATTAAGGAAATAATCATCTATCTCATCTTTGGTGTTTATAAAACCTGGAGTGTCATAAAAATGGGACTTAATTCTTAATTTTTTGAATACTTTATTTAGTCTTTTTTGAACAATGAAGTCATGAGGGTCCACGTAGTGAACCTCGCTTACTTTATTTGATTTAAAAAAACTTTCATAATCGTTAGGAGTTTTTATTGTCGAATTATCCAATATCTTAACATTATAACCATATTCATTTAATTCATCAGAATAACATTTAACGCTTAAAACGTGGAGCATAATTTTTTGTTTATGAAATCGTGTTGGGTACTCCTTATCATTTAAAAAAATAGGGTCCTCCAAGATAAATACAGTTCTTGATCTAGATAAAACTGGATTTGGATAAAATAGTTGATGGGGTAAGATTAATGAGATTTTCATTGATATCTCTTAGAGCTGCATTTTTTACTGCAATACTTGACGTTTAACCAGTCCTTCTTCCATTTCTTTCTCCAGAAAAAAGGACGATGACAAATTACACAAATTTTTTCAGGAAGATTTTTTATTTTTTACGCTTTGGTTGATGATAGACCACCATCTACATAAAATGTTTGACCGGTAATCCAATTATTTGATGGATTGAGTAAAAAGCGAATCATCTGAGATACATCCCGTGTTTTACCGATGCGTCCAGCGGCGTGCATTTTCTCACTCACTTGTAAGGCTGCAGGATTATTAACTATTCGACTAGATAGAGGAGTGTCAACTAAGCCAGGAGCAACTGCATTGAATCTAAGGGATTTTTTTGCATAGGTTTGTGATGCTGATTTGACCATGGATTCAACTCCGGCTTTTGCAGCAACTATTAACTCGTGATTTGCAAGCCCTATTGATACAGCAGCTGTGGACATTAATACAATGGACGAATCTGAAAGAAGTTTTCCTGCAGAGCGAACAACAGAAAAAGCAGATTTAAGATTGATGTTAATTGTATGTTCAAAATCTCTATCTGATACTAGATGTGGAGGTCTTAATGTAATAGATCCTGGTAGAGCTACTATACCATGTACGTGGTCAACCTTATCTTTACAATCAGTAATGAATGATAGGGTTTCTTCGAAAGAGCTACAATCAAGCTGTGCGGACTTAATAATAGGATAATCGTTATGATTAGATGATTCATTATGATATCCAAGGAGTAAACCACAATGATCACTACTTAAGTCCGCAACAAGTTGTGTACCAATTCCCCCGCTAGCACCAATAATTATGAAATTTTTATTTTTCATTTTTTGTTAAGGTTTGATAAAGCATACTATTGGCAGCACTGACACCCCCCATGACATACCAGCCATCATTCAATAGAGACTGAATGGTATCCGTAAAATCTTTAATATCATCTGCGAATGCAGAAACAATGCAGTAAGTTTCTTTTTTATTTATTTTAACAGTAGACATGCATCTATTTTATAGTAATATATTATAAGTTGCAAGCATTAAATGAGCGTTATGAGCTTTTTATTAACTAATAAAAATAATTTTATATATTAATCGTACTTTTCTTGACGAAAGGAAATATAAAAGGTATTTATGAGTTAGGAGGGATGTGGGTTGCGCTATGGTACTATGATTCTTGATCTAATAGTTCAATAAAATTTCCATTTGGATCAGTTTCATATATGTATCCAATACCATCACGATGGTATTGGATATTCTTTTCTTTAACTATTGAACGATCAACTATCGCAAAATGATTTGGATGCTCGTCTTTTGTTACCAATGCCAAATTAATATTATCAAATTTTAACATTGCCCATGTTGCATCCTTATGTTTCACTTCGCAATTAAATTTAGTTGAATAGTATTTTACAGATTCCTCTATATTTTCAACTATAATTGCCAAATGATCAATTTTAGATAGTTGATCGTTCATAGAACATTAATTGAATTACTGGTTAGCTATCTTTTGCGGCTGACCATACAACTAAGCCAAAGCCAATTTTATTAATGGCGTCACCAACATTGTAGATCAAGTCACGCGCGTCTGTATCTACTAAACCAGCCATAAATGAGTACCACTGACCGTCTGCTGTACCAATCAGGTATCCAAGAGGATATATACCCCAACCAATAACAACAAATTTTAGCAATAGTCCATTTGCGTTTTCAATCTTTTTACCAGCTTTTTTTGCTGCTTTAGCAACATCACCTTGGTATACTTCGTTAACTATATAGAAGTATGCAAGACCACTGATAAGACCCCAAACTGCTGGGCTTGAGCCGCCAAATACGGAAAATACTGATGCTTCTCCAAAGTAGCCGGCAACAAGCATGACAACTGATGCAGTTATCATCTTACTCAATCCAGTTTTAGTTAATAGATAGAATTCAACACACATCAGAGGAACTGTTAATATCCAATCAATGTATCTGAATTCCGTAGGGCTCATGTAAGAACTGACCCATACGTCTCTCATGTAGTAATAGTGAACTGCAGCAATTAGTGTGATTAATCCAGAAACTGTCATTGACAACTTCCATTCATCACTAACCGATGATCTTTCTACAAAGAAAAATACTGTAGCAGCTAACATAGCAACTGAGCCTAGAAAAAATGTGAATCCAACTAGATCCCCGCTTTGAAGGCCTGAGGCTAATAACATATTTACCATTATCATCTCCTTTTTGTATTAAAAATAAATTTTACAATTTTTTAAGTTTTCTAATTTACATTAAAAAATTTTAAAAAGTGAATTTACAATTTTTTTGCTAAAAAACTAAAAATGGATAAAAAATAGGTCGTTGGTATCAACATAATTTTTTGAAAATTGTTGACCCTGACTCTTTTGCTTAAAAGTTTTTTTGAAGAAGTAGATTTAAGTTTTTTAAATAGCTTAAGATAATATCTATACGCAAGCAGAACCCCAAATCTGCTTGAATTTGGAAGTTTATATATACCATTCCTCGCATCATCAAATTCACTTTTTATTTCTGATTCAATTTTTTTCTTTACGTTTTCGTCTAAATTTTTCTCAAGATCAAATCCTGGAAAATATAATCTACCTTTTTCAAAATAATCTTCATTCAGGTCTCTAAAAAAATTAACTTTTTGAAATGCTGAGCCAAGTTTTTTTGCAGAGAAAACTAGACTATCGTACGACTTTTGATCACCGTAAACAAATATTTTTAAACACATTAGACCTACTACCTCTGCTGATCCATAAACATACTCATCTAATGATTGTTGAGTATGTTTGTTTTTATTGAGGTCTGACCTCATGCTTGAGAAAAAAGCTTCTACAAGATGGTTATCTATTTTGAACTTATTCACAGCATTTTGAAATGAATGTAAAATTACGTTTGTGCTAAACCCCTCTTCTATTGCAGAATAAGTTGCGGCTTCAAATTCATCTAATAAAATTTCTTGATTTGAATCAAAAAAAGTATCAACAATTTCATCTGCAACTCTAACAAATCCGTAGACACTATAGATTGAATCTCTTATATCTTTTCCAAGGCATTTAATGCCTAATGAAAAGGAGGTGCTAAATTCTTTTGTTACAGATTTTGAGGATTTAAAGCTTGCTTTTAAATAGCGCTCTATATTGGTCATGAATTATCCTTCATAACCTGCTTAGCAACTATTTTACCAGAAACCAATGCGGGGGGCATTCCTGGTCCCGGCACAGTTAATTGTCCTGTATAATAAAGATTTGAGAGTCTGCTATTTTTAATTTTAGGTTTTAAAAAAGCAGTCTGAAATAATGTATTAGCTAATCCATATGCATTGCCTTTGAATGAGTTGAAATCAGAAATAAATTCTTTATGAGCATAGGACCTGGTCAAAACAACATTGCTTCTAATGCTTTCTCCAGTTTTTTGCTCGATTCTATCCAACACTTGATCTAAATATGAATTCCTGAGCGCAGGTTCATCAGTCAAATCAGGTGCAACCGGAATCAAAACGAAGAGCGCTTCACTTCCTGATGGCGCAACATCTAAATCTGTTTTTGATGTACACGATACATAAAATAATGGATTATCAGGCCATTTTGGATCATCGTATATATCCTTGACATGGGAATTAAAGTTTGTATCAAAAAATAAGCAATGATGCGGAATATTAATTTTTTTATTTATTCCTATGTAGAAGAGAAGAGCGCTAGGAGACATAGTTCTTTTATTCCAATATGCTTTTGAATAATTACGATACTTTTTATCTAACAGATTAGTTTCAACATGCTCATAATCAGCGTTTGCAATTACGATGTCGGCCTCATAAGATCTATTTTTTGATATAACTTCAAACACCGATCTGTCTTTTTTATGTATTTTTTTTATCGGCTCATCGTAAACAAACTCTACCCCTTGCTCTACTGCAACACTTTGCACAGCAGTAGCAACAGAACGTATTCCTCCGCTTGGATACCATGTGCCAAGCTTTATATCTGCATAATTCATCAAGCTATAAAGCGCTGGAGTCTTTGAAGGCTTGGCGCCTAAAAGCAGACCTGGGAATTCAAGCATTTGTATAATCCTTTTATCCGTGAAGAACTCTCTGATATGCTTACTTATCGGTTTAAAGATTGCAAGCCTACCTAGATGCTTAATTAAGTCTAAACGTATATATTCGAATGGCGAGAGACTAGGTTTGTATATAAATTTTTTTACAGCAATTTCGTATTTTATTTTTCCATCACTTAAAAATTCATCTAAAGCATCAGAGGATCCGGGTTCAATTTTTTCAAGATTTTTTTTAAGTTTTTTATAGTTTTCAGGAACATCAAAAAATTCCTTATCCTCAAAATACACCCTGTATCCTGGATCTAACCTGGTTAAGGTATAATAGTCGCTGGCTTTTCGATCAAAGTCAGAAAAAAAAGATTCAAATAAATCAGGCATCCAATACCAACTGGGACCCAAATCAAAAGTAAAGCCTTTTTCTTTGTATGTTTGTAATCTTCCACCATAGGTGCTATTTTTCTCTACTACTTTAACTCTATGTCCCTCTTTAGCCAAATAGGCTGCTGACGCCATCCCGGCTAAACCGGAACCAATTACAATGATATTTTTTTTCATAAAACTCTTTTGGGAGTAAAAAAATTACTTTTTATTTTATTTTTTAAAATTAAACATTGATAAACAATTAACGTTATTTATGAAATTGATAATAGCTTATATCCCCTTTAGCTATTTTGAGGATGGTTTATTCGAAAGTTTTTTAGTTAAGTAGCTATTCATTATATAAAAGAAAGTTAAAACAGTTCCCCATTGAATAACGCAGGTAACAAAAAAACTTGGGCTTTCGATCATCCACCATGCAACTAATGTAAAGCCAACTAATGGGGCTATGAACCTAACAACGAGTGGCCACCATCTTGGAAAAGGCCAATCGTCCTCACTTTCAATGCTTATTTCATTCATCATTTTATCTATTCCATACTTTATGGCTGCGATAGCCATTAAAATTCCAGAAATGATGAGCCCTACACTCCATACAAAGTCTTGGTTCCCTAAAATCTCTAGACTTATCGCGGAAGGAATACCAAGTAAAAATGACGAGAATACTATCCATAAAACAGCTGATGAGCGCTGAACACCAAAATCGATCAAGTTTCTAACTGCTAACTCTAGCATTGAGATTAATGATGAAAAGCCAGCAAAACTTAAACCGAGAAAAAATAAAATAGCCAAAGGTTTGCCAAAAGCCATTTTTGCAAATAGCTGCGGCATCCAAATAAATGTCAAGCCTGTTGCTGCTGGACCGGATGTCTTCATTACATCTAAAATTTCAGATTTTTGCATCCCCATTTCATTGCCTAAAATTGAAAATACGGTACTAAAGATCATTATCGCAGCTATCAACGATACAAGATTATTTCCAATAGCTGTAGTAAATGCATTTTTAACAATACCATACTTTTTTCGAATATAAATAGCATATGTTAAAAATAATCCAAATCCAGCGCCTGTATCGAAAGCATTTTGCGCTAAAGCATCCACCCATATACCAGGCCGCCTTAATTGAGACCAGTCCGGGGTGAAAAGGTACGCAATCCCATCTAATGACCCAGGTAGACTAACCGCTCGAAAAACTGATAAAAGCACAATACCAAGCAGAATAGGAATTAATATTTTATTTACTTTTTCTATTGATGATACACCCTTAAATATTGCTAATCCTCCTACAGTCATTGCGATCGCGTGAAATATTATTGGGAGCGAACTATTTTGAAATGAAGACCATAATGCCCATGACGTATCATTATTTTGAGGAAGGTCTGTAAAAATTATTGCACCAAAGTAATAAATATTCCATCCTACAATGACTGAATAAAAGAATGCGATTGCAGTAGACACAACGCCAACAAATCCCCCAAGGAAAGCAAACGGTTTTCCCATAAAATTAGAAAAAGCGCCTACAGTACCCATCCGCGATTGACGACCCATAATGTATTCAACGATTATCAAAGGTATGCTCCACAAAAAAAGGAAAGTGATCCATGCAACAAGAAAGGCTCCGGCTCCATCGTCTCCTGCATTTGAAGCTACTATCCTTGGAAAGCGCCATATATTGCCAGTGCCAACTGCAATTCCTAAAGCGCTTAATAAAAATGTAAATCTGCTTGAAAATCTATTATTCTGGTTTTCCATCATTGTAATAATTTGTACTAATTAATTTAATTTTGAAATTTGAACTAAAATATAATTTTATTGGTTAATAGCCGCTAAAGCTTTAATGAGAATTTCTATATTACTTTTGAAAGAATTAGGATCGAGAGATCCAAAAGAGAATCTAAAGAAATTTCTCAAAGACGATTCATCACCTTCTCTTTTCATATCGCAATCATTCCCCTTTAAAATAGCAGCCCCACTCTTAAATAATTCTCTATTAAGATCTTCCGCTGTTTTGTTATTTTTTAGTTTACACCAATGATAAAAACCCCCAGATCCTGAAAAAAGGTCTAAACCTATATTGTTAAATGCATCAGCGTACATTAATCTCTGTTCATCATAAAATTTTGGAATGGCACTGTGAGCTAAATCTGTACGACCTCTTTCAAGCAAATTTTCTGTATAAATTTGAGATAATTTCGAAACACCGCCTATTCCGAAAGAAGAGAAATTTCCAAGGATTTCAATATTTTCTTTTGAGGCAACAATCCAACCAACTCGAATGCCTGGAGCCTGAAGGCCTTTTGTTGCCGCGCCACAAACAAATAGGTTAGAGTCATTAATGCTCTTTATATAGCTCATTGCACTTACGGGCGGATTGTTAATGATTTCATATGCTTCATCAATAAGCAGTCCACTATTTTTAAATGATGATTTCTCTACAAGCTCTTTTAAAGTGTCTCCTTTTTTTGTTATACCAGTTGGATTTGATGGATTGCTTAAAAAAATAAGCTGTCTTTGATTTGTTTTATTGCCAACAAGGTCATTAATGCTAGGCCTAAATGAATTTTTTTCACTGCAGTCCACAAGAGAATATTTTATTTTAAGAAACTCTAGAATGTCATAATAGGGAGTATATTCTGTAGAGGAAACTCTAACTTTGACATCTTTCGATAAAAACATTAAAACTGCAAGCAGACCGGGACGGCCACCTGCAAAAACCATAACATTTTCCATTGTAATATTCGAACCATAATAGTGATTGTAGTAATCTGCTATTTTCCTCCTAAGATTAGGATTGCCCCAAGATTTTGGATATGATAAATCTCCTGATTTCACATTGATAGATCCAATTGGCTTAGGACCGCCTGGTATTTGTGTAACTAAAGGACTGCCTTGAGTCCAGGGGGATGTATTTTCTGTGCCCATTTCAGACCCAAAACTATTATAAAATTCATAGAGTGTTTGATAGATGCCTTGAGGGTAGACGTGTTTTAAAAAAGAGCTCATTTAAAACTTTATGAATAGAGCTTAATTAGATCGTCATAACCTCCGATTGGCTCGTCATCGATAACAATCTGAGGTACAGTTGTAGCTTTACCAACCTCGAGCAATTTTGATCTATCCCAACCAAGCTCTTCTATGTTAATCTCTTTATAGCTCCACCCTTTTTTATCAAAAAACATCTTCGCTAAATCACAATACCTGCACCAATTTGTACTATAAATAAGTATTTTTTTCATTGAATGGGGCTGAGAAAGTTTTTTGATTTTTTCATTTCTCAGCTTTTTTGAGGAGCTTATGAATTACATAAAACCCTCCAAGGGAAATGACCCAACCTATAGTAAAATAAAAAAGTTCCACAATGATCCTAAAAATTAATTATTCAATGCGTTTCCATGTCTCGACTAAAGTGAATTCATCATTAAACTTTACAGTTTGAGTATATATTTTTCCTTCTGAACCCATTTCAATACCTATATCATATTCGTTTCCGATGTTTTCAGCTCTAGTATGATTTTTGATAATTTCTTTTAGTGTTCCATTGTTGAAAGTGTACTCACCAAAGGCCGCTGCAAGCAAGGTATCATTTTCAACAAGATTAGATTCATAGTAATTAAATATTACATATTTGTCTGTGAAAACTTTTACCATTCTTGGTTCAAAGATTTCCATATTTTCCCCATTCCATGAAGCGCTTTCAAGCTCCCATGTCCCAACTAACGGATTGCTATTAGAATTTTCGCACGATATAAATAAAAATGCAACTAATCCTATAATAGCTTTGTTAATATTCATGTTCCCCTCTTTCTATTTTAATTAAACAGTTGTGATCTATTTTTTTGAAACAAAATCTAATGCTAATGAATTTATGCAATATCTTAAGCCAGTAGGCTTAGGACCGTCTTCAAAGACATGGCCTAAATGAGAGTCGCATTTAGCACAAGTAACTTCAATACGCCTCATTCCAAAACTCAAATCAGTTTTGGTATTAACTTTTGTTTTATCAAGAGCATCATAAAAAGCTGGCCAACCTGAACCAGAGTCGTATTTAGTTTCTGAGCTAAATAACTGATTGTCGCAACCAGCGCAAACATATACCCCTTTCTCCTTATGATTATAATATTCACCTGTGAATGCGCGCTCGGTTCCCTTTTCACGAAGAATTCTATACTCTGCTGGAGTCAAACAAGTTTGCCACTCTTTTTTTGATTTTTCTACTTTATCCATAAAAATACCTGATGCTGAATCTTTGTTTCCTTGAGCCATCAATTGCATTGAAATACAATAAATGATAATTAATAGTGTTTTTTTCATATATAAATATACCAATTTAATTATCTAATTAAATACACTAGACTTAATGTAGAGCAGTATTAATATTTTGCTGATTTAAATTTCTTAATTCAATATTAGGATAAAAAATTGAAGGATTTTATTTCGGAATATAGATCTAAAATAAGAATCTATATTGAATACTAATACTCCTACCCATTTCAGGCATAATTAATTTTATCTTAGATAGATGATTATAGTGAACTTCATCATAGATATTATCAAATTGGAAAATAATTTTATGCGAACCATTGCCTAGATTAAGATTATAGCTTCCATATAAATCAACGAGTGTATAACCGTCTGTTGGCTGCTCAAACTCACCTAATCTGCTCTGCGATGAAGCTTTGATAATTTGTATAGTTGGAGTAAAGTTTTTCATTTTATTGTATGTCAACTTTATTCTTGTCTTCGATGGAGGGATATAGGGTAATGGTATATCTTTACTAATATTATTACCAAATACCGATGAATAATCCGCACTTATGGTTGCAAAATCAGCTTTATAGCTAACATCAAATTCAACTCCATATATACGAGCCTTCAAACCTCTCATTTTATATTTATAGAGCCATCCACTAGATCCACTTCCCCACTCGATCCAATCTGACCCTGGTACATAACCATCTCCTATTTTTGAAGATAAATGGAAGTTTGGACTGTAATTACTATACGAAGTTAGTGTGGATTTAAATTTGTTTTTTTCATAGCCGATAGACATTTCCATGCCTTGTGTGAGCTCTAAATCTAGAGTTGGTTCTCCAATTTCATAGGAATAGCTTCCCAGGTGGGGTCCATCCGAAAACATATCTTCAATTCCAGGTGCGCGCTGTAACAACATAAGACTGGATGACATTTTCCAATTCTGCCAATTTTTAAAGAAACTAAGTGCATATGAGCCATAATAAAAGTTTCGTTCTTTAATTTGATCCTGATCAATATTTACTGAGGACAGAGTTGTTGTTTCAGGCTTAATTGTTAAAAACTCAAGTCTGCTAGAAGCTTGCACTGTTATAAAATTAAATTCTTTTTCTCTAAATCCAAAAATCGAGATATTTATCTCATCCGTGTCAGGTGTCCAATAAAAACCTCCTGCAATGAATTTTCTATATTGGATAAGTGAGCCTAATGCTCTATCCTCTCCAGTTAACTTTCCTTGAAGGTATAGTATTTGCTGTCCAAGATCGACAGCTGCAAATGTTTTTTTAGTTTCATACTCTTGGTGTTCGTATTTGACAAATCGCTGCTCGATATCAAACGTTTTAAAATTAGGTAAAAAAGCTATATCTCTATGGTGCTCAAACTTTTGAGTGATTTTTTCCATTTCAATATCTACACCATTGATGTGTCCTTCTGGGCTTCCTGGTATTCCATAATCCATTGTCAACGATTCTACAGATATAGACGTTCTAGCATCTTCATGGTAATTAGCAATTCCTGCAAAAAAACCACTGTTGATACTTGAGGTATTTTTCAAGGTCCCTTTAGGGGTAATCTGCTCTCCAGTGTTCCTCAGTAAAGCTGAAACTGTAATCTGATTATTTTTAAAAGGATAATGATACACTGTATTTACAAAAGAGCTATTATCTCCGCTTACACCTCCTAAAACACCATGAAAATGTTGTCGCGTAAATTGTAGTTCAGGCAGTGAATTTTTTTTAATATCGATTACGCCAGCAATTGTGTTTGTGCCATAAAGTAAAGCTTTTGCCCCTCGTATGATATTTACACTCTGCGCTGAAGACATATCCATACTTACAGCATGATCACCTGATGTTTGAGACAAATCTCCTAATTCTAAACCTCCATCAGTTAGCAAAAAACGATCACCACCATAGCCTCTAAGTATAGGGCGGGCTGTTGCTTGTCCCATTGAGGTTATTGCAATACCTGTTGCATTTGAAAGTGATGCAGCTAAAGTGCTTTTCATTTTTTCTTGAATCTCAGATCCGGAAAGAGATATGTTGGATAAAGATTCAGTATAGCCTAATTCTGGATGGGCAGCTACATTTATTTCTTCGAAATCAAGAACACTTAATTCTAGGTAAAATTTTCCAATGTTTATCTGGTTATCGTTACTGGTTATAAAAACAGAAGTATCCTGAAAACCTATAATGCTAAACGATAATTTAAAATCACTGTCCGGGATTCTCTCAATGCTAAAATATCCATCTGATTCTGATGAGGTTCCAATTTCTTCATTAGTAATAAAAATATTGACGTTTTCAATGGGAGAATTCGTTTGATTATTTAAAACGTATCCTGTAATCTTTCGGTTTTGAGCATTGATAATGCTCAAAACCGAAAGCGAAGTAATTACATATCTATAAATTATAGTAATTATTTATTTTAGTTAACTGTGACTGGTACGTTGTTGGTTGAAGTATAGTCTGCGTGACCACCATGCATTACCTCAAGCTTAAAGCTTGTTGATCCTTTTGCAACACCTACGACCTGTAACAATTTTTCTTCGTGGCCGTCGTGTTCTTCTTCAATCATTTCAACAACAGCTACTGAAGCATTTGCACCTGATACTCTAACGCCATCTTCGTCGTCACCGTGGTCATCATCGTCGTGCTCAATCTCATTACCATCATGATCGAGGAAATGAACCATAAAATGCAAAGTATCACCAACTGCAAGTGAAACAGAACCAGTTACTACACCTTTAAGCTCTTTATAGGCTTGTACACCATCTTCCGTTTCGAGCACAAATCCGTCTGCATCAGTATGATCTGGATCTTCTTCATTTTCGTCCTCACATGCAACTGCAAATAGTAATATGAACACTGAAATTAGTGAAAATAGGTATCTTCGTGATATACTTATATCATTGATTGACATAAAAACTCCATATGTTTTATTGTGTTATTAAAGTTTGTTTTTTATACAGCTAACAACTGCTGATATGTTATGCTAAGAATAAAGTGCGGGTGGGGCACGTGTAGAAAAAATTACGTGCACTGGGGATGAGTAAAATATCTCAAATGTGTTTGGTACTTTATAAATGAAAACTAAAAGTGAAGATGGTGAATCAGCTAAAAGAGATCCGCTATAAGCAACAAGCCTTTGTGCGGTGAACCAATCACACGAATCTCCAGCTGAACGATGTAAGGAGTCATTACAGTCTTGAGCGCACATGTTTTGCTCAACAGGTAACAGATCATGAGAGTGGCCAACATGTAAAACGGATAATGTAGTAAAAGCAGACAGCCAAACTATTAAAAATGATGAAGTAACTTTTTTAAATAAGGGAAGCATTGAATTAATTAGTGCGTCTTTCAGGCCCCATTCTTCGATCGGATGTGTCTCTACGATCACCTAGAGATCGGCGATCATTTTCAACTGATACTATTTGTTGTCTTCGGTCAGCAACACGGCGTTCACCGGACCGTCTTTCTTTTTCTCTGTTTGTCATATTATTCTCGAATTATAAAACATTAAATATATTGACGTAATAATCACTAAGTCAATTGGTTAAAAAAAGGTTGTGCAATATATACACAACCTTTTTTAACGCTCCGGAGGAGGGACTCGAACCCCCGACCTGGTGGTTAACAGCCACTCGCTCTACCAACTGAGCTACTCCGGACTGCAATTTCATCGCTATAGCGACAGCAAATTTATAATATTTATTTTCGAGACGCCAATATAATTACATTTCTTTTTCGGCTTTTATTTGCATCCCACTAAGAAATTGTCCGTGGTCTAACTCAGAAGAATTTAAATAAACGACACCATCTTCATTATGCGGTAAAGCAAATATAGAGTGGGCAGACTTTAGACCTCCTAGCCACCAGCGAGCGTCTTGAATGTACACTAAATCACCAGGATTAGCTTTCATTCTATCCATATCATTTTTTGAGAATCGAATACCATCTTGATCATCCTTATTTGTTTTCCAATCAACTATGATTTTTTCACCGATTGCTTCGTTCGGCGCGGAGCCTTTATATATTCCTTTAAGTTTTGCAGCGTCAAAGATAGTTAACCCTTTAAGCTTTTTATCCGATTCGGGTTTTGTAAATAAAGAAACAATTATACCAACACCAGCACAAACTATAATATTGTACAACGCTCCAATGTAAGAATATCCACGGTCCGGTCTTAATTCAATTCCGTGAGCAAATGGAGAAATTAATTGCGGATAAAATTGTCCAAGCACCATTAAAAAGGCACCTCCAACAAATGTTGCAATGATTCCAGCTGTCGTAAATCTTTTCCAAAAAATACCTAAAAAAACCCCTACTGCAAGAGGAGGTGTAAAGGTTGAATGAAACCATCCATTTGCCTCATAAATTGAATCAAACGTATTAAAAAAAGGTACCATAATAACCGCAATTACCTTGACTCCTAAAGATGTCCATCTAGCGAATTCAAGCTGTTCCTTATCGCTACGCTTCTTTTTTGATAAAGGCTTATAAATATCATTTACAATAATTGCAGATGAAGCGTTCACTAAAGTATCTGAAGTAGACATCAATGCAGCGCATAAAGCAGCTATTATAAAACCAAAAACTCCTGGAGAGGATATAACGTTTGTTACTGCTACGAATACATCATTCGACGCCATATCTACTGGCAACGTTCCAGGAACCGCATTAGCTATCGCTCTTCCAATCCAACCTGCATTTGAAACCACAATAGCGGATATTGGCAATATGACTAAGGCATTGAATGCTACAGCTTTACGGCCATCGTTTACACTTCGAGCGGCCATGAAACGCATTATTAAGCCTTGATTTAAAAACAAAAAACCAACGGATCCAGCTATGCCATCTTGCCAGAAAATTCCTACGAAATTGAAATCGGGCGGTTTATTAAAATGAGCCAATGGAAGCTTTTGTTCGGGTGATAGGTTCATCCAAAAAGCCTGTAAGCCAGAAAACGGAGTATTGACCCCTAAGAATTGGATTCCCAAATAAAAAAGTAGAAGTCCTGCAAATATTAATATAAAACCCTGTATTAGATCAGTGAAAATAACAGACGTTTGCCCACCGAAATGCATGTATATCGTTGTAGCTATCGCAATGATTACCACAGTCATCATTAGAGGAATTCCAAATATTCTGTAAAGAGCTGTAGCAAGTGTTAGAAATTGAATCGCAATGTATCCAATCATAAAAATTAATGTCATAAAGGTTGCTAAATATCGAGCATTTGCACTAAACCTTCTTTCAAAGTATTCTGGAATGGATCTTATTCTCATGTAGTATATAATAGGAAGCCATCCAAACATAAATAGTGGAACAAAAAACCAATCATTCATATAGGTCATTGTTGATGAAAGGCCATACTGGTATGCTTTGGTAGAGTATTTTAGAAAACTGTGCGATCCAACTCCAGTTGCTACAATTGATATTGCTATTAACCACCAAGCAAATCTTCTGCCACCAAAAAAGTAGTCTGTAGTAGTCTTACTATAACGTCCAAAGTAAGCACCAAAACCCATAACCAAAGCAAAATAACCTATGATAATTATTCTGTCTAGAGATGTTCCAATCGCTAAATCCATTATCGACTTCCTAGCGCTAAAAAAATGAAAGTGGCATGCAAACCAGCCCAGAAAAAGAATCCATAAAATAGAACCCAAAGCCATTTTCTGTGACGTTCATAACTTGGCCTAAGGGCTTTGGTACGTAGAATAAGAATTAATCCTACAGTGAATATTATACCACCAACTCCATACAAATATATGAAGGGCAACCAAACTCTAAAAAAATCCATACTATTTTAACCTATTGAAATGAGATTTTAAATTATCATAAGTGTCATGATGGCCATTCGTAATCATCTTACTTTGGTTGACCATTAGCATGAAATTTGTATCGTCTTCCAAACTAGAGACAATATGAAAATAAATATCCTTAGAAATTGCTCTGCCACTAGTTTTTGCTATACTTGATCCAAGATTAAAATATAAATTCATCTACAACAATTCTTCCTGATTACTTGAAATGTACTCTCTCAAGACTGGTTGAATAAAAATATTTTTTAAATTTAGTTTAGAAAATTCTTTGACTAAGACACCGAGTCTTTGATCAATTGGCTTTAACTTATTTAAAACAATATAAGATTCACTATTAACAGAACACATTCCACCCTGAAAGTCTCCTTTGCCTTGAACAATATTTATATTCATCTTTTCTGCAAGGTCTTCAAACAATGAAAGCAGTTTATCTGGTTTGGTTTTTACCATGGGATTATAAAAGCTTTTTATTTTTTGATTTCTCAAGAAACTCTACTACTCTCTTCACTTCTTCAACGCGCGATCTTGGAATGACAAGAGTGGCATCATTAGTGCTAACAACAACTAAATCACTTTGACCAATAATAGCTGTAAATTGATTTTGCGATTCAATGAAATTATTGTTTCCATCAATAACAACGCCTTGACCGCGTATTGCATTATTGTCTTTATTTTTTGGAGCGAATTCAAAAACAGAATTCCAGGAACCCAAATCATTCCAGTCAAATTCTGCTTTAACAACATGAATATTTTTGGTCTTTTCTAATAATCCATAATCTATAGATTCGGATTCAATCCTACTCCATAATCGAGAAAAATCTTTCTTATCTATAATGCGTTTTTCAATTTTCCCTAATTGGGAATCTAGCTCAAGCATGTGTGAACTTATTTCATTAAAAAAAGAGTCAATTCTCCAAATGAACATTCCACCGTTCCATAAAAAATCTCCGCTTTTTAAAAAACGTGCTGCAAGCTTTTTATGGGGTTTTTCCGCAAAAGTTTTAACAGGAAATGCATTCAGGTGTTCGTAAGTACTTTTTTTGTTAAACTGAATATAGCCGTAGCCAGTCGCAGGATAATGAGGTTTAATTCCTATCGTAACCAATGTTTGTTTTTTTGTAGCAATTTGAATTGCTGACCTCACTGATTTAGAAAACTTTTGAGCACCAACAATTAAATGATCAGCAGGGAAAACTCCCATGACTGCGTCTGAGCGCTTTTGTTTAATGTATAATGCAGCGAGACCTATAGCTGGGGCAGTATTTTTTGCACTTGGCTCAATAATTATATTTTTAGGATCTACGCCTGAAATCGTTTTTTTTATTTTGGCCTCTAAATGTTTTCCAGAAATAATAAATATATCTTCAACATTTTTCGTTTTTCTGAGACGATCAACAGTCATCTGCAGCATTGAATTTTCACCTATAATATTTAGTAGTTGTTTGGGCTGATTTTTTCGACTAGCAGGCCAAAACCTGGTACCTCTTCCACCAGCTATTATCACCGCGAACATTTAATTCTCACTTTTCAATTTCAATTTTTCCAATATCTATTTCCCAGTTTGCCCTAACTTCAAAAGTATCAGAAGATATGTAAAACCACTCGCTTTTTTTTAATGGCATTATGGTGCCGTAATTAAAGATTCTATCTTTATTTGAATCGTTGATAACCATTAGCTCATATCTTCCTTCAGGTAATTCATTTACATAGAATTCATCATTAGAATCTACATCAGAAACAAAGTACTCTGGGACTTTAGAAATTAATTTAAGCCGGATGATGGAAGGTTTTTGTGCTCCCACCAATGATCCTAACAGTGTTCCATACCCAATCTTCTTTTTTGAAATCACATCAATACTTTTAATGGGATCAGGAAAAGATTTGCCCTCAATTGGGAGTAAGTATTTTGAGAATAACAACAAACGGTAGGTTTTTTTCTCTTTCCATCCTTTTTTAGGTAGAAAAGTGAATTCCATAGGATTGACTTTAGTCATGCTTGCTAATGTAGTGTCTGAATCTGAAATTATCTGAAATGCAGAATCTGAAAAAGACTCTATCGGTTTTGAAAAAACTACAGACAGTAAAGGGCCGCCTTTATTGTCTTTATTAATAATTGAGGTCAAAGGAGGTTTTAGTAGATAAAGATGCGATGAATCTGGATCGTTTGAAACTCGAAAACTTATTGCTGAATTAGAAGTTGACGGACCAGAATTAGGAACAATTTTTTTAATATTCAAATTTACTTTACCTTCATTCAGTGTGTCGTTTAAGGTAAGTAAAAATCTTGACTTTTCGCTAGAGTCCTGATAATAGTTTGGTATTAATTCAGAAGAATCTGAATCAATGATTTTTACTCCCTCAAAAGATATATCGTTCAATGATTGATTGAAATGCATCCAGCCCCATCGTGGCCCTTTCCAATCAACATGAGTGAGTTTTATTTTTGGAGTTTCGCGATGAATCATGAATGAAATATTCTTTATTACTTCATTTGAAGAAAGATTGTAGACGAGTTGAGGTCCAAGACCATAAGCTATCCTCTCTCTATTGAGAGGTAGTCCTGCTGCACTGCGGTCTACAGCCAAGGCACCATATTCCCCATTTGATAAATAATTAAATTGAAAGAAGCCTTTGTCATCTGCTTCAGATACGTATAATGGTTTGGAAAAAAATAATGTATCTATTATGTCGCCATTTAATTTCCATAAATGAACGGCATATTTTTCTTCACCAAAGACCCTACCCATTATTTTCCCATTTTCAATAGTGCTACCAGTACTAAATGCAATTTGAATTGATTTATCTAAAGCGACATTCCTTTCATCGGTTAAAGTGCGATTGATGGAAATAATGTAAGTTTGATTTAATAGCAGCTCTTCTGGAAAGAAAAGATGAATTTCATCATCCTTATAAATTACATCAACAGGAGTTTGTGGTTCCGGTGAAATAGAGATCGCTCTATCAATGGATTTCTTATCTATGTACTCAGAAAATTGTAATATAACCTTTCCTCCCATGAATTCAGTGCTTCCCGATTCTGGTATAGAACCTATGAACTTTGGAGCAGTTTCATCATCCGGTCCTCCGCTTGGTGGAGCAATAGCTGCGCAAGAATAAATAGCTAAACCAATACCCAGACTACTTAGAAAATAAAATGTTTTTGTAATAATTGCTCTTTTCAAAAGTAAATTAAATTATTAATCAGAAGATAAATTTACAGGATTTCTTATTGAAATCGTATTATTATCATTATTCTAATGTCCGATTTAAAAAAACTAATCTATAAGGCACAATGCATTGGCAATGTTGAACCAATTGAATACATGGTCCCCTATCCCAACTTAAGAGCTTTGATCGAAGGTCAAAATATAAAATACGGTAAAAAGATGGTCTATGCAGATTATGAATTAAGTTCAGATAAAATATATAGGATGGCGCAGCAATCTGCAAACCTCTTCTTGTCACTTGGCGTAAAACCAAAAGAAAGAGTAATGATTCAAGCGCTTCCATTTCCTGAATCTGAAATTGCTATGCTTGGTGCGTGGACACTTGGGTCATCTCTGGTCTTTACGAGTGATCATGATTATTCTCGTGCAATTAAAGCTTCGAAACCAAGCTTAATCATCTCACAGGAAATGCAATTTTTAGAAAAAATTAAAGAACAGTCAGATGAATTCATTCCCAAGGTTAAGGCGTTTCTAGAAGATGAGGCTGTAGTTTTTTGGACAGATGGACGTGGAATTAGATTGAGCCACTACAATATTTTGGTTAATACAAATGGTATACAGCATGCGATAGATCTTTACGAAGATCAATTTTTTGATATTAAAATAGAAGCAAATTCAATGCCATGGGTGATTCTAAAAGTTGTACTTCCGCTTTACAGCGGAGCTCCAATTAGCAAAGATAAGGCCGATATATCTTTTGGTGAAAAAGATGCGGATTATATCATCAAGTACAATTGGGATTCCATTTCAAACTCTTTACCTAATGAGCTAAATGTATGCAACGAGAATAGTGGTTTTATTAGCATTGGGAAAGAACCGATCCATCTTACTGAAGTGAATGATCTCAACAAACCTACCGCCATCAATGGTCATTCTGTGATGATGGGGTATTTAAATAAAAAAGAGAATAAAAAAGTATTTAAAAAAGGGAGGCTCTACATTCAAACAAAATCTGATTAAGGTAAGTTCTCATTGGCATATTTTAGCATTTTCTTCTGCATGCTAAGCCATCCGAGTCGCACTTCAATATTTATATATCTTACGCCCCATTTTAATGCTGCCCAAGATAAAGACCCATCATCATCTTCGGGGTAACTTTCCTGAAGCACAACATTATAAGGCGACTTAGAAAGTATCTCGAAATCTTTTCGGTTTGTACAGAGATAAAAGTCGCGAGGGTTTTGATTTTTCTTAATTGATACGGTATCGCTTTTAGAAACTTCCTGGTATACATTATACCCTTTAAAATTATTATGGAGTGCAATCAAAAGTTCTCCATCTGAAGGAAATATCGTATTTAAAAAATCTTCCCTTTCTTGATCCATAGCATTTAAAACTGATGACTTCTTTTTGTTTGTCCAGTTCGGATTATACTTGTGGAGATTTTTTTTTGCACCTTCAGATGAGAAAATTCTATTCGGATCTATTAGGCCATCTGCAACTATGATCTCTCTTGTCTCGCTTTGAATGAGAAAAGCTTTACCCTCATTTCGATGCATATGATCATTAAGAGCCATTTTTGCCGTTTTTTCATCGCCATGAAGCCAAATGTAATGCCTATTAGATTTTCCTTTTTCCACAACCTGAAATGAGATTTCACCAAATTGAATCTCATCAGAAATCGCTAAATAGGATAAGAATAAGATTATTTTAAACATTTATTTGTCTAAAATTAAGAAAAATCAGTTTGACATAGATATTATAAAAAAATAAAAATGAAGAATTATCCCCCCGAAATAATAATTAAAGTAACAACCATTAAAGCAGCTGTACCAGCTGGAGCAAGGCATTGTTCTCTTCTTAGTCTTTTAATCTCTTTCATATAAATTTCTTTGTATTGTTTTTTTAAACTAGGGTCTAGATCTTTATAAAATTTGCTTTCAGGCGCAGATACTCCCACGTCTCCCATAATGGCTAAAGTCATTAGGGGGATAGTGATAAATGGAATTGGATTAAGACAAGCGCCTGTACCAAGTACCGTGTTAATTAATCCATTGTTCTTATTACCCGCCTCTCTCTTTGCTCTCGAAGCAATATTTTGGGATGTGAATCTATTATCTTTTGAAGCGCTTTCCTTAATAACCGGTGCACTAGCAGATCGTCTAGCAGACATTGGTACTCCACCAATTGATAAAGATTTAATATTGATTCTTTCAACCGTAACTATACCTAGCATTTCTGATTCGACAATGATTTTTTCTTGATCTTGACTAATTAATTTTCCTTGGACAATATCTCCCGTAACCAAGACAAGTTTTGCCATCATCCCTTCTGTCTTTTTTTCAATAGGTTTTCCGGTATTTGGATCGAATTTTTGCTTGATCTCTTCGCCAGTATTAGGGTCAAACTTTTTTCTTTCGATTGGTTCACCTGTATTAGGATCGTATTGCACTTGTCCCGCAAGACAGCTAAACAGAAAAATGAAAGTGACTAATTTTATCATTACTAAAACATTCTATTTCTAGAATTCAAAAAACTCCCAATAGAAATCAAGGAAAGGCTGCTGAAAATGTACACCAATTCTAAAATTATCAGTTGGAGCGTATAGCAATCCAAAATCAAAATCAAACATGCTTTTTTTGCCTTTAATTGAGTCAATTGATAATGGCGTTGAACCGTCAGATCCAGTATAGTCTTGGAATGCATCTCCAGCATCCATACTTCTGTAGCCATTGTCAATCCAAGTTGACGCAACAAACTTTAGGTCTTTTCTTAGATCGTAGTCTAAACTTGCCCATAGCCTGTAGGGTATTTTATAGTTCTCATCATCAAAAGTATAACCTGACTTAAGATAACCTTGTATATTATCTTGAAAAGCATTTGAAACTTTACCTCCAACTGTCCATCCTACTTTTCCGCGGCCAGTCGGGTTAGTTCTGTGTGATGTGTAAACCAAATAAGCTTCAACGTAAACAGGATTTTCCTCAATATTAGGGTCTTTCATCACATCTTCGATCTCAAGATTTACTAGATTAATAGTAGTGTCTGACTTGCCATCAACCTTAATAGCATGGGCATACTTTCCAATTGTGGATTTAACAGGATACGAACGGTGAAAGCCAAGCCCAACAGACATACTGCTCTCTTTATCCGCTGACTTTTTATGTCTAAACCTTAATCTAGGATATAAGTTTAAATCACCATTGAAATTAGATGCGTATTTAGTGGTTAATTGGAACCTATCTGTCAATCCATACCCCAAAGACATTCCGCTTATATAAAATGTGTTTGGAGCTAGAAGATTTGCTGTTGGATCAAGAAAAACCGAAAGCAGGTTTGCCTCTCCAATGTAAAAACGCTTAGTCATTTCTGTTTGAGGGTCCCTAATGCCTCCATGGTATCTGCTCATCTTATCAATATTTCTCTTGTGTATAACAGCATCTCCATATTGTGTGCGTATTGAAAACTCTTCATTTGTCTCTTTAAGTACATGACCTACAAATTTTTCACCCTTTTTATTTGTGATTTCTGCAGTTTCTGCTAAAAACTCATCTTTTGGAATTTTGAATTCTCCAGATTCGGTTAAAAGAGTAACAAGGTTGTCGTTCACTCCAGTAATTTCGCCTTCGCTTATTGACCCATCTTTAAAATGAAATCTTTTTTTCATTCCAACTTCTAAAACACTCGCAGCAATCAAGTCCTTGCTTTGCGCTGAACCTTGCTGGCTTGTGGATTGAGTATTTTCAACAACTTGCCGTGGAGGATTAATATATTCTAAAACTGAATTTTTGGATATAGTACCATCCTGAAAACCTTTTATTATCTCAACACCTTCTGATTGGGTTAATTGATACAATGGTCTATTATAACGCTTTTTTAAATAACTGTCTAGATTGTTATTTGATAGCCCAGCATCACTCGATAGGTTATTTATTGCCTTTTGCTGACCAAATAGAATGGTCTCCTCTTGAGCGTGAAGTGCAAAACTTAAAAATAAAATAACTAATAAATAATTAAGCCTACGTTTGTTCATTTTGCGATCCTTGTTATTTTAGTAAATATAATAACAATATTAAAATTAAATATATTAAATAGCAACAATAATTCATTAATAATGAATTTTATTAATTTTTAATTAAATTGATTCATTAAAAATTTATATTTAGATTGTTTTAATGAATAAAGCGCAAAAATTAATAAATCGCATAATGTTGGAAAATGGATTAAGACACAAATATCAAGTTGCTGAATATTTTGGGGTTACCCCTCAAGCGATTAGCACATGGCTCACAAAAGGTGAAGTGCCGTCAAAACACCAGCTGAAAGTAAGAAGTGAGGTTGAGCAAACTGAAATGCCAGATCATCATGAACCTACATCTGAAGATAGAAAAACGGTTATTGATTATCTTATAAATGAAAATGTTACCCTAAAAAATCAAATTGCCAATCTGAAAGCTGAGCTTCAAATGTCAAAATCAAAAGGCAATGATGATTTAATATCCAAAATTAACTCAAAATCATTGGTATTAAAGGGGCGAGTTACAGATGGAATGATAACAGAGATTGGGGGAGATTGGCACAGATTGCTAGGATACAAGGAATCTGATCTCGTAAATCATAAATACGATGAAGGGTTCATTCATAAAGAAGATGCTTTTAAAATTCAACAAAACCAAGCTAACCTGCTGCGATCAACAGGATTAAAAGAATCCAGATTTAGCACCATTAGAAGATGGAAGCATAAAAAAAATAATGAATATATAATGCTATGCATGGTATGGTATGTTGATATTGAGAATGATGAGATTGAAATTATTGCAAAACCAATTGACCACCAAATTCAAGATACGTTATTTGCGAACTAACTATGAGTCATGTATTGAATAAATTTAAACTTTTGAGGCCGTTATGGATTGTAGGGTTAATTAGTTTTAGCTTTTCGCAAGACAAGGAAGAAAGAACTCCGCTATGGATAGAAAAAGATGACATTATTATCTCTATCAAACCAAATGCTTTGATGTCGCTTAAAAGCTCGGATACAAACGATGAAAAAATTATTAAATATTTTGACGTTGACCACAAAAAGAGGGAGATATATTGCAACATAGATGGTAGTTCAGAAATTCTTTCTTACAACTTTGATAATATCGAGTATTTCAAGCCACTTAAAAAAGGTGTACCCTATGCTGTAAAAGTAGTTGCGCTATCTGGAGTTTTAGGAGCAGGTTTAGGATATTACAATATTACAAGTAGCAGCCCCAAAGAAAGTGATTCAGAGAAGATATTTCAAGCAGCGTTCTCAGGCTCAATAATAAGCGGTTTTATTGGGAGCTATGTCTTTTCAGAAAAAAGACCTTATGTAAGTTCTTTTGTTTATATAGATGACAATGGTGAATCAGTACGAAAATTTCCTGAATTGATTCAAATCGGAAAAGATGATTGGATAATAATTGAATGAAAATTCTATCCAAATTCCTTACTGTTATTTTATTTCTAATATCTCCTCTTATATCTGATACCATAATATTTAACGATGGTCAAATGCTAATAGGAGCGTTAATAAAGATTACAAAAGAGCATCCATACGATCCAAAGACAGGAGCAGAACAAGAGGTGCTCTTTAAAGTAGAAAAATATAATTTGAATATGGTTCCAAAAAACTTTGTCATAAATAAAAGCGATGATAATGTGTTTATGTTTGATGTAAATAGTATCTATAAAATTGAAGATGAATATGGGATGCTTATTTTTTCATCAAACAAAAAATTAGCTTCTAGCACTGGAATTAGAAAAGTAAATCCAGAAACCGGAAATACATTAGAAATAGTTCCAACAAATTTAATTATAAAAAAGAATGAAAAAATTAATGAGATCTATCAAGGTTCTGAAATTAGCTTATATTTCTACAACCCTGTTTTTGGGTCTCGCGCAATACCAACTAGGATACTTGAAGAAGTTAAATATCAAGGTATTGGGGTGGACTCCGGTTCACAAAAATACTTTGTCAAAACAAATGCAGGTGCTTTTGAAATTGCAAATATTCGAAAGGTGGAATACATAACCGATAGAGAGAATAGGGCAATAGAAGGATTTCTAATTTATGGAGGAATTTCTTTGGCTGCAGGGGGCTTGCTTATGCTAACAGACTCCGGTGCTAATACTGCAAATGGGGGTCCTGGAATATTAGGGGCTTTGTTAGTTATTGCTTCTCCTTTTGCTGGTTTTTACGGAGCAATGGAAAATTGGAGTGTATCAGCAAAGAAAGGTTTTGATATTTATAAAGGCGCTTGGGAGTTTGATATAGATTCCATGGTCCGTAACGTTAAATCAGCGGAACAAAATTAATTTTATCTAAGTTTAAAGATTGAAAGGATAATCATTATGAAAAAATATAATTTTTTACTAGTTACCTTATTTCTTATCGCAGGATGCAGTAATGCACCTAAAGAAACACCATCGAAATTAACTCTTGGCCTTGCTCAATCCACCGTAACAAAAGGCGCAAACCAAACTGAGATAACCAAAGTGCTGGGTGCTCCCAATATCATCTCCAAGGATAAGCAAGGAAACGAAACATGGACCTACGATAGAATTTCAAGAGACGCTGAATCTAGTAGCGGTTCCGGTGTAGGATTTGGTGCTTTATTTGGTTGGGTATTTGCGGGTGGAAGAAGTTCTGCATCATCAAGCACATCTAATAGATCACTTACAGTTATTATTACATTTGATGATAATAAAAACGTAATAGATTATGCTTATCAAAGTTTGGAATTCTAAATGCTAATAAGATTCATACGTCCTGAAACGATCTATGCGAGATCTTTATATTATCTCTTAATTGGATATTTGGTCGTTGGTCTTTCGGGTTGCAGCACTCCTCCAAGAACTGAAAAACCTCCAACATCAGTAGCAAGAGCTATGGAAACCAGATCTTTTTCTGGTGATCTAAAAACTGTATTAAAGGCTTCAATTAATTCCCTCCAGGACATGGATTATACAATTGAGGTTCTAAATTCGGATGTTGGTTTAATCACCGCAAGCAGAACTACAGAAAATAAAAAGGCGAAGCTTGCCAGTGAACAATCCAATGAGGGGATGACTGATTCAGAAAAAGCATGCCTAACAATTGGCGCTATTGCGGTTATTGCAGTTATTGCTGCCGCAATTTTTGATGGAGATGATGATGATAGAGGTGGAAATACTATATATACTGGAGGTGGTAATGATGATGGGCCTGATGGACCAATGATTTACCGCTATAGAGTTACTATAAATTTAACTGAGCTAAACAATGATGAAACCAACGTACGCGTAAGTGCTAGTGGAGAGGTAGAGCAGGATGGGAAAATACTTTCTACTGGAGGTGTACACGAACCAGAGTTTTTTCAGAAATTCTTTGCAGGCATGAATCAAGGTTTATTCCTTGACCAAAACCAACCTATTAAAACAAACTAGGTCAAATAATTAGCTATTTTATAGTTCAGCCAATACATCCTTTGCGTGTGTTTTTGTAGTAACTTTTGAAAAAACTTTTTCAATTTTCCCGTTCTCATCAATTATGTAAGTAGATCTATAAATACCTTCGTATTCTCTTCCATACATCTTTTTTACACCCCACGCACCGTACGACTTAATTACATCTTTATTTTCATCAGATAGAATTGGGTACTCAAAACTCTGCTTATCGCAAAAATTCTTTTGTCTTTGCACTGAATCAGCACTCATCCCAATAACAGCAACATTTTTTTCTTTAAACTTTTGGAGTTCATCACGGAACCCCTGACCTTCAGTTGTTCATCCGGATGTACTGGCTTTAGTAAAAAACCACAGTACAACTTTTTTTCCAGAAAAATCATCAAGCGAAACATTCTCTCCGTCTTGATTTGGAAGAGTAAATCCAGGTGCTTTATCTCCTACGCTTAACATAATACCTCCAATATTATTTAAAATTCACTTTGGACCACCGCATTCTATCATCGTTACTATTTATCATAGCATTAACAATCTTTAATCCGGTCTTTTGTCCATTCCATACTAAAGTATTTTTGGCTTCAGTATAATCAACCCATTTAAAGTCAACATGCTCTTCAGATAAAATTACATCTTTTGAATCAACTTCTATACCAAAAACTGGGACAAGATTAATTCTATCGCCGTTGGTTTCATAAAATCTACTAACGTGATCTGCCACAAAAATATTCAACGGGTCGAGTCCGGTTTCCTCTTTTAATTCTCTAATTGCAGCCTGCCAGGCAAGCTCACCCTTTTCAATCTTACCAGCAACTCCCTGCCAAAGATGCTCATATATTTTATTTTTATTTCGCTTTAGAATTAAAAACTCAGGATTATCTTCTAGTAAATTAAAAACATAACAATCTACTACTCTAACAGTAACTTTTGTCAAACTAACTCCTTTTGGTAAAAAATTTTCATCTTAAGAGAACAAATTTTTGAGTTTTATAATTTGAGGCCCATTTAAATCGAACAAAATAGACTCCTGATGGTGCAAGTTTTTCGTTTAAAGTTTTTCCATTCCAAGTAAATTTTTCATCTTGCGAATCAACATTAAGATTTGCTATTAAATATCCAGCAGCATTGATAATTTCAATTTTATCAAGGCCTACGTTATCCGAGCCAAAGTTCAATTTAAAGTTAACAACTGATTTTGAGGGATTAGGGTAAATGAAAAGCTGGGTAGATTTTGGATTCGTATTCATTGAATCTGAAACTGTAATTCCATCTTTGTCTAATGGCATAATCTTATATTCATTAAAACCGTAGTGAGCAATTCCTGAAATATTTTTTATTAGTGTTCCTTTTTTTAGATTTGGCCAGTCTCCCTCATAAAGATATCTATCTACAATAATTTGGTTACCAAGTGAATCTGAAACAAAGAATTGACCTTTGTCGTTTTGATCTCCCGTAACAACAATATCATCTATAGACACCAACATCCCTTCATACTTCTCCCCTTCAAAATTGCACCCCCCTGATAATGCTCCTGGGTTAATAGTCACCGGTTCAATTGTATTATTTGAAGACAGGATAACTGTATTGGATATATTTGCTAACTCTGTTAATCCATAATACTCTTTAACATCTGCAGTTAGAAGTACATTGCTTCCAACTGGTGGTGGATTATAACCGCTATTAATGTATACAAAAATACCAGCCCATTCTAGTTTCGAAGGGTCTTGAATAAAAAAATTAGGGTACTGATCATCTGGTCTTATTGCAGTAACAACCCCCTCTACTTCAAGCTTTTGACCGGCAAACTTTGATGGAAAACAATCATCACCAACACCCTTATCCGATACAAGTTGAATAAGGTAGGGTGTAAAACCACTAGTTATTGGAACAGTTATATTTACCTGATCTGATCCCATCTCTCCATCGTTGTCTACCACAGTTAGCTTAAACGATATGGTAGTTGAAATATCAACCGTAGGAACGACAAAGGTTGCGTTTATACTATTTCGATTTGTTAAGGAAACATTTTGACCAGATAGCTGTAGCCAATCATAGGATATAATGGATCCGTTTGGATCATAGCTTTTGGATGCATCTAAAATAATAGTTTCGCCAATTTGAGCAACTTGGTCCTCACCTGCATGAGCAATTGGACTGGTAGTTGTTTTTGATGTATAAACTATCTTAGATATTACGGGATAGTGATCAGATGCATAATAGATTGACTGAATAATCTCTTCTGGAGCTGAATCATTAGTTCCATCAATTATTGAGCGATTAAAATGCTTACCATCATTTCCAATAACAGTGTAAGAATTTTCAAGAAGCTTAAGATTGGGATCCGTTTTTGTAAAATGATCTGAGAATAAAATAAAATCAAATCTATCATCTAATCCTCCCGTAGAACCTCCATCCCCTATCTGATCTGTGCGCGTTGATTGCGTGTATTTTAAGACATTTGAATTATCATCTCTGACCCAATCTCCAATAGGATCTTCAAGATCAACAGACATGCTATCTACCAATAGCTTATATGCTCGCTCATTTGGACTATAAAGATTAAGATCTCCTGCTAAAATATATCGGTAATCTTTATCTTGCTGACTTATATAGTTTTGCAGTTGCTTAGCCTCTTCCCATCTTCGATTTTCATTACTTGATCCAGTGCTCGCTTTTAAATGAGCTGAAAAAACTGTGAAAGGTACTACGTCTTGAGCAGCATTTTTTATTGAAAATCTGAACCCACTTATATCTCTTAAATCTGTTGAGATTGACTTGTTTGAAACCAGGTCCAGAAGGGTGCTTCTATAAATAACACCATTTTCCATATCTCTTGAATTGGATAATGGACCTGAAGAATATTCCTGCGAATTTTTATTAAAGACCTCATTTAAGAGAAGATCTATTCCACCTTGATCTTCTATCTCTTGAAATGCAACTATATCAGGCTTGATATAGTTAATTACCTTTTCAAAGTATTGTGCTCTTGAAGCATTATTTTCGCTAAAACGAAGGGCGTTGTACGACATGATCGTTAAGGTATCTTGACCATGTGTAATACCAATTAAAATCAAAAAAAAAATTGATTTAGAGATTTTAATCAATCTCAATCTACCACCTGAGAAAGAAATTTAAATTCAATACCTCGATCAATCAAATCAGGAATTTTTTTCTGCAAAACTTCCAGTGTATTTCTCTTAACGTGACCAATTCCAATTGCTAGGCCTTTTTTTTCTGCAATCTCTACGAGCTTATCAAGTTGGCTTAAAATATTTTCAGTGTTTAGATCATTATCCAGAAAAATATGACGTCTAGCTGTTGGCACACCAGCAGAACGCATAGTATTTTCTGCAACTGTTTTTGACGATGTTCTGCTATCGAGGAAGAATTTGTTATTATTTTTTAAAACAGAGGCGACGACCGCCATAACTCTTTTATCAGAAGTCGCTTTAGATCCTTGATGATTATTAATACCAATAGCCTCAGGTATGTCGCTTAATGCCTCGCTCAATCTCCATTCAATTTCCTCGCTCGTCATTCCTGTCTTGAGTTTAAATCCATCTTCCCCGGAAGAAGCCACGGAGGATTGCATAGGCATATGTATGATAACTTCCTTACCAGCATTTACAACTTTTTTTGCAATTCGAGAACTTTGACTGTGACCTGGTAGCACTGCGCAGGTAATTGGAACTGGTAAATTAATAAATCCATCTGATATTGCGTCATTTCTATAACCAAAATCATCTATAACAAGAACGATAGTATTTACTGTTTCTGTAACAACGCTTATCACGCTATCTTTAAGGGCAGGCTCTTCAGCGGGTTCTATTTTTTCGACTGGGGCGCGAATCGCTAAATCTAATTTTCTCAATGCAGAATAGTTGCTCAAAAGTAAAATAACTATTGTGACAGATAATGCCCATATTATTCGTTTGTATTTTGTTATGCTATTTATCACGGCAATCTAAAAGATATATCAATAATTTGTGGAAATCCAATATCTTGATTTCCATATTGAAAACCATAAGAAAATGAATAAGAACCAAGATTAATACCAATACCAGATGATATCATTCTAGAGTCATCATTCATAATGGCAGTTGCTCCAAAGAATATATTATCAATCTTAAATGCTGATCCAATGGAGTAGATGGGTTTTTCAATCAATTCATTGCTTTCATATGAAACAAAAATATCAGCCCTATTTAGTTTATAAGTTAAAATATTATTGAATCTAGTTGGCAAAACAGGTCTCTCATTTCTAAATGAATTCATTTTGCCAAAATTTACAATCGAACTAGCTATATTTATTTTCTCACTAAGTTGCCACGATATTCCTAAGTCGGTGGCAAAACCAGAACTTTCATCTTGATAAATCTGCATCGATATCATTTGGAATGCAAAACCATAATTTATATTACCTCTTGAAAAGCTAGTAGCTAGCTTACTTGAAACGCCATAAGCCCCATAATAACCCAAAGGATCAGAAGAAGGCCTATTATCTCTCAACTCAATATCGTTAATTCCAACATATCGCATAGCAATACCTGTGCTATGCGACCTTATTTTTCCTTGCCATTCAAAAGACAAATTCTCTGTTTCACCAAACCATTTTCCATAAGCGAAAGATAGTTCTGGTGACTTTTCTGAGATATTTAAAAAAGAGGGGTTTCTCCATGCAGAGCGGAATATAATAAGGTCATTTGCTGAAGATGGTATTGATAAAAATTGTAACCCTGAACTCATTCCTTGAGAAAGAAATAGAATTGAGATCAATGTCTTAAAATGAGAAAGCATACGTAAATACGTGTGAAATTCCAGCAGCACCTTCTAAGGTGAAGGCGTAATCCAACCTGCTATCCATTTCTTCAAATAGTGACCAATCTAACCCAAGACCAATGCCAACACGACCGTTTCCAAAACCGCCTCGTAAATAATAATGTTCAAGATATTGATATTCAACGCCAAAGCGTGCAGAGTAACCCACTAAATCGCTTCCACTCATTACAACTCCTGCGTCAGCTGTTATGTAGGTATTGCTATAGTTAAATGTTGAACCAAGTCTATAAAGCGTTGGAAATTGTTCAATATATACTTTTCCTCTTTCAAAAATTTTATCTGTTTTCCACTGATATCTTGAATTTAAATCTTGTACCATTATTCCATAATTTGCACCTGACTTCGTTTTGATAAAAATTCCAAAATCCATCCCAACTCCTTTGCCCGTAAGATCCATTGTGTTTACAGGTAATTGATGTCTAAGTACTTTCACGTTTAATCCTACAGATAACCAGGGAAGCATTGCTTGAGCAAAAGAAAGCATGTACGCATTTTCAGATGTTGAGAGATTTTTAGTATGCTCACCAGACATACTTCTTCCATCAATATTATCTACTCCAGCGCCAATCCATGAAACTCCAATTGCTGCTGAAGGTGGCAAGGGCATAGATACATTTACTGTCATCAATTGTCTATCTAGCATTAAAAAATGATTACTAAATCCTGCATGTGATTTTTTTAAATGAATTAGAGTGGCTGGATTGTAGTAAGCTGCAAAACTTTTGTCAATCTCTGCGGTAAATGAACTGCCCATTGCAACTGCTCTAGCTGATGTTCCCATTCGCAGAAATCCACCTGCATAAGACCCTAGTTTTTGCGCAAAACAAAAATTTGTAAATAAAATTAAGGCTAAACTGATCGTGATTTTTTTCATTATTTAACCACTATCAATTTTATCCATTCAACTTTTTCATCGTACTCAAGCCTTATAAAATAGACACCATTATCTACAATTCTTCCACTATCATCTTTCCCGTCCCATTTAAATGAACCAGTGCTAGTTATTCTTCTGTCAAACTGCTTCGTATGAACTTTTTCCATTGCAAAGTTGAAGACATCCATCTTTACGACAAACGAAACTTTTACACTTAAATTAATATGAACATAACCGCTTCCCTGTAGTTGATTATGCTCATATGGAGAAAAGGGATTTGGATAAGCGTAGGCTTTTTTGGGATCATAATCAGCGCGGTATATTTGCCAGTTGCCTCCAAATGTATTCATTGCTCGAGCAAGACCATCCCAAGAACTAATCCATATCGTTGCATCCGATGAATAAAAAGGTCTTGTGTCATAAGAAACAGCTACGACCTCATCACTTAAAAGCTCATCTATTCTATATGTACCAGTTGACCCTATTTCTAAAACCTGTTTTGCTGATTTGTATTTTGCCCAAGGTTTCGCAACGTCAGATGGGTCGTCAATTATAGTTTTCCAAAGACCTTTCTTGGTCGCAACTAGAACTATTGAATCTGATGCGGTTATATTATATGCTCTTTCATTTAGCAGGGTTGAGTTCCATGTATCTCCTCCATCGATTGAATAACTAACTCCATTGGACTCTCCTGTTTCCGCAAGAACTGTTGCAGCCCAGATTATAGTATGACCTTTAAATCTTTGAACAGCTAAATCAACAACAAATCCTCCGGTCAATCCATCAGCTGCAGGAGTATAATGCGTCCAGTTAATGCAACCATATGGTCCCACTAGCCCTCTGTTAATACCGTTAGCTGTGCCAACCCAAACTGTATCCGCATAACTAATTACTGAAAATGCTTTATGATTATGATTCCCGCCATCATTTGGATCGCGTGGATTAAGATAAAAGTTTTTTAAAATACTTCCACTGGTAGTTGTGACATAGCTTGATTCGTCACAGGTATTTAAAATCTGATCGCTATCTTGTGGAAGAGGAATTCTTTGCCAGATTTTTGTAATAGTATTGTATCTTCTTAATCCTCCCGCCCAACTAGTTATATATATATCATTACCATTTATTGAAGCATCGTATGTTACATTTGCTTCTTTAACTGTAATTGGAAGACCTCTAAAAAAACGTTTAGCAAATGGAGATAAAGAATCGGCTTCAGTATCAGTTAGCTGATCAAAATAAGTCCAACTTGTTGAGTTGCCTGTTGAATTTGAGGAATAAATGAGGCCATTGCCTATTGTTATGTTTTCACCGCTTTTAGCAAAAGCAGCAAACAAAGAATTTCCATTAACAGCAAGCGCTGAAACTGCACCTTCAGGTGTAGATGTTGATGCTTGTCCAGCACTGATTTCTTTACTTGAGGCTAAAGTATATATAGATGAAGTGTCTCGTAAAACCGCGAGACCAGATCCAGTTCCTAGCCATAGCAGAGTATCGCCCTGAGGAACAATATCGCCAATGATATTTGTTTTCAAACCGCGATAGGCGCTACTATCAAAACTCGCGTTTCTCATTTTGTAGGATCTAGGTAGCATATCTTGTCCAAGGATAAATGAAGAGAATAAGAATGTTATAATTATTTTTTTCACTTGACTACGATTGTCCTTTTAACTGTATCACTATACGCGTTCGACTGGTCTTGAGCTTCGAATGTCCAATGATAGGTACCAACTAAAGCATTTTCTGATATAGAAATAGTTCTTGAAAAAGTACCATCGCCTTTCTGAAGATCGCCACTGCCACTTGGACCAGATCCATCATCGAGTAATAAAATTGGATTACCATTATTCATCAAGGAGTCCAATCCAACATGGTATGACCTAAAGAACACTCTTTTGATGTCATCTAAACCGTTGGCATCGGATGCGTTAGCTGAAACGGTGAATTTAATCGTGTTCACAATGTTAGGATCTGCATTAGCTGAAGGCCTATCTACGCTTTGCGGCAACACAATTGAGCTTATTTTCGGATGAATATTCCCCAAAACAAAGAATTCCATATCCGATTTAATTAAACGCCCTTTAAACATGCTTTGCACAGATAAAAAGACAGAATCCTTAGCGCCTTTTGGTATCACATTTGTGATAGCAGTGTTTGAGTTTAAAATCTTTCGTGAATAGATATTATCGCTTGAAATGATGTCGCCCATTGATCCATCATCAAATAGTCGAATCGTGTCATTAGTATTACTTGCATTGATACCACTCCATAACACCTCTACAGAATCTATGGATGAATTCATGTAACGCTGGTTTACTCGAGCAGAGATAAAAAGCTTATCTGATCCCTGTAAATAATCAAAATTGATTTCTGTAATTGGGAATGGCTCAACTATGGATGATGGATCTTCACAGCTAGATATCACAAAGGATGCAGTAAGAATTAAATTTATTTTTGTAATTCTATTTTTTATCATAATTATAGATATGATTAACAAGTAAGGTTCCAACCTGACGCATGCCTTCTGGGGAACAATTTTGAACAATATCATTATGGGTATGATGGTAATTTACTCTATCATTTGGAAAGTCAAAATCAATGATGTTTACCGCGGGAATTCCTGCAATCTCATAAAGAGGGACATGATCGTCAAAAACAGCATGTCGTGCCTGCTTTTTAAATGCCTTAAGTCCAAGTTTTTCAGATAACTCCCAAAGCTCTAGAACTAGGGATGCGTTCTGCTGGTACGATATTCGTTCTATGAAAAACTCCGGCTGCCTGTCAGCTACCATATCGATATTTATAGAATATTCAGGGTAAGGAATTGGCAGGTTCTGTGCAAAGTATTGCGAACCAATGCAATACGTCCAATTATCACCAGGAACTCCATAGTCTTCAGCGTCAAATAAGACCAAATTAATTCCAAAGGACGGTGGGTTCTTGTAAAGTATATTTGCTAGTTCAATTATAACAGCAACTCCGCTCGCACCATCATTCGCACCTATAATCGGTGAATTTTTTCGCATAACACTGTTACTATTTTCAGCCCATGGTCTAGTATCCCAATGCGCAGAAATCACAATTTGCTTTGGAGATTCTGTATTGAATCTCGCAATTACATTATTCATAGTAACCTCTAGGCCCGTTCTAGGCATTGTATCCGTAAAGGGCTGAGTAAAAACGGTATCAGCAAGACTTTTAAAAGTTGATAAATAATATTGAAGGGCTTTTTTGTGGCCTACGGAGCCTGGGTCGCGAGGACCGAAATCGCATTGCTTGATCAGATAATTAAAAGCTTTATCTCCACTGAAGATAGGTACCTTTGACTGGCAGCCTACAAAAGTAATTAAACAAATTATTGATATAAAATTAAATTTTTTCATCATCCTCTTATTGCCAAGTTAACATCAAATCCAAAATCTCTGTCCACTTTTTTACCAGTATGTTTTGAGTCGTTCTCTCTGTATTCCCACACCATACTTCCACTAACAGATTTTGAAAATGAGTAGGTTAATCGAAAGCCTGATTTCCAGCTTGTGGTAAATGTGGTTTCCGCAAACTTCACCGCTTCCTGAGCTTTTTGAAGTGTTCTATTTTTATTCATGTCAAAATTGAAAGTAAAATTAACCTGATTATTGACTTTATAATTATCAAAAAAAGGTAGTGGAATATTAAATCCACCTTTATGAGCGTAATTCGCAGAAATAAGATACGATTGATCGTTAAAGATTTTCTGACCACCATTCGCTGTAATTTCTTTTGACATTGTGCGATTATGTCTCATATTTATTGAAACACCTTTTTTTAGAGCAATAGTTGCACCCACTAGAGGAGCAAAATTCATATTTACTCTGGATGTCCTTTGATTATCTCTATAAGCTGAAATAAAATCATCTATAGCAAAGAACGATATTGGTGGTCCAGAGAATTGATCAAATTGCCATGATCTGCTTTCTTTACCAGTAGTTGCATGGTCAAAACTTAGAGAGTTTACATATTTACTTATAAATTTATTTCTTTCCAAACCAGTTAATCGTATCGACCAACCAAGGAAAGGAAAGCCATTTTCAAGGTATTGCCCATATGATAGATAGTCTCTTGAAACTGATCTTTGCTCTAGTCCAGACCCCCTTAAGTTACTAGAGACATTTTGTGCATAATTAAATGCAACATTTATCATTCTAGTTAAGCTTACTCCTGATCGAATAGAAAAATCTCTTTTTCTATCAAAGTTACCTGTATTTGAACCTACCTGGCTAGAATGTTGCAATCCATGGTCTCTTTCAAATCCCAGTCGGTAAGCAAAAGGCGTTTCACCAATCACGCCCAAGCCAGTTTTATTAAAATTTTCATTATATGAAATATTAATTGGACTAAACTTTTTTGTAAATCCATGCATTGAATTAAGGATTTTATTTTCTTTTTTCTTCTTTTCTTTTTTGGGTTTTTCCTCCTCAGCTGCCTGACTACTTTCATCAAATCCCGTATCTTCTTCCGAAATAGGTTTTCCAGGAATGCGTCTTCGGGAGCGCGACGATGGTGTTCTTGTGGGTTTGCGAGTTGATGAGCTTGTTACGGTTGTGGGTTTGTAGAAAATCTCTACCAGTCGAGTGGGCGATAGTGTTACTCCAGAAGATAATCTTAGCTGGCTTGATATGTTTGAGCCTTCAATATTTTTATCCCTGGACTTATTCCAGCGATAATTTGAAGAATAGCTGAAAGAAGGCTTAAGCCAGTCAAAAATCACTGGAGAAAATGATGAATTAAAATTTTCGTTTATATCAGAAATAAAACCTACGTCACCTTTCATTATTGAATTTAATTGATAGCCTCTGGATTCAGCCATATTGCTATTAATTGATCGACTGTATTTTGTAGTTATCATCTCCGTTAGTTTATAGTCCATTATATACGATTGACTCAATCCAAAATTATAATCATCAGGAGATTTCTCACCTTTTCTTGGGGTTCGCTGTGAAAGCTGTTCATTGTAATTTATTGTGGCATTCAAAGCACTTGGAGTATAATATAAGTGAGTGCTTCCCAACTTTTCTCCTAGCCATGGGATTGATGACATCCATTTTAGGGGCATTACATAATTATTTCTGCCAAAAGGTAAAGCATAGCTTAATCCGCCTGAGTAAGATTCATTTAGAACTTCTTTTTGAATTTCATTAGACGCCATCCTCCTGCTCATGCTGAATCTCGTTTTTATTTTATCCAGAGAATATTTGATAATTTTATTATCAGATTTTGAAGTTTTTGAAGCAGATATATTCATGCTCAATGAATTGTTGATATTCAAAATAGAATCAGGGGGGGATGATTGATCTACCAGCACATCTTGTCCAGGTAAATATTTTGGCTTATTTATTGCTTGTGCAAAACTCGTTGATACTGGCACTTTAATACCCCATTCTGAGGGCATCAACTTATCAAGGTTAAACCCGGCATTTATATTTAAACTTTCGTTCGAGCGATTTGATCCAAGTCTTCTTTGAAGAGTATGAAAATCGGCATCTTGTCGCCTGTAAGCGAATGAAGTGTTTACAAGATCTGCTACATTAAATCGACTCTGCAATCTCATAGACACACCTTTATTTCTCTTTACCCCACTAAGTCTTAATTCATCAAGCCAAACTTCTCCTGAGATTGGAATTCCAGACAGGTTTTTTACACCAACGATAAAATATTGGATTCTATTCAAGGAAGGTTGTCCTTTTATTTTAATAGCTTTTCCGGTTTCAATTCCAAGTTCATCGGTAAATAGGTATTCTTTAGAATTTGTAGAATCTCTAAAAATATCAGAGCTGTTGTATTTTTTTATTGAGGTTGAATCTTGAAGCTTTAAGGCTGTCAACCATTTTAAATCAAGGTTAACAGAGTTACGACTCAATGACTCATCCCATCCATCATATACTGGTTGTGATATTTCGTAATAGTTTTCTCCAAATCCAAAACGCATAAACATTTGTACATCAGATTTTTCATTTGTAATCGATGGGCTAGATCCATGTACATACATCTTCATTCGATCGTAGGATAGATAGCTTTGTGCGCGCTCACCGCTCAAAGACATCAATGTTTTCATTGCTGCACCACTAGTATTTGAGGGTAATTCGTTGAACTTCATAACCAGAGATTGTTCTTTTGAACGAATTTGATTTATTCTATCAAACTCACCCTGCACACCTTGCGGGGGTTTGTAGCTTGCATTATCGTCCGTATTGATAACAGAAATTGCAAAAACAGAATCAGCATTTTCCTTGCTATAGACCCCACTAGTGTCTGAAGCAATTCCTAGCTCTTGCCATTCGTTACCCACTAATTCAATTTTTGCTACGTAGACTGTAGTTGTTTGATCTGTATTACCAAGCCTTAATCGTAAATGATGAATATTATCCCAAGATTTGTCCTTAATAGTATTTGTTGCTTCAAAGTCAACAAGAGGTATCCTGTAAAGCTTCCATCCAGTTAATTCTCCATTTTTGGTTTTTGTCTGTCCAGCTAAATATGTTGTATCAGACAATGAAAAAGATTTTGTGAAATAATCATTTGTTCTATCTAAGAAACCTGTCCTATCCAAATCCTCAGTATCTGGATATCTACCTGCATCGAGCGCATTATTCTCTGTTCCGTTAATTTTAGTATAGTCATTGCTTCCTTCAACATATTCCCAATTATCATCATTCGGATCATCCAATAAAATATCATTATTTGCATTGATAATTATTTCTTCTCCCAAGGCTAAATAATCAGCATAAGATGACCCCAAAGGATCTAGACAACCACCCCAACCATTTTCGTATTCATCGCTACACCCATCAAGCCCAACGTCTTCCTCATCATCTAGAATGCCGTCTCCTATTAAACCTCCAACTGGGATATCTTCAGTATTTAAGGTTCCATTTCCATCCCTATCTTCGCTAATCTGACCAAGGTCAACAGAAACCGTTGCACCTTCTCCCTGGAGCCAGATCTCAAAGAACTTTGTTTGTGTTTGATCGTAGTCTCCGGAATGAAATGGAGTAATAATTCCACTCCATAAAGAGTCATTAGGTACAGCATCTTGGTGGGATCTTTTATTGTATCTTAATACTAAAATATCCGTTGTTTCATTTTGCGCCTGTATGGAAGTAGATAAATTTGGCCAAATATCCTTTGTTCTTATCTGAGCAAATGGGTTGAACCATCTTAATTTTGCTCTTTTATACTGTGATACTGGTGCCCCAGTTAATAAGTCAAGTGGAGCAGAAGCTTCTCTCCAAAAACGACGCAAAATAGGGATCGATGTTGTTCTTTTTGAACCCTCAAAGTCATCAATAAATGCTACACCATTTGGGTCGCCAGTTGCAGTATTGCTAATTGGGTTTGGATTCGGTAAGATTTGAGCAAACTCACCTTCAAATGAAATACCAGACTGTTTGTCTGTTTCAATGAATGGCATTTTATCTACCGATCGGGTGACAAAAGGCAGATCTTGTTTGAATCTACCATTTACTCCAAACATAAAGTTTCGCATGGGCTCATAACCGACTTCAACTTTTTCATTCATAATTGATTGGTTATAATAGAGCGCTGTTCCTCCAATAAATGAATTTTCACCAAAATCCATTTGCGATCGTACACCTAAGATTGTTTTTTTATCAAAATTAACAAATTGGTGCCTGTCATATGTTACATTTAACTCAGCATTTGGGTCGATATTATCTGATAAAACGATTGTACCGCTAAAATAATCAACCTGGTAGTCTATTCCTCTTTTTAATGGAACACCGCCTCTGGACACCTGCTCACTTCCTTCAACAATCATAAATCCTAGGTTAATGGTAGAACTTTGATTAGAATAATCCACCTCGATCGTAAATCTACTATCATTACTTATCTGGGTCCTCTGTGTTGAAAAATACATCATTCCTTCGCCTAAAGAGCCTTTTAACTCTGCAGTTTGATTGCCATCTGCTATTGTGTCAGATGCAAATGGGTGAAATGCAGGAATGAATATTTCACCATTTACCAGGTTAATGATATTTGGATTTGTTAAATCTATTTTTTGATCCGCTGTGCGTATTCCGCTTTCATTTAGACTGTCTAATCCAAATATTGTAATATACGGATTACCTTGTGCATTTAGATGGCTAGGTACAGTCAATCGATCATTGACTATTCGCAAATCAAACCCTTCTTTATTAATGTTATTTGTCCCAAGGTAATAGACATTTTTAAACATCAAAGGCCATACTGGATGACTAGGATTAAGATTTCTTGGTTTTAACATTTTTAGCTTTAACGCGCCATTTGTAGAAGAAACTCCTTCACCAACCACGTATAAGGTATCTCCACTAATACGATCCGCAATTACGTACGTACAGCCAATTACTTCATCAGTAGCTTTTTGACGCAAGCGTATAAACCCAAGATCTTCACTTAGTGTATAGTCTTGACCTTGCTCTAATCTTTTAAAATTACCCGTTTGGTCATTGCTCTCTTCTGGTAATTGTAAATCAGCAAATGCTGTTCCAGGGTTTGTTTCAGAATTTGTAGACTGGTCAAGCTGGTACAATTCAAAATTCCTAATCACAACATTTCCAATTTGATGCAACCCCTCTCTTAGTGGATAAAAAGAAGGGATTTGAACAGGTGCTCCATTCAAAGTTATTTGTGTCCCATTTCTAAACCACTCATGAATAAAGAAATATTGATTTTTTACATAACTATAATCCTTTATTTGCTGGGTTTGCGATTCGCTAGTTCCCTTATACTGTTCCGATTTTTTTTCTGTGTTTACAACAGATGCTATAGCTGTAACATCCATAGGGCCAAATTTTGATGTAGTTTTCACTCCAAAAAGTCCCTGATGGTTAGCTGAACCCATCAGAGACTGAGAGCCGGGAAGAGAAAGAGAAACATTTCCAGCATCTACTGATTGGATAATATCATCCTCTTTGCCCTTATAATTTATTCGAATATTATTTTCCCAGTTGAAATCTCGTTCAGAGTCGTGGTCAACATTGACAGAGATCCTTTCACCAACTTTTCCCTCAACGCTTATTCGCTGCATTTGATCAAACTTTAAATGTGTGTTTCGAGTTTCGCTGACTTTTGACCGAATAAGTTCTTGATCTTGAAAAACAAGATTCCCCTTTACAGTTACATTTCCTCTGGCAGAAAGAGAGACCCTCCCCAATTGACCAACATTTACACCAATAAATTCGACACCACTACCCCTATTGTCTTGTAAAAATTGAGATTGCGATACGAGTGAGCGCGATGTGTCGTTAATAGCCTTAGTCAATGCTATCTTTCTATTTACCTTTATTCTTTTATCAAAGTACCATTCTACTGGTGCTATAAAGGGGACAGAATACGATTTTCCTTGAATTATACCTTTAAGCTCAATTGTTGACCAGTCTTTAGCTACTTCTGTTTTCTTAATAACAATAAATGGAAGTTTAATTAAGCCCCTGCTTTCATATATTGATGAGTCAGCTGGCATGATTAAATTATTTGAACTTAATACAATTGGCTCTATCACGTATTTTGATACAGGGAACCAATGAGAGGGTATATTTATGATAGACGAATCTTGTTGGCCGTATAATGCAAAAGAAACGGTCGTCCAAAATATTAAGCTAACTTGCAGGGTCTTTTTAACCAAAAGACCTACCTCCTATAATTAATTGCTAACAATTGCCAATTAGGGCATATTTATATTCAAATGCGAATTTAATCCGTTAACGTTGTTACTATAGTCGGCTCCTTATTATTTTAAAGGTTTCTTTGTTTTTTAAGTATTTCACAGAAGTTACGTAAAGCTATACCACGATGTGAAATACTATTCTTTTCGTCTTTTTTTAACTCTGCGAACGTTTTTTCAAGCTTTGGATAGTAAAAAATGGGATCGTAACCGAAACCATTATGACCTATCATTTCATCAATTATTAGACCGTTAACACTTCCTTCGCAATGAAATTTTTTATCTTTTCCAACAAAAGCCATTATAGTTCGAAATCTTGCCGTTCGATCCTCAGGTCTAACTCCATCTAATTTGCTTAATACTTTAGCACAGTTATCGAGATAAGATGCATTTTCTCCAGCATAACGCGCAGAATAAACACCAGGCTCACCACTAAGAGCATCGATCTCAAGCCCTGTGTCATCTGCCAATGAAGATAAACCAGTTTCATTGAAGACAGTTTTTGCTTTGATGAACGCATTCTCCAGCAAAGTTTGACCTGTCTCTGGTATTTCATCAATATGGGGAAAATCCTTTAGAGTAATTACATCTACAGATATGTCTTTAAGTGCATACTGCATCTCTGAAATTTTCCCATCATTGTGGGTTGCTAAAACTAGTTTCAATCAATACCTCGAAAATTGATGAAGAAACTAGTCTATTTTACATAAACACTCAACACGATAATAAATTTGGGCAAATCGATGATTAAAGCACCGCTAGACTTTTCAAGCTTCAATGTATTTTAGTACCTTGGGATTTATGGATCTTAGCAAGTTGAACGTATTTTTTTGCCCATTTTATATTTTTGTCGTAGGTATCATCCGGCAATGTTTTGATAACCTTTCCAGGTAACCCTACTACAAGTCCTAATGCAGGGACATGCATATTTTCTGTTACAATTGCTCCTGCTCCTACCACTGCTCCTTTGCCAATTACGGCTCCATTCATTATTATTGATCCCATTCCAATTAGGGCGCCATCATCAATAGTGCAGCCATGGATAATTGCATTGTGACCTATTGTAACATCATTTCCAATAGCTACTCCTTGATCGTTTTCTAAATGCAAGACGCTGTTGTCCTGAATATTGGTTCTCTCTCCAACAATAATTTGATTAATATCGGCCCTAAGAACAGTATTGTACCATACTGAGCTTTCTGATTTCATGGTTACGTCACCAATAACTTTAGCTCCATCAGCTATAAATGCAGTATCATTAACTTGAGGTTTTTTTATTATTACGTTATCATTGAGTTCAAATTTTTCCATTATTGTATCCTATTTTTTTATAAGAATATCTTAAATACAGTGTTTGTGATAAGCCTGCAAAAACAAAAACATTCACTGCCCAATATATTCCTGGAAAAGTAGCAAAATGTGTTCCAATCCACAACCCTATAATAGCAATTATAGCATAAAGCAACACTGCATAGCTAATACCGTTAGTTTGATTCTTATTTACTAATAACCCTGCATACCAAGCCTGATAGACTTGATAGCATGGCATAATTATTGCAAAAATTAAAGTAATTGAGGATAGATAGGCGAGATCATTTGAGAGGCCTGATATATAAATAAACCAATAACTCCCAACAGGAGTTAAAGCTAGCAAGGCTAAAAATGCACTGGTTGAAAATGCCAGAATCCTGGTAAATCTTAAAAGCTCATATTTTCCATTTGGTCGTGGTAATAAGGCCACAACAACTTCATTAAACGCAAATCCCATTGATCTTGTTATAAATACCAATCCATACACTACCGGCCACGCTGCAAGTGATGGTAAAGCTTCAGGCATACGACTCATACCTGCAGAGCCAACTGGATGAATTAATAAAGAAGCCAAGGGTGTAATTGCCAAAGGTAAATAAAATTTAGTGAAGCTTTTTCTGGTGATTTGATCTGATATATTTTCTTTAGGAAGAGTTTTTCTTAATATTTTTCTAACTGCTAATTGAGCATATATAGCTTCAGCTGTAACCGCTAAAGCAACCGCAGAAGAACCAGTAACTATTCCTGAAAAATTAGAGAACCATCTCCCATAAGATAGTACAAGCAGTAGAGTTATTAATCGAATTGTTGTTCCAATTGCAACCATATTTGAACTGCCATGCTTTATCATCACTCCCTGATTAAGTCTCCTCCAAGCAATCATTAATGTCCATGGGGTCATAATCTGGAGGCCTATTTTACCGGGCTCTAAAAGAGATTCCGGTACATTCATCAAATCACTAGCCACAAAAAAGAATATTGGGGTAAAAGCAATGAGGATATGAATGAGGGTGAGAATCAAAGACATTGTAAGCATATATTTAAATAGCTTTTTGTAAGAGGGCATATCTTTTGCAAGAGCGGTGCTAGCTGTCAGCAACATTATAATTGGACCTTCAACAACAAGGGAGATTGGATATACTAAAGAACCCCATGTCGCTAATGTAATCTCAGGGTAAACCATTCTTGCAACAAAAGCAGCCAACATAGGTGATTCAATTCCCATTAACAGCCAGCTTCCGGCCAATGGTAACCACAATCGATAAACATCTTTTAGGGATATAGTTTTAGAATGGGACATAAATATAGAAAAAGATGTTCATAAATTAGAAAAATCTATTTACCTGTCATAATCATAATAATTTGAATTATATTACTACAGCTTTAAAATTCATCTACATATTTTAAAAAGGAGTAAAATCGAATGATTGACCGAAGAAAATTTATAAAATCTATTTCTGCGCTAGGTCTTTCTCTGCCAGCATTAAATTCTAGTTTACTGGGAAAACCAAACGCATCAATAAAAAACAATCCTGTAATACTTTGCAGTCGAGGTGAAAAATGGGGTAAAAAAGTATTAAGGCCTGGGTGGGATATTCTTAGAAAAAATGGTTCACTTTTGGATGCAATTGAACTTTCGGCTAATGTGACGGAACTAGATCCAGAAGATACTTCAGTGGGATATGGCGGATTACCGAATATGAATGGGGTGGTGCAATTAGATGCATCTATAATGAATGGATCGGATCACAATTGTGGTTCTGTTGCTTGCATAGAGGGAATCAAAACTCCTAGTTCAGTTGCTCGTCTGGTTATGGAAAGAACTGATCATATTCATTTAGTAGGTAAAGGTGCTCAGGATTTCGCTCTAATGCATGGTTTCAAAATTGAGAATTTACTAACGGAGAATACTAGAAAGATTTGGGTTAAATGGCGGGAAAACCTTTCCGACAAAGACGATTACCTACCTCCTTTGAATAGTAATGATTCTGGAAAAAGAACAACTGGAACTATTAATGTTCTAGGATTAAACAATGATGGAGATATCGCAGGTATCACAACAACTAGTGGACTTGCATGGAAAATCCCTGGAAGAATTGGAGATTCTCCTATAATTGGAGCAGGTCTTTATGTTGACAATGAAGTTGGAGCTGTAGGAGCAACTGGAAGAGGTGAGGAAATGATAAGGTCATGTGGATCGTTCTTGGGGGTAGAGTTGATGCGCAATGGCAAAAGCCCGCAAGAAGCTTGCGAGGAAGTATGTAAACGCATTGTCGATATCAATGGAGGGCCTTCTAAGGTTAATTTTAATGATAAGATTGTTGCTCTCGGGAAAAATGGTGAGGTTGGCTGCGCTTCAATTCGAGAAAAAAAAGGGCAGAATCCAGAAATTGCTACATGGTCTAAGAAGGGCTTTAAAGTGACAAAAGGAACCTATCTTATTGAGATATAGTGAGGCGCTAATAAAATGTAATTATTATTTTAATGAGATCAAAAAGAACAGTACTGCCTTCCCCTTTTATTTCAAGAATTAGTATCGCTAACAAAGGCGGATTTGTTATAAACTCAGATACCAATGAGAAGTATTTTGTTGGTCAGGCATTTTTGAAAGGTGCGCTTGATGGAGATACGGTTAAAGTTCGTATAGATGAAACAAAGCAAGCCCAAATAACTGCAAAAATTGAAAGCATCTTAAGTAGGAATAAAAGTGTCTTTACTGCTAAGGTTTTCGCGAAAAAAAGTCAACTAGCAGCATTGCTTTATCCCTTCCAAGCGAAACCTATTACAATCAAAGAAAACGCAGTTAGAGCCTCTATTGGAGACATCGTAAAAATAAAAATTGTTAATTGGCGCGAAAACCACAAAACGGCATATGCAAAAGTTATATCTATAGTTTCCAATAAAAATGATGCTAATTCTGATTTTTTGTTTATTGCAGGAAGATATGAACTAGACAAGCTCCCTAAGATTGAAATTAATGATGATGAGTGCGCTAAATATAAATCAATTCTCGATGAAAATAGTAAAAATAGAGTTGACTTAACTGACATTCCTACAATTACCATTGATCCAGATAATGCTCGCGATTTTGATGATGCCCTAAGTATTGTCAAGAAAAAATATGGTTATGATCTATATATTCACATTGCGGACGTATCAACTTATGTTAAAGAAGGTGAGCCTGTTGATATCTGCGCTAAAGAAAGAGCAAATAGCTATTATTTTCCGGAGAAAGTATTTCATATGTTGCCTGAAGTACTTTCTACTGATTTATGCTCATTGGTGCCCAATAAAGATAGATTAGCCCTCACTTTAAAAGTAGAAATAGATGCTAACTACTCTATTATTAATTACGCGTTTTTTGAATCAATAATTAATAGCGACAAAAGGTTTACCTACACTGAGGTCTCTAGCATATTAAAGAAATTGAATTCAAGCTCTTTTGCAGATTCACTAGATTTGTTAAATGAGCTGACTAGCGATTTTAAGAGCAGGCGTCTAAATGATGGATTAAGTTTTGCTCATCATGAAGTTATCTTTACTAAAGATCGTAAAAATAATTATAACCCTCTTACGATAAAAAAAGATGAAGATTCCCACAGGATTGTTGAAGAGTGCATGTTAATTGCAAATAGAATTGCTGCAAAAGAAATTATTGATTTGAACAAAGATTCAAATCGATCAGGCTTATTTAGAAATCATGATATACCAGATCAAAAAAATGAGGACTATATTAATAATATTATAGCAAAATTTTCTAAGGCGAAGACAGACTCACAAAAACTGACTATAAAATCAATCAATGAATTCTTCAATTATTTTCATGGCACAGATTTATACAATATCATATCGATGTTATTCATAAGAAAAATGCAGAAAGCATTTTATTCAACCTATAGTATCGGTCACTATGGATTGGGTTTTAATGAGTATACCCACTTTACTAGCCCAATAAGGAGGTACTCTGACCTTTTAGTTCATCGAATTATAAAAAAACGATTTAAAAATTTTAACACTCTTCCTGATTCAATAATTTTTTGCAACTCTGGTGAACTAAAAGCCAAACAAGCTTCTAGAGACTATACAAAAATAAAGAGTTTGAGATGGCTTAAGAATCAAGAAGATAAAATACTTCATGGAATTATTACAAATATTAAACCCTCGCTTATAACACTTTGTGAAACCTCATCAGAAACTACAGGCTATATAGAAACTCGAACGCTTCCCAGGGACCTTTATAATCTATCGTCAAATAGATTGATACTTTTAGGAAAATTTTCAAAGAACAGGTATGAGGTAGGCCAAAAAATAGATATTAAGATTGATCAGATAGACATGCTAAATCAACATGTGACTTTCACGCTACAATAATTTTATCTGATTAAAGACTCAAACAGATTATCATAGTCTACAATTATATTTTTCCAATCAAATCGGGTAAACAGTTTTTTTTGTGAAAATTTTCGTGTTGCTTCAATATCCAATATGCACTTTTTTAATTTAATATATAAATCCTCATTATTAGAGTATATGTGTTTTGAGTGTAATGCTTGGGGTAGTAGTTCAGGATATGTCAGCCTGTTTGGTAAAAGCGGATAAGTGTTACAATACATAGATTCCACAACACTTCCACCAAAAAAATCTTGATTGCTTGTGACTGGTAAAATATCGGCAATCCAAACCCATTTTGCGTATTCTGAAAATTCGTCACAATATCCATAATGAGCTATTTGATTTTTAAGTATTTTTCTTGCTTCTAAAAAAATATTGGGCTTAGAGTTAAAACTTTCTCCAAGCAGGGCCACTTTAAAATTAATGCCTTCATCCTTTAACCTGTACAGGCTTTGAAAGAACGGTTCTGGATTTTTATCATATTCCCATCTATGATTCCATACTATGAGTGGTTCATGCTTTGCTAATGTTTTATATTTATCAAACTTAGATAAATCCATACCTAGGTAGAGAACTTCGCTTTTTCTTTGAATTTTTTGCATTACATCTAATTCATTTCGATCGGGGAAATTTTTTAAAAATTTTAATCCTTCATTTTGAAATGATTTATAGTGATAGTTTGAATTGAATAAGACATGATCAGCAGCTAATGCTGATGATATGTTTATAAATCCATACTGCCTGTCACGTTTTTTTTGTAAATCTCTGTCATTTATCGACCATGGATAAGATAGCTGATTTTCATGAAAATAAATAGCAATCGGCAGCTTGTAGGAACGCGTTCTTGTAAGACTAAGGAACGTTGTAAGGTCTAACATGTCTGTTACCAGTACAAGATCAGGGTTGTAATCTAATTCCATAAACTCATTTGCTAGCGTAATTGCACCTCCCCTCATTCTCCACTTCCAATATTTGCCCGGTAAGGAAATAATTTCAATTTTGTGATTACTGTACTGCTTGAGTCCAGATGCCCATAGCTTATGAGATCCAGAAAAATATGGCTCAATTAAAACTATTCTCATAAAATGATTTAATTAATTTTTAGTTTCGTACGATAAGTCGTAGCGCTCTTTTAAAACAGGTCGCATGCTTTGAATTGAAGTCTCAAAATTGCTTAATGAAGTATCTTTTAGAAAATTAAGGTCTTTTAAGATTTTCTCTATTTTTGAGTCAACTCCAGAAATAAAAACTTCAGTATTTTTTTTCAAAGAGTTTTTAATAAGATCTTCTAAGGCATATATACCTGTTATATCAATCATTGAAACATTGCTTAGGTCTACAATTAGAACTTCATGTTCATCTGTTCTGACATAGGATTCAATCATTGGTTCGATTGATCCAAAGAATAAGGGGCCATCTGGCTTGAGGATTTTAACGGGTAGCTCATCAAGCTTCTTTTTATCATGATTCTCCAAGGCAAATTTTGTTTCAGTTAAATTGCTTATTATCTTCTTTGAATTAGATTGAAAAACTAATTTTATTTCATTCCTTGAGCCGATAACTGCAAAAACTACACCAATTGCTATAGCGATCATTAAATCTTCAAAAACTGTAATTATTAATACGATTGTAAAAATTGATAGATCAGTTTTTGGAAGCTTTCTAAGAACAGGGAGGATTCTATAATCCATAATTTCAATGCCAACTTTGAATAAGATTGCTGCTAAGCAAGCTGTTGGTATAATAGCTACCAATGAACCTAAACCAAGTAATATAGCTAATAATGTTGCACCATGTATAATTGAGGCAAGTGGAGTTTTAGCTCCAAATTTTATATTAGCAACAGTTCGCATTGTGGCGGTTGCGGTAGTGACTCCACCAAAGAGACCAGCTGCCATATTTGCCATTCCCTGTCCGAATGTTTCACGATCGCTACTGTGACGAGTATTGGTCAAATTATCAGCAACTTTGCAGCTAAGTAAGCTGTCCAATATAGCTAAACCAGATAAAGCAAGTGCTGGAATAATAAATTGTCTTATCCTAGAAAGGTCAGGAATATAAAAACTAAAAACATTGCCCTCTGAAGCGCTACCCATTTTATCTCCAATATAGGGTATGTCTAAATTCATAAAATAAGCAATGCTTGTACCCATAATTAAAGCTGCGAGTGGAGAAGGAATAGCCTGAAGGCGGCCAATTTTTTTTTCGATAACTGGCCACATAAATAAAATCAATAAGCATGGCAAAGAAACAATTAAAGCTTCTGAATTATAGTTTTTAAATGTGTGGTTTAAATTTAAAATAATTTCATGAATACTTGACTGAACTTCAAGACCAACAAAGGCATTTAATTGAGTTAGAATAACTATGACACCTATGCCACACATGAAGCCAGCTATTACCGGGTAAGGAGTATAATGAATAAATCTTGAAATTTTTAAAAGCGAGATACAGACAAGAATCAAACCGCTTAAAAATATAATTGAAAAAGCAGCAACAAGATCTGGATTATTAAGTTCGCCAATAACAAAAAAGCTCATAAATCCAGCAATTTGAGCAGCCTTTGGAGCTGTGGGGCCACTCACACCAACCATACATCCTCCAAAAAGTCCCCCTATTAATCCACCAGCAATTGCACCCCAAATTCCTGCGATAGGGCCAAGTTGTGAAATTTCACCAAAAGCTAAAGCAAGCGGAAGTGCAATAATACCAACAGTAATTCCTGCCAGCACGTCTCCTTTTATATTGGTACCAAGAGATCTAATATTTGAACGTGGATCGATTTCTTCTAAATTGCTTTTTAGAAAAAATAATATTTTCTTCATAGGAAAATTTACACAACAAAAAAATTTCTACATAAAGGACAATTAATCTTATTTCGTAATTATCGTTCTATGTCTATTTTTTAAAATAGAGCTTTTGGGAGGGCATTGGATTTGGAAACACTCTGGATGCGTCCTTACCACTGTATACCACTCCATTTTTAACCACGTATTCAATAGTTCTCGTATTTCTAATGTTTTCAAGGGGATTTTTTTGCATAATAACAAAGTCTGCAAGTTTTCCAGGTTCTACAGACCCAAGAATATGATCAAGCCCATGGTGCTTAAATCCATTAATTGTTGCTATTTCAATAGCATCATAATTAGAGAAACTTCCATGAGTAAATAATTCCATCTCCCAATGAGCACCTAGACCCATCATATTTCCATGAGCACCCATTTGCATTGTTATTCCTCGATCGTATAATTTCTTCATCGTAAGGCCCATTTGAGCGGCATAATGGTCATCAGGCCAATAAAAAGTTGGCCGACGTAGTTTTATGAGCTCATCCTTTCTAAAAAAATTCAATAATTTTCTATCCTCCCACAGTCTTTCTGTTTGATAAAAAAATGTTTCTCCTGATGGTCCATTGTAAACAACAATAAATGTTGGAGTGATTCCCAGTTTAGTGCTTTTCAATAGCTGAACGACATCTTCATAGATTGGCTCTAAGCCAAGAGTATGCTCTAAACCAGTAAAGCCATCAATGATCTGGGTTAAATTCATCTGAGGATTTGAAAAAGATTCACTAATAATATTTACACCTAACTGTCTTGAGGCTTCAACCAGATGTTGCCTCGCTATCCGATTGTGATTTGAATAGTCTTTTACTGCCGTTGCCCCATGATCCTTATTAAATTGAACATGTTCTAGTGCATCGCTCAATGATTTAATTGGTCGGTACATTTTAGTTCGATATTTGGTGACAAAAATTGGATCTCCCACAGAAAATATTCTAGGACCGTCTATATTGCCCTTTTGCAACATGTCAGAAACCCAAAAATCTTTTTGAGTTGTTCCATAAACATCATACATGGTAGTAACACCATAAGCAAGATTTGCTTTAAGCCCATAAAGATTTTGCTCTATCACGTTCAAAGCGGATATTGGACTTCCGTAGTGCCCGTGCGCATCAAACATTCCTGGCATTATAGTCCTTCCTTCCATGTCAAAAACTTTTGCTGACTTTGGAATCCTTACTTCATCTCCTACTGAAATAATTTTATTGTTTCTAACAAGAATCGAAACACCTTCTAAGATATCTTTATCCTCATTCATTGTTAAAACTCTGACATTCTTAAAGACTATTGTGGTTGAGGGCTTGTCAATATCGTATGAAAAAGATATATTATTTTTAGTTAGCTTAGACTTTTTTTCAATGATAGCTTTTAAAGATTTCTCATAATGATGCTTTCCTCGCGTCCACATTAGAGAATTTCCATCTGAAGACCATGACATAAAATCTCCATCATATTTTTTATCTACACGCTGTGTGAATCCAAGATTATCTTCTGCGCTAATAGATACAGCTTTGCCAAAGAATTCAAAGGGAGTAACATAGCTTCTATGGTATTCTCTAAAGGCAATCCAATCCATGTTGGGAGAAATGATGGCTCGCGTAGCATGAGGAAATTTATATACCTCTCTTTCATCCAAGCCTGACCTTGAAATTGACTTCAAAGTCAATACATCTCCAACATAGTCTGAAAAATATATTCGATTATCATTTCCAAAAAGAACACTTGGTGGTCTTTTAGCATATCTATTTCTACTCCATGTAATTGAAGCTAGAATCTTCTCTGAACCATTTTCATTTAAGATTAATTCAAAATCCGTTTGACGTTCGAGGTGATTTCCATTCATTAGTGAACCTGCACCTCTCATATAAGCTAATGCGCCGTCATTGGATGATGTAATTGAACCATATTGACTTGATTTTTTTGTAATTTTCTTCTTCTTATTCCCGCTAAGATCTATCTGAAAAACGGCACCCATTTCATTGTCATTCCATGAAGCATAATACACTTTCCTTGTCCTAGGATCATAGTGAGGACTGGTTTCATGATCAGTTGACTCAGTGAGATTTTTTATTTTTGTTCCGTTTTTTAAATAAAGGTCACCTAAGCTTTCGTAAAGAATTCCTGCAGGCGTTTGCTGAGACCAGCGATGCGATCTAGTCACTGCTTTATCTCTTGGAACATCCAGTTTAAAACGAATGGTTTCCTTTACTTGTCTTTTTACTCTGGCAGTGAAATTTATTTTTTTTGTTTTCATGGTAACTACATTTACGGAATGAATTCCTCCATCATAAGAAATGAAAATTTCTTTATTATTCGGGTGCCAACTCATATTCGTGTAAGAACCATAGAAACTGCCACCATCCATACGGTCAAAATCTAAATTTCGGTTTACTATTTTTTCTTCGTTAGTTTGAATATTCCTAACAACAAGCACTGTTTGCCTGTCATCACGATGAACATAAGCTAAAAATTTACCATCCTGGGATAGCGTAGGGTTCGCAGCGCCTCCTGCTCTATCAACATAAGTTTTTATTTCACCATTTTGAATATTATATGTTTTAATTCTGTCACCACTTCGATACAAAGGGCCGTCTCCATGAGAAAAATAAATAAGGTTATTTGTAGGGTGCATTGCAAAGTGATTAACGGGTGATCGTGAGCCAGCAGGGATAATTTCCTGTTTTTTCCCATACATATTAAATCTGTAAACCGGGTGTCTGACTTTCATATTTAACGCTGTTCCAAAAACATGTTTTCCATCCGTAGACCATGTCCCTTGGTGGACAGGAATATCCATTTTACTTACATTTTTCATATTACCTGTTTTAATATTTTGAACCCAAAGGTCATCGCTACCGCTTCTATCAGAAGTAAACAGTATTTTTTCTCCATCAGGGCTAAATCGAGGTAACATATTCCATGAAGTACCTTTAGTGATAGCTTCTGCCGTTCCACCGCTTGAAGGCATTAAATAAATATGCCCTAATAAATCAAAAGCTATTGTTTTGCCGTTTGGCGAAATATCCACACTAATGAGGGTACCCTCTGAAGTATCAAAAGATAATGTAGTATCGTTTTGACCTGCAAAGGCAAAGACTATTATAAACCCCCAATTAAGTAGCCAACTTTTCATTTTTACTCCTTGATTAACAAAACTGAATCATAAATTAACTAATTATTAAACAAATACCTTAAGAAGTGGTATTTTAGTTTATGAAACAAATAATTACTTATGAAATTTAGTTATCTCATATTGTTCAATTTATTAGTAACCCATGTATTCAGCCAAGAAGTGATTTCTTTTAATAGCTCTAACCCTTTTGGCTTTAAAGATGTAATAACAAACTTGGATAACCAAAAAAGTCAAGAAGTCAGTGCAGTCTTACGGTTGCCAAATGGTAAGGGTCCTTTTCCTTTAGTGATAGGTGTCGCAGGAAGCTTAGATTGGGGACCGCACCACCTTAAATACCTTAAGATGTTTAGGTCGTCTGGAATTGCGACCCTAGAACTTCAAAGTTTTTCTAGTAGAGGAGTGAAATCTACGGTTGGTTCACAAATCGAGGTCACTACCGCCACTATGGTGTTGGATGCTTATCGCGCCCTTGATAAAATATCTACTCATTCAAAAATTGATAAGAATCGAGTCGCAATCATGGGTTGGAGTCTCGGTGGAGGTGTTGCTATATTTTCAGGATGGCTGCCTTTAATTGAAAAAATAAATGCGCAGAATTCATTCGCTGCACACTTATCTATATATCCACCTTGTATTGCTCAGCCTCGAAATCCAATTTTTACAAATGCTCCGATGCACATACTCATTGGCGAACTAGATAGCTGGGTTCCCGCTTCTGCATGCAAAGAGCTATCTGAAATGGCTGAGCAAGCAGGATCAAAAATAGGAATCACTATTTACCCAGAATCGCATCATTCATTTGATAGAGAAAGTGCCATAACTGTTAAAAAAAATGCATATAAAACTGTTGATTGCAGATTTGAAATTCGAGATGATGGTGCTGTATTGATGAGCTTTCTCAATATTCCCATGACTACACCTATTAGACAAAAAATTGGACTGGGTTTGTGTGCAGGAAAAGGCCCTAAAATGGGAGGAAATCCAAAGTACAGAGAAGCTTCTTTTAAGTTCGCAAATCAATTTATGGTTGAACATCTACTGTCACAATAATGATGCTTCCTCATTTGTCATGTTCCTGTATATATTTATACCAATAAAATAAATACGTATGAATAAGATTAAACGAATAACTGCCTACAAAATAGATCTTCCGCTAAAGGAGGGTTCATATAACTGGTCAGAAGGGAAATCTGTATCCGTATTTGATTCTACTGTTATTGCGGTAGAAACCGAAAATGGAACGATTGGGTATGGTGAATGCTGTCCATTGGGGCCATTTTATCTTCCATCGTATGCTGAAGGAGTGCGAGCTGGAATTAAGGAACTGGGGCCACATCTCATTGGTTTAGACGCGACTAACCTTTTTTATTTAAATCATATCATGGATCGATCATTAAAGGGTCACCCCTACGTTAAGTCTCCGATTGATGTTGCATGCTGGGATATCAAAGGTAAGACTGCTGGTCTTCCAGTAAGCAATTTGCTCGGAGGTGTCTATGGTGAAGACTTCATTCTATATAGAGCTATTTCTCAAGACCAACCAGAGGCAATGGCAGATAAAGTAAAAGAGTATCGAGACCAAGGTTATCGAAGATTTCAGCTTAAGGTGGGTGGTAATCCAGATGAAGACATAAAAAGAATTCGCTCTGTTGCGGAAAAAATGGAAACTGGGGATAAGTTAATTGCTGATGCAAATACTGGATGGCTGACACATGAAGCTGTGCGCGTAGTAAATGGTGTTTCAGATATTGACGTATATATTGAACAACCATGTTTAAGCTATGACGAGTGTTTTGCGGTTCGAAAGAAGACTAATCATCCATTTATACTCGATGAGAGCATCAATAATATGAGAACACTCTTAAAAGCTTATCACGATCAAGCTATGGATGCTGTAAATATTAAAATAAGTAAATTTGGTGGAATTACTAAAGCAGCCCTAGCAAGAGATATTTGTTCTGAGCTTGGTATCGCAATGACTATTGAAGATACCTGGGGAGGCGATATTGTAACTGCTGCAATAGCGCATTTAGCTCATACTACCGATCCTAAATTACTCTTTACTGCTACTGATTTTAACAGTTATGTAACTGTTGATATTGCATCAGGTGCTCCAAAAAGAGAAAACGGTAGAATGAAATCATCTAAAGATCCCGGTTTAGGAATAAAGCCATTGTCTGAGGTTTTAGGGGATTCGGTTGTGGATATATATTAAAAAGTTATGAATTTGAGATCGGATCAAAAAATGTTTAATCCGATCTCAAATTTGAAGAGATATTATTCTGTAAAAACTCCAGCAAAATATCCATATGCTAAAGATGCAGCTGTCAGACCCAATGATAGCATTGCTGTGCTTTTAGCTCCATCACGACTATCCTCATGCGCCTTAATGCCTGGAGCATTTGGATTGATTCCTTCCAAACGATCAATTTGTTTCTGAGATTCAGCAGCACCTGCGGTATTCTTAACATAAGAAGAAGCGCCAAGTCCAGCTACCCCTAAAACAAGTCCTCTCTGCGCCCAAGGATTTTCAGCAATCTTCTCAAACATTGTTTCCTGACTAGGCTTTCTCTTATCATTGAGCCTACCTGGAACTTCTTTACCCATAACTTTCCAAGCAAGTATTTCAAGCTCAGTAATAAAGCCGTCAGTGTCACCCTTATATCGAATCCTGTATGATTTTGATTTTCCTGGATTGGACGAATCAACCTTATAAAGCTTGACGCGATATTTATTTTTTGAAAACTTGAGCGTTCCGGCTAGAAATACATTGCTAGAAGTTGCGTCTTGTGCAGCCATTAAACAATCTTTCTTGAAGCAATCATTAGTAGTAAGCTCAAGTGAAGATACTGACTGATCCACTGTTTCTTGAGATAGCAATGGTCCATCACTTGCTTTTTCAAGCTCCCCCATAAAGTAATTGTAGAGAGTTTTTGTTTCAAGATCAGATAGGCCGGTGCCGCTAAATTGGACTGACGCGACAGATGCTGCGTCTTGAGCAAACATTAATGTCGTTGACAGTAAAAAAATACTAAAAAGTTTTTTCATTGTATTTCCTATAAATAGTTTTAAAAAGTTACGGAATATAAAAAATTGCTTTAAACAAACCTATTCTTATGCTATTGCAAAAGGGAGGCTAAATTAAAATTAAATTGGAGGCGCAATCTATCTGATACCCATTTTACATCCTTCGCTATTCGGTCTACTTCTTCCCAGCTTTGATATAATGGAATAATGAATGGACCTAGGATAATACCTGCAGCGCTATAGGTATTATAATCATCCCCTCCCGCAATATCATAAAATATATTAGGTAAAAAACGAGTTTTAAGATCAAGATTTATTCCCCAAGCCATCGATGTAGTTGAAGCAAATGAGCCACCATCTTTTACAAGTCCTCTAAGGGCTGGACCCTTTTGAATATATTGGTTTTGCATTATAGCAAAGCTCGATCTACCTGTTCTATCGTAGATGTAGCTTGAAAACATTGGATCAATTCCTCCGCTTAAATAGGTGCGATACTGTTTTGGAATTTCATTGTCATTGTAGAAATCTCCTGACCATCCACGTATCTGAAAATTGATATGTTTATGTGGTTTGATCTTTGTTTTTCCTTCAATCCAGCTTTTTGAAAAATTCTTGCCGAACATAATGCCAGATTTAAATGATATATCATCAATAATCCCTTTTGTGTTTTTGCTAAAGCTATATTGCAATAGGGATGTCGTATAATCTCCCTCGCTGTAAAGATTTGAATCTAGAGCAGATAATTCTAATGCACTGTGACTTGCTAACGCAGTAAAATCATGGTTACTATTGTTATTTATTCTTCCATTGTATGTTATTCTACCACCTGTGTTTCCATGCAAACGCATACCATTAAATCGAAGACTTGATTCATTAAAAAGATTTTCTTCAAAATTAAATGATCTAGATATTTTACCAACGATTTTTTTATTATTTAAATCCCACATCGGCTCAAAGGCAGTTACTCCAGAATAGCCTGGG
>CAJWZD010000010.1 GCA_913049685.1 uncultured Fidelibacterota bacterium
TTGGATTGAAAACAATTCTTATATTATCTTTGACAAAGGTGAATTTAAATTAATTAAATCTGATGTCTAAATAGACATCTCTAATTATACGACCAACCTATTCCACGGTTATTAAAAAAAGTACTTATTTATAGGATCTTAAACTTTTGATCCAATTATTTTATATAATGCAAATCCTAAAATTGCAGCTAATAATCCTTTTTTATAGCCATAATCTGTAAAATACAACTCAGATTCTTGTAACCAAGAAAGAATTGCAAACATTATTCCAAAAGAGGATAGATAATTCCAAACAATATTTTTCATAAAATTTTTTTAATAGTTCAAAATGTCTAGTTTTTTAAAACTTTATAACAAAATCTTATTCACATTAATCAATAAAACAAAATCAACATATCATTAACAAGAAAACAGTAAAAAATGTCTTAAGTGTTAATTTTAAAGAAATAAGAATAATTGCTTTGTAAAAGGATCATGGCTTAAAAAATGATTTTTTTCTTTGAAAAAAATTTAGGATTGTATGGTTACTTAATAAACTGTTTACATACTGTTTATATTAATACTAAAGTGTATTTCAATATTTGTAATCAATTATAGATCATTTTATTAAAAAATCTGATAAATTTGTATGGACCGATTAGAAATATTAAATTACCAACAAGCAGCCAATAGTTGGAAAGATTATAAAATGAAAAATAAAACAGTATTAATTGTTGATGATGAAAAAGATATTAGAAATATTATCAAATATAATCTTGAACAAAAGGGATTAAAATGCATAACTGCTAATGATGGAGAAGAGGCTTTGAAAAAGCTAAGCGATTCTCCTGATTTAATTATTCTTGATATTATGATGCCATCAAAGGATGGCTATGAAGTTTGTCGCACTATTCGTGAACAAGGCAATACCGTGCCAATTATTTTTCTTACTGCGATGGATCGTGAGTTTGATGAGATCAAGGGGCTCGAATATGGTGGAGACGACTACATAAGAAAACCATTCAGCCCAAATTTGCTAATTGCTAGAATAAATTCAATCTTTAGAAGGGTGGATAAAATCAAGCAAAAGGGTGCAGTTATAGAATACGATGACTTAAAAATTAATATTGAAACCTACATTGCTGAAATTGATGGAAAGGAGCTTACTCTTCCTCGAAAAGAATTCGAGCTTCTAGCCTTTTTTATGTCTCAGCCCAATAAAATTTTTACCCGTGAAGCCTTATTGTCATCAATATGGGAGGATGATGTTTATGTAGTGGATAGAACCATAGATGTTCATATTAATCGAATTAGATCAAAGCTTTTAAATTATAAAAATTGTATAGAAACTGTAAAGGGTGTAGGTTATAGATTTAGACCAACAAATAAATAGTTTTTATTGCTTAAAATTAGACAGAAACTCTTTCTTGCCTTATTTGCGCTTTTATCATTAGGGCTTTTATCTCCAACGTTATTTATAAATCGATCTATTGATCGTGAAGTAAAAGAAGAAATAACAAGCACCCTTTTATCTCACCTAAAAGCATTTTCATTATATTTATCACAAAATAACTCTCTATCAATTACAGAAATAGCTTCAGATTATTCCAATGCGACCGATCTAAGGATAACATTAATCGCAAAAGAAGGCTCTGTTTTAGGTGAATCCGGTTTAAATGAAACCCAAGTATCTCAAATGGATAACCACCTAAATAGACCAGAGATTCAAATGGCAGATAAAGAAACTTTTGGTGTTGCTACACGATATAGCAGCACTCTAAAAAAAGATTATATTTATGTGGCAATCAAAGCTGAGTCCGGTCCCGTTTTTTATATTAGAGCTGCTCAAACATTAGATTTTGCTAATTCTTTAATTTCTTTAAGGCAAAGCTATCAGTATAGGATCATATTTCTCGTTTCAATGGTATTAGTTTTCTTTACCTTTTTAGTAGATCGCTGGGTAACCTCTCCAATACGTAGGATTGCCAAGGTAGCGGAAAAAATTAAAACTGGTGATTGGTCAACAAGATCACAAGTTAAAGGTACTGATGAGATCGCAGATTTATCTAGAAGTATTAATGATATGGCAGATACGCTTGGTACTGATATTGCACAAATTTTAAAAATGAGCGAAGTTAGGTCTGAATTCTTGATAAACGTTACCCATGAACTAAAAACACCTATTGCTTCAATAAGCGGATATATTGAAACACTATTATCTGGGGCATTGGAAGATGAAAAGGTAAACCGTTCTTTTTTAAAGCGTTCATTAAAAAATACTAGGCGTTTAGAAGCTTTGGTAACAGATCTTGTAGATATTTCACGAATTGAGACCGGTGAATTAACTATGAATATTTCTCAAATTGATATACTTCCAATTATAGAAGAGTTGGTGCGTGATGCTAGTCTGAGAAACGACAATGAAGATATAGAGATAAAAATAAATAACACAATTTCAGACCAGGTATTTGTCGAAGCTGACCCGGATAGAATACACCAAGTGTTTAACAATTTGATCTCAAATGCTATTCGGTATACCGATAAAGGTCAAATAGTGATGAATATTGAAAGCAAAGGTGACAGGGTGCATTTTTCAGTAAGAGATACCGGTGTGGGCATAAATAAAGATTCAATTCAGCGAATTTTTGAAAGATTTTATCGAACTCAAAATGCAAGAAGTAGGGTTAAAAGTGGTACCGGTTTAGGACTTTCAATTGTTAGGCATATTATAGAAGCCCATGGTGCTAATATTGAAGTAGAAAGTGAGATTGATAAAGGCACAACTTTTTCTTTTGAGTTAAAAAAGATCGATAAAATATAGCATAGATAAAAAATGAATATTGTTGCACTAAATTCATCAAAAAACTGGGGCGGGAACGAGCGTTGGCTTACTACGGCTTTGAACGGATTGTCAAGCAAAGGTCACCAAATTTATTTGATTAAGAGACATAATACCGATCACTGGAATAGTTTGAGTGCATCTATAAATGTAATAGAAGCTCCGTTTACGAACGAACTTAGTATTAAAACAAAAGCAATCATTCGAAATACAATTAAAGAACGAAATTCAGATATACTCTTATCTACAAAGCGAAAGGATTATGTCCTAGGGGCTCAAATCAAAAATAAGAACAATATTTCTCATATAATGAGACTGGGTATCTCACGACCTATTTTAAAAAGAGATGTTATTCAACGGTATGTTATTTCAAAAAAGGTTGATGGAATTATTGTAAATGCACAATCATTAAAAAGTGAATTATTAAACTATAGTTTTATAAAAAGTAATTTCAATCCTGATGATATAGGATGCATCTATAACGGTTATGACATTACCAATTCTAAAACTCCGAGATCTAAAAAAATTCGATCAACATTATTAATCAGAAGCGCTGGTAGATTAACAATTCATAAGGGGTATGATATACTTTTATCGGCCCTCGATTCAATAAATGACTTGCAGACAAAATATACTTTAGAGATTGCAGGGGAAGGTCCAGAAGAAAAAAGACTTAAAGCGCTTATAAATAATTACAACTTAGAGTCGCATTGTAAGCTCGTTGGTGAAAAAAAGGATGTAGTAAGTTTTTTTAGTGGAGCAGATCTTGTGGTCATTCCCTCAAGATCGGAAGGAATTCCAAATACACTCTTTGAGGCCTGGATGGCAAAAAAACCAGTTATTGCGACAACCGCGGGAGGCACCTCAGAGGTTGTGGATAATATGAAAGATGGAATAATTTGCGAGCCAAATTCAGAAAATTTAATGAACGTATTAAAAAATTATTTAAACAACCGAAGTGATTTTAAAGAAATGGGTTTGAACGGGTATAATAAGCTGGTACAATCTTTTTCAATGGACAAAATGACAAGAAACCTTGAGCAATACCTCATGGGTTTTATTGATTGATATTATTTTTATGTCAGATGCTAAACCAAATACCCCTACGCTGAATCGCCGTAGAAAATTTATTATAAATTTTCAAAATAAACTGTACAAGAACCTTGACCAAAAGAAAATACCCGATTCAATTTCAAGTATCATAATTTTCGCTCAAGAGAAGTTGGGAGATGCAATTTTACTGCTTCCATTTTTGAATGCTTTTCACAAGCGATTTCCAGATGCGGTAATTGATTTATGCTGTACTTATTATAATAAAAAGGTGTTTGAGGGGATACCGTTTATAAGAAACTGCCTTATCTACCGTCCTTATAATCCACGATTTGCTAAAATGATTCGATCTGAGAAATATCAGATTTTGTATAACCCCAAAAGCGGTCCATCAAAAACTTTTCATCAAATGACAAACAAGGTAAATGCTGATGTTAAAGTGTGCCTTGACAATGAATACAATAATCCTATTTATAATTATTATCTTCCCAATGACAACACAAAGCATATTGTAGACAAGTACTGCGAACTACTCTTTTATTATGATCCACATACTTCTATTACCAATTGGTTGCCAGATTATTTTTATCAATTTCCATCTAGTATAGATAAAAAAAAATACCTGACCGTAAATATGAGCGCAGGAAGTCAAAATAGACGATTACCTGTAGATAAATGGATTAAGATCTTTTCACATATTTTAGAAGATAATAACATTCACCTAGCCTTGTTTGCGTCAAAAAAAGAATCAAAAGACGCTAAAAAAATTAAAGGAATATTTAAAGAGAAAATATATTATCCCTTAGAATCACCTAATCTTTACTATGCTTCTGGAATTATTAATGATTCTGAGATGTTAATATCGCTAGATACATCATTAATTCATTTAGCTTCTGCTCTAGGCAAACCTGTTCTCGGTTTATATAACAATGATATGCTTAATCATACACGATATAGTCCATACAGCACAATTTCTGAATCTGTAATTTCTGATACTGAATTCATTCGAGATATTGAGCTCCCATCAATAATTGATTCGTATTCAAAACTTATTGCTAAAATTAAAAAAATTAGATGAAAATTGCCTATGTCACAAAAGCGCACTGGGGTGATAATAGTCCTGGTGTAATATTTTCATATTATCAAGCGCGCAGCTTTGTAGAAAACAACCATGATATATCATTAATTATGCAGCACCCAAAGCGCGCTGTTGATAATAAAAACGATCTTAATAAAGTCAATCCAATTGACATAAAATTATTGTCCAACAGACTCGGACCATTTAAAGCCAACGAAATATTTTACCGAAGAGCAAACTCACTAATACTTTCTAATAATTATGATATAGTGTTTACCCGCGACCCAGGTTATCTACCTAGCTTGGTTAGATTAAAAGAACATGAGAAAAAAGTATATTACCAATCTCATAATTTTTATATGGATTTTTCAAAGCATGAATACACGCAGAGTGTGAATAGAAAAAAGTTTAATAAATATGAAAATAAATATCTTAATTCACTCAATGGGATGATGACTTTAAACACTCCACAAAAAGAGCTTTACGAAAAGTATGTAGACATACCAGTTACAGCATGTCCCCCCGGTCTGAATAAGTTCTCATCTAAATCAAAATTTGAAAATAAAGAAGTTGTGTATTGTGGTAGCTTTCAACCTTTAAAGGGAATCGAGATGATTTTAGATACTTATAAAAATAAATCATTCGATTTTAGCCTAACTCTCATTGGGGGGAGGAATCAGCAAGAACTATCTTATGCAAAAAATTTAATTGGAGAAAAAAATATCAGAAATATTAAACTTAAAGGATGGGTATTTTATGAAGATTTAGAAAATGTCATATCTAATGCTTCAGTTGGTCTCATGCTATTACCAGATAATTTTTATAACAAATATTTAACCGCTCCCAATAAACTTTTTGATTATATATCTATGGGATTGCCTGTTGTATGTTCGGACTTACCATCCGTAAGAAACTTAATACCAAGCGGACATACAGGGGTAATTTTTATACCTCCTGGAGATCACAAAAAATGTAATAAAGAAATTGAAAAGTTGTTAACCAATGAAGCTTATTACAATGAATTACAACGATCGAATATTTTACTATCAGAAAACTTGCTGTGGAAGAAACAAACCGAAACACTCATCAAAGCAATGATGAGCTAGTTATGAATATCGCAATTATTACCGGTCATTTTCCGCCCAGTAAAGGAGGGGGTATTGCAGAATGGGCCCTTGGAATAGCTAGAGAGCTCCCAAAGCTTGGTCACACCACCTCTGTTTATGTGACCCACCGTAAAGATAGAGACTTAGCTATTCATAAAGAAGAGCAATTTGAATGCAGGCCGATGTATGGAAGGAATTGGCACGAGTTTCACCGATTTTATGCTGGGTATTATATGTGGAAAATATTAAAAGAAAATCCCGAGACTATATTTATAGTAACTACCTGGGGAATGGCTAAGGCATTTAATTTTCTAAAAAAACGTTACCCTAAAAGCAAAATGATTGTTGTTGCCCATGGTCTGGAAATTACCCGCCTAAAATCATTAAGAGAACTAAAGACAATGACAAAAGTTGTTTCTTCATCGGATCTAGTATTGTCTGTTAGCAAGTTTACCAGGGATGAAATTATTAATAGATTAGATGGAATAGATACTAATCATGTAAAATTTCTACCAAATGGAGTTGATACAAATAGATTCTTTCCAAGTGGAGTTGACGATGCTTTTTTACAGAAATACAGTATACCTGTTGGCTCAGATATAATATTAACTCTTGCACGAATAATAAAGAGAAAAGCTCACGATGATGTTATTAAGGCCATACCAGATATTCTTACGGAATTTCCCAAAGCCCATTATGTTATTGCTGGTCCTCACAGAAAAAAAGATCCGTACTTACATTATTTAAAACAATTAACTAAAGAACTTTCAGTAGAGAAGCATGTGACATTTATTGATTTCATACCTGAAGAAGACCTAAAAAAGATATACTCTGTTAGCAAAGTTTATGTGATGGCAAGCAGAACCTTACATGAAACTGGTGACAGTGAGGGTTTTGGTATTACTTTTTTAGAGGCTAATGCATGTGGATGTCCTGTTATAGGAAGCTATGAGGGAGGTATTCCTGATGCAGTTGAAAATGAAATTAATGGACTTTTAGTTCCATCGGACAGTCCCAATGACATTTCTAAATCAATTAAGAAATTATTCTCAAATGAAGACTATAGAAAAAATATAGCAAAGATGGGGATGGCAAGAGTTTCAGAAAAGTTTACCTGGGAAAAATTAACAATACAAATGCTAGACATGATCAATAGTTGACTTGAGAGAATATCCGGTTAAGCTTTTATACGCTTTTTTATATTTCTTAATTTTTTGCTTATCAACTTTTGATGAGGTTCTATTCTGTTTTCTTCGTAAATAATTGTCAGTCAAATCTGCAAGCTTAACAGTCGTAGCGAGTTTATTCGTTTTTATATTATCTATATAATTAAAATATTTCTGCCCTTTTTTTCTTGATAAGAGGTCAACAGCTTTACATACTTTTGGGTCAAAGCCAATATCTTCAAGTTCTTGTATAGTTATTTTTCCAGACTCAACAACATCATGTAGCACCGCAACGGTTCGTGAGCGATTATTTTTCATTAAAGACATAACTCTTATCGGATGCATTATTGCTGGTTCTCGATTACGACCTTTTTTGCCTTTATGAATCTTTGCCGCAATAATAATCGCTTTATTAAGTGAGTTTTTCATAACTTTGTTTACCGAAGTAAGTAACTTTTAAAATATATCAATATATCATGATAATCTACAATAGAACAGAGTATTCAGAATTAACTAATTCGCAATATCGAAAAGAAAAAAGGCGTTTACAGATTGAGCTTTTGAAATTGCAAGAATGGACGATTGACACTAACCAAAGAATCGCGATACTTCTTGAAGGTAGGGATGCTGCGGGTAAAGGGTCCACAATACAACGATTTATAGAAAATCTTATGCCTAAGGCTACCAAAATAGTTGAGTTAGGAGTTCCAAACAAAAAACAAGAAAAAAATTGGTTTAAAACATGGGAGAAAAGGTTACCAAAAAAGGGAACCATCACATTTTTTGATAGGAGCTGGTATTCTAGGGCGCTTATTCAGCCAGCAATGGGATATTGTTCAGAGAACCAATATAAATACTTTATGAAGAAAGTAAATAATTGGGAAAATACACTGATAGAAAAAGGATTAAAGCTGATAAAAATATATCTTTCAATATCAAAAGAAAATCAGAAACTGCGGTTTCAGTTTCGAAAAGATCACGATCTAAAATATTGGAAACTGTCAACAAATGACTGGAAAGCACATAAAAATTGGCAACTACTTACAGATTATAAAGAGCAAATGTTTGAGCAGACATCTACAAAAATAGCTCCTTGGGTTGTAATAAATTCTGATAATAAGATGATAGCTAGATTAAATGCGATAAGGTACGTTTTATCAGATATTGAATATCCAAATAGAAAAAATTTGAAACCTAAGAAATGGTCAAAAGAATCTCCTGTTTATAATATTTCGCTTTTCAATACACAATTTAATAATCTTAATCGCGAACAATATGAGTTGTTGAATAGGCTCAAAGGTCACGAATAAATTAGTTTTTCATTTTCAATAAAATAAAAAAGGCTGGAATTGATCCAGCCTTTTTTATTAATTAAGATTTAATTAAATCTTTTACTTAGCCCACGAAGACTTGAGAAGTGCAACCGATGGATCTTCCGTGTTTGAGACAAGAACGTATCCATTTTTATATGCAAGTCCTTCGGGTTCTCCAGCACTAGTTCCTGCAGTGTCACCGGTATAGTCATTCATTTCAGTGATAGCTCCAGAATCATATTTAGGATTTGCTGGGTCAGTAATATCATACACAACTACTGCTCCCGCATCTTGCAGGGTTGTTAAAACGAATGCTTTGTCACCGGCCTCAACTATTACAACTTCTTCAGGCTCAATTCCTTTTCTCCTATCATCCCAATCCCAGTTGCTAGGAAGATCATCTGCCATCCTAATGAACCTTTGCGTTACAGGTTTTCCGCTACCATCTAATGAATGGACTCCAATGGTTCCATCGTATTCCCCTGCAGTACATATCAATGTACCATCAGAATTGACCCATATTCCATCTGGTTCATGTTCAGGGTTAGAGTACGTAACTTTATTTTGTAAAACATCTGGTGGATTGGATAATGAAAACCAACCCATCTCATTAGACTCTTGAAGTGTCATATAAACGGTATCACCGTTTGGTGCAATTTTTACACCTTCAGGCTCTGCCAGGTTTCCATTCGATCCTGTATGGGATATTTTCATATCTTTAACAAGAGATGCTTTGTCAATACCTGCGCTTATATCGTAGACAGATACTCCAGGAAAACCAAGACTTTGACATCCACCATCAACACCGTCTTCATAATCAAACTCATTTACTACAACTACAAATTTGTTATCAACAGCAATATCAACAGCGTCGGGGTTAAATCCAAGTTCATATGGACCGTATTTTTGTAGAGTTGAGGTGTCAATTAAGTAGAGTTCTCCTCTTAAGCATGCACCCTTAGAAACCACTACAGCTAAAATTGATTCATCGACACTAACGTCAATTGAGGAAGCATCGGCATCAGCATCTTGGGTTATTTGAACACTTTGACCGCTCATAGTTATTCCGGAAGGGGTGATACTTATGAAATCAACAGAATTTTGTCTAGAATTAACAATGACACCCAATTCATCAGTAACGAATCGAATTAATTCAGGCTGAGACTGGGTTCCGTCACCAGTAGTAATCTTATCAACCATTGTAATGCTAAAACTCTCAACAACAAGTTGTTCTTCTGCTTCTTTATCTTCACATCCACTTATTAACAGAGCGATGATTAAGAGACTTTGAATATAAGTATATTTAATTTTCACTATAATTAACTCCTATTTTTAGTTTTTAAAAATTTAGTTCCAACTGAACAAGTAATTGATCGTCTTTGACTTCTGGCTGAAAGCTCCTTCTCTCGCTATCAGCATATTCTTGTTTATCCCCTGTTACTTCTCCAAGGAAATAATATTCAACTTTTAACTTGGCGTAATCAGTAATATCATAGACAGAGGCAAGCGTTAACAGCTTTCTATCCCAAGTTTGAGGGTCTTTAAGTAAAGGAAAAAAATCATTTCCACCAGGGTCAATTCGTAGTTCACCGTATCGGACTAACATCAATAAGTTCTTTTGCACGTTAGAACTTATTTCTCCATAAAACCCGCCTCTTTTTAAGAAGCCATCCACCGAACCAATATATTCTGCGCGGAGAAGAGAATTAACAATGCTCATTTCACCTCTGAGGCCGTACCACGAGTGATCAATATTAGCATCCTTAGATAACACGTTGTCAGGTTCTAGATTAGCGTAATAGTCAAAATCATAGTGTAGACGCTTTTTCCAATCCTCATCGTCAATTAGTTTACCTGTGTAGTACCAGCTTTGAAAATTCATAATACCTAAATCCATTTTGCCTCTAAGGCCAAATTCGTAGGTTTGACCATCTGTCTTTTCTGTATCATCATAGACCAACATACGAAAAGATTTATCTTCAAGAGCATCATCGTAACCTAGTGGTCTTTTAAGAGCAATTGACGCGCCATAATCAAAAATTGCAAATTTTCTACTTACGTCAATATGATACTGTCTTCCTTTCCAGTATGCAGTACCGATAAGGGGATACCCTTCGGTTTTTCTTTTTAATGCAACTGCAGGTCTATTTTTTCCAACTTCAACTCGCAGATTATCTTTTTTATAAAGAAGATAATGCTTATCGGCGTATGCCCGGTTATCGTTAAATCGCAGGCTAAATCGATACGAAATTGTGGGGGAATAAATTACTTTAAAATCTAAAACAGCTTTATCAATTCTGGTGTGTGGGCTGCGAGTTTCAATTTTTTTTAAAAAACCTTCTCTGTTTCCTGCACCACCTTTTCCTTCCACATCAATGAATTCTACCTCAACCTCACCTGAGAGTTCAATTTTAACACCAGATGGTATACTAAGCGATATGTCGCTGTCACTAAGATCACTTGATTGGCTCAAAATCTTACTAGGTAGAATATATACGAATAATAATAAAATGAGTTTCGAGTATGTCAATTTATGTTTCCTTTGGAAGATATTTTGAAAATCTTTGTAGCACAAATTGCATTTCTAATATTAACAAATTATAAAAACATCTTTTTATCCTCAAAATACTGTATTTCTAATTTAAATAAATTATTAACAAATCTATTTTTTGAAAAATATTGTAGATGAGCTATAAATATAAAATTAAATTCCTTTTCAATGATAACCGCATTAATAAAATCTTATCAATTTAAATAGTGATTCATCATACAAGAAAAGATAGTCTGAGATTTGCTTCTATAGATATTGGTAGCAATGCAATGCGACTGCTTTTTTGCAGAGTCATTGAAAGCGATGGTTCGCCAACGTTTGTTAAGGAGTCTTTAATTCGAATGCCTTTAAGGCTAGGAAAAGATGCTTTTACAATCGGCGCGATATCAGTAAAAAATTCTAAAAAATTAATTGACACCATTCACGCTTTTTATTTGATGATTAGAGCTTATGAACCTGTCAGTTTCAGGTCGTGTGCTACCGCTGCCCTTAGAACCGCATCAAATGGAAAAAAGCTAGTCGAAACAATAAATAGTAAAGTTGATGTTGGTCTTGAAATAATCTCCGGCGAAGAAGAGGCAAGGATAATTATGGCAAACCATATAGATCAACATTTAAACCAGGAAAAAAATTATATTTATATCGATGTGGGTGGAGGTAGTACAGAAGTAAGTTTCATTTATAAAAGACAGAAGGTATCATCTAAATCTTTTTCTATTGGGTCTGTGCGTTTACTAGAAGATCAAGTAACAAATAATGAATGGGATGAACTGAAGCGATGGGTTTTAAAAAATAAAGCAAAATTTAAGGGCGAAATAAAAGCAATTGGGAGCGGAGGAAATATTAATAAAATATTTTCTATGTCTCAACTTAAGAAAAAAAGTGAAATTGATATTTCAACTATTCAAAATGTATTGAGCGATATTAGCCCTTTAAGTATTCAAAAGAGAATTACCAAATTAGGATTGCGACCAGATAGAGCAGACGTTATATTGCATGGTGGTAAAATTTATGAATCAATCATGAAATGGTCAGAGTGCAAAAAAATGATTGTGCCGCTTTCAGGTTTGCCGGATGGAATAATTCATGAGCTTTACGATTATTATACAAATACAAAAATCTAGCCTTGGAAGAAAAAAACCAAAATAAATTTTATCTTTATCTTCGCATAATTGCAGTTTTTGCAGTTTTGTATTTATTCCTTGTCAGCATAGGAATGATCGGATCCGCTTTTAAGGGTTTAGGCCGGGGATTTGCTGAAAGTCTTTTTCAAAGTCAGGCTAGCCCATTCATAGGACTTTTTATTGGAATTTTAGCAACGGGTTTAATTCAAAGCTCATCAACAACAACTTCCTTAGTGGTTGGAATGGTAGCAGCGGGTACTTTCGGCAGCGACCCGAAATTAGCGGTAGCTGCAGCAGTTCCCTATATAATGGGAGCGAATATAGGTACCAGTATCACTAACACCATTGTTTCATTAGGGCACATTGTCAATAAAGAAGAATTCAAAAGAGCATTTTCTGCATCCGTTGTGCATGATTTTTTTAACATATTCGCTGTAATCGTTATTTTTCCGATAGAGCTTGTCTTTGGTGTAATCAGTAAATTTGCGATGCTATTGTCAACCATTCTGTTAGGTAGTGGCGGTGGTACTTTTACAAGTCCAATTAAATTAATAACCAAACCTACCGTAAAGTGGATTGAAAATTTATTTCATCAGCAGTCCATTATTGAGTCAAACGTTTTATTGCTTTTAGTGGCTTTAGGTTTTCTATTTTTCTCACTAAGGAATCTTACTAAACTTATAAAGTCTCTAGTAATGTTTAGGCTTCAGGCATTTTTTGACACGCATATTTTTAAGACTACACTTCGAGCAGTTTTTTTTGGAATCATAATTACCATTCTAGTGCAAAGTAGTTCGATTACAACATCATTGGTCATTCCACTTGCTGGGGCGGGTGTATTGACTCTGAGGCAAATATTCCCCTATACCTTAGGTGCAAATATTGGAACCACTGTAACCTCACTTTTAGCAAGTATGGTCTCAGGTACTATAGCGCCTTTAGCGGTAGCTCTTAGCCATTTGACTTTTAATTTACTTGGAATTGCACTTTTATACCCTTTCAAGAAAGTTCGAGAAATTCCTATATATCTTGCGGAATGGTTCTCTGATTTAGCTACCCAAAACAAGATTTACCCATTGCTCTATATACTAATAGTATTTTTTCTAATCCCGTTAATGCTAATAACTTTAGTAAGGTAATAATATGTCACTCTTTAAAGATATTTTGAAAATTTGGAAATCAGACAGTTTGCTCTTGCAGGCTTGGGAAGAAACCTTTTCTATGCTAACCTTATGTAGTGATGTTTATCACAAATCAATTTTAAATTTTAACACTGGAGAAAAAATTGATGAAGTTAAAGCTCTCAAAAAAAAAGATAGGATAATAAATGATTATCAAATTTCGGTTAGGAAGAAAGTCTTAACACATTTTTCTACAGGTGAAAACATGCGTGAAATCACCAATGGTTTAATTTTAGTTGATATTGTTGTTGATGTAGAGCGAATGGGTGATTATTGTAAAAATATCTCTGATTTAACAATAATGAATCAAGGACCTTTCGATTTTGGGAGCTTTTCTAAAGATGTCAAGAAAATCGAAAAGGAAGTCTCATCGAGATTTTCAGACACGATAAAGTGCATTGAAGAGCAAAACGAAAGTCTTGCATTATCCCAGTTAAATAATTATAAAAAAATGATATCTAACATATCTGATAAAATAGTAGAAGAATTGATAGTGTCTAACCATGACATTGAAGGCAAAAAATCTGTTGCATTATCATTATATGTTAGGTACTTAAAACGTATTGGCGCCCACCTTAAAAATATTACATCATCCGTTGTAAATCCATATGAGCGGATCGGCTATCGGGATTAAAATAAATTCGCATTTTCGTTTACAATTAATTTATATCGCTGTAATAACATTTTAATCTAGCCAAACTAGTTTCACTTACATTAAAAGATTTAATTCTTTTTCAATAAAACTATTATAATAAAAAAATTTTAACTGAGGACATTATGATTCTTAAGAATACACGTAAAATTTTACCCTTTATGCTTTGTAGTATATTTATTTTTTCAGCCTGTGAGGAAGATGAGGATTCTGGGCCTAGTCTTGGTGAGGTTGTAGGAACTTGGAAGCTTTCTTCGTTTAAGGGTACCTATGATCGCAAAGTTATCACGAAAGAAGGTGCTGAGCATTCAAAAGATAAATACGAATTGGTCGCTTCTTGGAAAGACGGTGAAGCATTTACAGAAAAAACAGGGTTTGATTATTCAGCTTTAAAAGCATCATCAGATCAGGTACTTGCTACCTTCCAAGCGGGGGATGATGCTCCTGGTTTTCCCAGAACTTCTGACCTTAACTCAGCTCAGCTAGAAGCAAATCAGATTAATTTAACAACAGTATTGTTCGACGCTCCTTCAAAAGGTGATTATGGAACGTATACTATCGAAGGAACCTATCCTACTATCAGGCTAGATCAAGATTCATGTTTGACCTACTCAACGGTTGCACCAATTACAGATTCAGGTGAATATACTGTTGATGTTGATGAAAATGGCTCCGCAAAGCCTAACAATTTTATTTTGCGTCCAAAAGCAGGACAAGATCAAGTTTTGCCACCTTTTCCTGATGGCACATATAGCGTTGATGCTGTTTCTAGCCCCAAAACATTTTCTTTAAAGTTCTTGGATCGCGACTCTCACGATGAACTTTTCTCTCAGGTGCAAACGAGTTTTAGTGAAGCTGACGACCGCGTTATATCTGGTATTAATGGACTTCCAGTAGATGATGACGGGGCTTGGGATTCTACTGCTGAAGGAGATTCCCATTCCGAAGCTTTTGTAAAACATTCCTCTTTTGAGTTATGGGGTGGTATGATGACATGGTATGCAATGAATGTTATTTCAGAAACCCAACAAAAAATTTCTGATGTAAAAAATCCCCTGCAAGATCTAAGTGGTGATGGAAAAATTGACATTAGCGATATGATGCTTTATATGATTTCTGATATTAGAAATGGGTATGGATCTAAAACTGTTTATGGTCTTGAATACGCTAAGCTTATCAGCTTTTCAAACAAATTAGAGCCCACGATGGTTGATGATAGCGGCCATTCATTTTCTATGGATTCTATGGACATGGGCGGTAAGTTAACATATGTGATTAAAGAAGGTCTTTGTATCCCAGTTAATGAAACTATTGATTTTGATACAAAATGGGTTGAAGTAGCTCAATAAATATCAAACAAATAGCTCTACGTTTATAATTTGTTTATATACGTGCAATAGTTTGGCATGTTTACAAACCCTTCATCCTAATGCGTTTTAAATATATTTTATTATTATTTGTTACCTCTAGCGCGCTAACCGCGCAATCTGGAAATATTTCAGGTAACATTACTGATGCGTCGACAGGCGAACCATTAGTTGGCGCTAACGTATTTCTTGAAAGCACCTCCTTAGGAGCAGCAACAGATTTTGAGGGCAATTATTTTATTGATGATATACCTGTTGGGTCTTATACAATCATTGCTAATTATATAGGGTACGACCGATTAACAATTGAAAATGTAATTGTCGAAGATGGAATTACCACCATACAGAATATTTCTCTTTCCTCAGGAACCATTGAATTACAAGCTGTAGATGTTCAAGCCGAAAAAAAACTTGGTGGAGATGCTGAGGCGCTTGAAGCTAAAGAAAAAGCTGTTGAAATAGTTGACAATATTTCTTCTGATCAAATTTCAAAAGCTGGAGATTCAGATGCTGCAGATGCTGTGCGCAGGGTGACTGGAGTTACGGTTACCGATGGTAAATATCTTGTCGTTAGAGGTTTGGGTGATCGGTACAGTACGGCGCAGTTAAATTCTGTGGGAATGCCTAGCCCTGAAGCTGAGAAACGTTCTGTACCTTTGAACCTTTTTAGTACAGCTCTAATTGCTGGAATAGATGTTGCCAAAAGTTACAGGCCAGACTTACCTGGGACATTTGGTGGAGGTAATGTTAATATTAAAACAAAACTTTACCCCGCAAAGACTATATATAAAATTAAATTTGGATCCGGATTGAATTCAAATTTAATGCCAGGTTCAGATTTCATTTCCAATATGGATGGGCCAGGAGATTTTTTTGGCTATGACCATAATAGGGTGCGCGATATTCCAAGTCAATTTAATGATCAATTAATTAATTTTACGAATATACCAAATGATTTCAGAACCGATCTTGCTTCTTTTTATGTGAATATGATTGGTGACACGGTTTGGTATGATACACCTGAAAGAAAAACAGCGTGGTACTCCGAAGCGTTTGAAAAGAATAGATCTATGCCAAACATCTTTAAAAATTCTCTTCAAAAATCTAGTCTACCTAAAAGTATTAGCTTGACCTACGGAACAAAAATTGACCTTAATCCTGATTTTGAAATGGGATATCTATTTGATGGTAATTTTTCTGGAAAACATAAACATAACTCCCAATACATAAAACGCTATGCAGGATTAAATGATCCAGATAATGAGGGTGAATCCATATTAAGAAATAGCTACCTTGATCTTGAGCAAAAAACTTACGAATACAACACCAACCTTGGGTTTAATGCTAGTATAGGATTGACCTTCAAAGATCTTATAAAATTTGGAATACGAAATGTCTACACACACACTTCAAAAGATTATTTTGCACGTGCAATGGGAGAATCTGGGGAGCTATCCAAAACAATTTTGGAGGATGGATCTGTTGATGAAATGGGGCTACTGTTCAGTCAAAGGTATAATGAAAAAGCAATAAATTTGACCACTTTTTCGGTTGAAGGTGCGTTCTTGTTAGGTAGTTTTTTTGGGAACCTTGAAAACGAATTTGATTTAAAAGTTACCGCTGGACAATCAAATATGTATGAACCTTTTGTTGCAAAGGCAGAGTACGAATATGACCCCAACTTTGATCAGTATACAATTTATGCTCGAAATGGCTCAAGACCTGGTGAATATTATGGAAGCTATGGTGACGAAGAAATAAATGGTCTCATTTTTAATTATGGATTAAGCTCAAGATTTGGAAAAATTAAATTTGGTGTGCGAATCGATGATAAGAAGAGGGATTTTTCTAGACGATGGATTTATTCTGATTGGTCTGATATGAGCGTACAGTTTGATAGAACAAGAATTTCAATAGATGAAGATAGTCCAAATGAGGTTCTATCTGAAGAATACTGGGGGAGTTTCGACGGTGATCAAATCCAGCATGGACTGTTATTTGTCGAACAGACCAGCGGCTTTGATGGTTACAAGGCCAGTGAAAATATTGATGCAGCCTATATCATGTATGATCAAACCTTTTTTGATAAACTTCAATTGAGCGTAGGAGCTCGAAGAGAAAAATACATTATGTCAATGGACCCCTATAATCCAGTTACAAACGAGAGACCATCTTATAGAGATTCTGTAGGCAACCCTATTCCTCTTGAAATTGATAATGACGATAGCAAAATTTTACCAGCATTCATATTAAATTACTCACTAACTGATAAATCTAAAGTTCGTAGCTCATACTCAAAGACACTTGCACGACCTCAATTTAGAGAGTATGCCCCTTACACCTTTTCTGAGTTCTTAGGTGCCGACATTTCTGTTGGTTATCCATTTTTAAAAAATACTGAACTAACTAGCTTTGACTTGAGATACGAATATTACCCAAAAGGAATAGAATTGATATCTGTTGGCATATTTAAAAAGGATTTTAAAAACCCCATTGAAGAATCTCTCCTTGGTGTAAGCGGTCTTGCTCCCTATAAATCATGGCAGAATTCTGACTATGCGCACATAACAGGTTTAGAGCTTGAATATCGTAAAAATCTTGATTTCATTCCTTCTCGCTTTGGTTTTTTATTTTTGAACACAAATTTTAGTGTCAGCAGTTCAGAAGTGGCAATCCCTGAAAAGGTATATGTTTTTGTGCAACGATCAACAAGCAGTGAAATTGTCCCATTTGCCAATCCGGTTACCGAAAGAACTAGACCACTTCAAGGGCAATCGAATTTAGTCTATAATACTAGTTTGAATTATAATAACCAAAGTGGATACGAATTAAATCTGGCCTACAATTCTTTCAGTAAGCGATTGGTATCGATTTCTGGCGATATACCTGGTCATTTTTGGGAGCTTCCTTTTCATTCATTAAATATAACAGGTTCAAAAAAAATTGGCCCCTTTAAAGCATCATTTAAGATTCAAAACGTACTTGGTGAAAGCGTAATTCATGCCCATGACTTTAGAGGTGATTATTACAATACTAAAGAATTTAATCCTGGTAGGAATCTATCCATCTCACTTCAATACAATAACTAGATTTTTGTTTCCTTCGGTCTAGTTGTTTACAATTTCTTTACACATCAGTAATCAATAGCACATATCTAAACAATACATTTCAATAAATAATAGCCCATTGTTATTCATTTTGGGCAAAAAATAATTTAATTAATAAGGATTACTCATGAAAAAAATGATATTGGCTTCCTTCGCTTTTACTACCTTTTCTTTTGGACAAGCAGTAGTAACGGTTGAAGGTGATATTACTTCAAACACAACATGGATTTCTTCAAACGTATATTATCTAAATAACCAAGCGTTTGTTGATAGTGGCGTCACATTAACAATTGAACCAGGTACTGTTATAAAAGCAAGATATGGGGTATACAGTGGAAGTAATGCCGCTCCTGCTCTTGTTATTAAGCAGGGTGCCAAGATAATGGCTGAAGGCACAAAGGATAAGCCTATTACTTTTAAGTCTGAATTAGAACCTGGTAGCGCAAACTACGGCAATGGTCGCGGTCTGTGGGGAGGTATCGTCGTTAACGGTTATGCCCCAATTTCTACTACAGGCGGAACCAACAATGTTGAAGGTGTTACTGGTATTCCATACGGTGGAAACGATCCTGATGATAATTCAGGTGTAATGCGCTACGTTAGAGTTTGGAACGGTGGAGCAGTTATTGGTGCTGATAATGAATTGAATGGAATCACTCTAGCTGGAGTTGGTCGCGGAACGACCGTTGAATACTGTGAAGTTGCTCTAAATTTAGATGATGGTTTTGAAATGTTTGGTGGAACCGTAGATCTTAGATACTGCGTTGTGTATGCTCAAGGCGATGATGCATTTGATACCGATGAAGGTTATCAAGGACGCGGTCAATTTTTGGTCAGTGTTCTAGCTAATGATAGTGATCGAGCACATGAAATGGATAATAGAACGAACGGCGATACGGATTCACAGCCACGTTCACACCCTAAGTTCATGAACGTTACTGTAATATCCGATTCTGCTGGTCATACCAATGATAATATCAAAGTTCGCGAAGGAACAGGTGGTGACTTCAGAAATTATGTCATGTATGGAGGCGGAGGTGACGGCTGGGAGAACGATGATAATGGGACTGAGACCGTTACTCAAACGCTTCCAACAAGCGGCTATCCAAATTACCTTTATATTTCTAAAAACAATATAGTTTATAAAGTAAAAACACCATTCAAAGATGCTAGTGTTGAGGCATTCACCTCAGAGAATGGAGACCCAGGTTATATGATTGAGTCGAACACATCAACAGGTTTTATAACTAAAGTTGACTTGACCCCGACACCGCTTGGACCAGCCTATTCGAAGTTGGATAATCCATTTGAAGGAGCATCGGCATCTGATTCTGCATTTTTTGATGAGGTATATTTTAAAGGCGCAGTAGGATCAGACAACTGGCTCAAGGGATGGACCTATCTTGATGAAATGGGAATTATAGTTGAACAAGAAGAAAGTTTAGTTGCATTAGGTGGAGATATCACAGAAAATACAACTCTTGTGAATGATACAGAATACTACCTCAATGAACAGACTTTTGTTAAGGATGGTGTAACCCTAACTATTGAAAAAGGAACTACAATATATGCCAGATATGGTGCTTATGGTGCTAGCAATCCTGCACCTGCTTTAGTCATTGAAAGAGGTGCTAAAATAGTTGCTGCCGGAACTAAAGATGAGCCAATCACATTCAAGTCTGAGCTAAAATCTGATGACGCAAATTATGGTAATGGAAGAGGTTTGTGGGGTGGTCTTGTAGTTAATGGTAGAGCTCCAATATCCAATGCTGGTGGTAGTGCGAATGTTGAAGGATTAACAGGTGTAGCTTACGGCGGATCTGATCCAAACGATGATTCTGGAACTTTGCGTTACGTTAGAGTCTGGAATGGTGGAGCAGTTATTGGTGTTGACAATGAATTGAATGGTATCACACTAGCTGGAGTTGGTCGCGGAACGACCGTTGAATATTGTGAAGTTGCCCTAAACTTAGATGATGGTTTTGAAATGTTTGGCGGAACTGTGGATCTAAAATACTGTTCAGTCATAGGTGTTGGTGATGATGCATTTGACACTGATGGTGGTTACCAAGGTCGCGGACAATTTCTTTTCGTTCAAAGAGCAGCTGACAGTGACCGAGCTCATGAAATGGATAATAGAACCAATGGAAACACCGATTCACAGCCACGCTCCCATCCACGTTTTGCTAATGTTACTATTATTGGAGATAAAGCAAACACCAATGATCTAATTAAACTTAGAGAAGGTTCTGGTGGAGATTTCAGGAACTATATTCTTGTAGGTGGGGGAAATGACGGTATCGAGAATGATGACAACGGTAGTGAATTGGTTACTCAAGATTTGGCAGCAGCTGAAGCATTTGGATATCCAAATTACCTTTACATTTCACCTAACATTGTAATGTATGATGTCGTAGATCCGTTTAAGGATTTTGATCAAAGTGGTGAGACGTTTACTGAAACGTATATAGACAAAGATCCTGGTATTACATATACTATGGGATCGGACGGTCAAGTTGCAAAAGTTAATCCAAGGCCAATTTTAGGTGGTGCAGCTTATCAAGATGTTGATAATGTAATTGTAGATAATTTCTTTACTCAGGTTCAATACAAAGGGGCTTTTGATAAAAATAACTGGTTAGATGGATGGTCGTGGTTATCAGAAACTGAAAGATTGGAAACAGAGGTATTGTCAGTGGAAGAAGATTTGGTTGCAGGAATACCAAGTTCCTTTGAAATTAAAAACAATTATCCAAACCCATTTAATCCCTCAACCAAAATAAGTTTTGGCTTACCAACACAATCAGAAGTTAAAGTGACAATCTTTAATGTTCTAGGCGAACAGATTATGGAATATAATCTTGGAAACATACAGCCTGGCTTCAGGAGTGTTACTTGGCATGGTAAGAATATGAATGGTGCGCCAGTTCCTTCTGGAATGTACTTCTATCGTGTGAATGCAGGAACTGAATTCAAAATTGGTAAAATGACTTTGCTTAAGTGATTTTATCTTAACTATTGTAATAAAAAAGGCTCATTTTGTATGAGCCTTTTTTATTTAATACGTGAGTTGTTAATGCTTAATTCAATTATTTGTAAATAAAGCTGAAATTTATAATGATGTGATTGCTCCTAGCTTTAATTTCTTGATACAATCAAATACAATTATATTAAAATAAAAATAAATAAAGCATTAAATTGAATACATGAAACCATCAAATTTTATACATCAAATTGAAACTATATCGCATTGGTTGATATATGCATTAGTTCTATTTCTGTTTGGTTCTGAGATTTCTGAGATGTTTAATTCAGGTAATATTGAAGTAAAAAATATACTTACCTTTTTTATCTATCTTGAGATAATGCAAATGGTATCCATTTTTTTTGAAACAGGAAAGATACCTGTTCGGTATCCTATCTATATTTCTATGATAGGTTTAGCTAGATATATTATTCTTGAGGACTTGAATGTGAATGAAGCTTTGGCAATCTCTGGATCAATTCTGCTACTTTCACTTGCATTAGTTGGTTTAGCCTATAGAAATAAATTAGTTAATACAGCGGATAACGAAGAATAAGAATCTGTTTTGCTTATTAATTTCTTAAAGGCTTTCCAGTTTTGAGCATATACCTAATTCTGTCTTGCGACAACTTTTCACCTGTTAAGGATACAAATGCTTCTCTTTCAATATCTAAAAGATATTGCTCATCAACAGATTTTGTAAGTCCGGCTTTGTCTCCACCAGTTAAAATATAAGCAAGTTTCTTTGCAATAAACTCATCGTGCTCTGAAATTTTTCCCTGAGCCTTAAATCCTTTAACAACCATTGCGATTGCTGTCCGCCCACCAGTTCCAGGTAGTTTTAAATCATCACGAAATTGTGGAGGCTTATACCCTTCATCAATCAAAGATAGAGCTTTGACTTTTGCGGTTTTAATTCTCTGATCATTATTCAAAATAATGGTATCAGACTTTAAGAGGTAGCCTAGGTGTTTAGCCTCATCAGCACTCGTGGATACTTTTGCGAAAGCAATTGTTTCAAATGCTTTCTGAGATACCTGAAAAGCATTCAGTCGTCCTGATCCGCTATTTTCTGTGAGGTTTAATAAAATTCTTAAATTACCTCCAGCTCCAGGAACAAGACCAACGCCAATCTCAACTGCACCCATATACAATTCACCCAAAGCAATGCGATGAACAGCTGGAGCTGCAATCTCAAATCCTCCTCCTAATGCGAGGTGGTGTGGAGCTGCAACTACAGGAGCTTTTGAAAATCGAACGCGCTGCATAAGATCTTGAAATTGTTTAATATCGTTATTGATTTTATCAAAATCTTTAGCATCTATAACCTGAATCATATTTGCAAGATTAGCGCCTGCACAAAAATTTGCCCCCTCGTGACCAATAACTAGAGCACTGTATTTTCCTGCATCGAGTAAATCCATAGCATCATTCATTACTTCGCCCATAGAGCTATCTATGGGGTTAAGAGTTGGTTGTAAGGCTGAATGAAATTCTACATTTAATACTCCATCACCAAGATCTATTAGACTCGCACTCCAGTCTCTCTTGATGAGATTATTTCCAGATTTCTTCAGATTGAGGTTGATAGTTTCAGGGTCGTCATCGATTGTTTTTACCGAAGCACTAAGTACGTCATAATACGTGCGTTTTCCATAACTTGATTCGTAGAATGTTTTTCTTCCTGAAGCAAGCATATCATCCACCCAGCTAGGCACATTTTTATTTTCTTTTTTCATGCGCGCAACGGTTGCCTCTACACCCATCGCGTCCCAGCATTCAAACGGTCCAAGCTCCCAGCCATACCCCCATTTCATTGCATTATCAATATTGATAATATCATCACTGATTTCAGGAATACGGTTTGCAGAATAAATCAAGGAGTCTGCTGTTATCTCCCAGAAAAATTTTCCAGATTTGTCATCATTAAAGGCTAAAGACTTTATTCTATCTGCAACTTTTTGAAACCCTTTAGCAGCGCGATACCCATCGAATAGTACTTTTTTCTGCGCTTTGTACTCTCCGGTTTTCAGATCGATTGATAGGATACCATCGTCCGTTTTTTTATAAAATCCTGCTTTTGATTTTTGCCCTAAACGTCCATCGTCAATTAAGCTTTGAAGAATGTCAGGCGCTTTTAATGTTTCTCTTGCTTCATCGTCAACGAGGTTGTTGTAGCTTGTTGCAGAAACATTGGATTGCACATCAAGGCCAACTATATCAACAGTTCTAAAAATACCGCTTTTTGGTCGTCCTACTATTGTACCGGTTAATTTATCGACTTCTTCAACAGAAAGGCCCATATCAATTGCAAGCTTAATGGCATTATTTGCTCCATGGACTCCTATTCGATTTCCAATAAAGTTTGGGGTGTCTTTTGCATGAACAATTCCTTTACCCAAAATATTTTGACCAATAGATGCTAATGTTTCGTAAACACTTTTATCGGTTTTTGATCCTTGTACCAACTCTAGAAGTCGCATGTAGCGGGGCGGATTAAAAAAATGGGTTATTAAAAAACGTGATTTCAAATTATCTGGCAATACTTTGATCAAATCTTCTAATGGGATACCTGACGTATTTGAACTCATTATTACCGAATCTTTTAAATGAGGAACGATATTTTTATAAACCGTATGTTTGATTTCAAGGTTTTCGGCTACAGCTTCAATTACAAGGTCAACATCTTTAAGACTGTCAAGGTCATTATCATAAGTACAAGCAGTGATGCGCTCAGCATTTTTAGGTTTATAAAGAGGAGCTGGACGAAGTTGTGATAGAGTTTCAACTCCCTTTTTCGCAAGATCAAAATTAATATCAAAAAGTAAAGCAGGGATACCAGCATTACTAAAATGCCCAGCAATTTGAGCACCCATTGTACCAGCACCTAGCACTGCAACTTTTTCTATCCTGTTTTCCATTATTATATTCTTTTGATTATTGTTGCTATGCCTTGACCACTGCCGATGCACATTGTAGCTAAGCCTATAGATGTATTTTGTTGCTCCATAACGTTTATCAAGGTAGTTAGAATTCGAGCGCCTGAACATCCCAATGGATGCCCCAAAGCAATGGCTCCGCCATTAAGGTTTATCTTGCCCTGATCCCAACCTCCTTTTTTGATAACATACAATGCTTGGGCCGCAAAAGCCTCATTTAGTTCGATCGTTTCAACATCATCCATAGTTAATTTTGCTTTTTTTAATGCTTTTTCCACAGCGGGAAGAGGCCCCATACCCATTCTATCCCAATGGACCCCAGCAATTGCTCTAGACATAATCTCAGCTCTGGGTTTTAAATTATTATTTTTAGAAAGTGTTTCACTTCCAATTAATAATGCGGACGCACCTATGGAGATAGGGCTGCTGGTCGCAGCAGTAATCGAACCGTTCTCTAGGAAAGCAGGGCGAAGGCTCTTAATTTTTTCTTCATCTGGCTCTCTAGGACCATCATCCTTTACGACACTTGATTCCCCATTAACATCGATTGCGATTAATTCTTTATCAAATCTGCCTGCTTGATATGCATCTAGAGCTTTGCGATGCGAGTTCATAGCAAATTCTTCCTGTTCGTCTCTTGAAATATCTAAATCGTTTGCAAGGTTCTCTGCAGTTTCTCCCATGCCAATATAGAACTCTTGCTCTGCAAGTTCTGGGTGAAAATCTGGAGCGAAACCGCCCATAGGAACAGAGAACATATCCTCAATACCAGCTGCAATTCCAACATCAATATCACCGCACTCTGCGGAGGTACTTAATTGATGCGCAGCATCCATAGATGAACCGCAAAAGCGATTAATTACCTTGCCTGTTGATTCAATGGGTAGTCCAGCTAAAACTCCCACAGATTTTCCAATGATGTGTCCCTGAGGACCTTCCGGGTATGCACAGCCAACCACCACGTCTTCGATCATTTCAGGTTGGATAGTCGAATTTCGTGCTAGCAGTCCTTTTATAACTTGTGCGGTCAAGTCATCCGGACGAACACCGATCATTTCACCATTTTTTAATCCAATGGGTGAACGTACTGCATCGATTATAAATGATTTGCTCATTTTAGCTCCTAATAGGGGTACTTTTTTTGGTCAAAAATGTATTCAGCGATATTACGTTTTAACTGAACATTATTGGTATGAAGACGCATTCTTTTTTCAAATTGACTTAGTTTGGACAGCGTTTCTTCTGATACAGATCCATCGTGAAGCGAATTTAATATGGAATGCGTTTTGGTAATAACTCTATCAGTCATTTCAGATACAAACACCTTTGATATATATTTAGTAGATGAAATTGGGTTATCAGAATCCATAATTTTTTTTGTGCGTATCAACGTGCTCTCAGCGGTATAAATATCAGTGAAGATATCAGCTAACATTTCCATAATTTGATGCTCGTTTTTTAGATCTTGACCAAAAAATACCAGAGACTCGTTAAATAAATACAGACCTAATTTCTTTGCAGTTTCAACGGAATCAAATTCTTTGCCAAATTCAGAATTATCGCTAGATGGTCCTTCATTCAGAAAAGAATCAATGTTTCGAATGGCATCTCGAAACGGCAATTCTTCTGTGAGAGCCTTCTTCATCATAAATCCGGTTATTATTTGCCTGTTAATCTCATTTGTGCCTTCCCAGATTTGATTAATACGATCATCTCTATAGGCAGGAGCTAAAGAATATTCCTCTAAGTAGCCATATCCTGCTAGTACCTGCAAACCTTGATCAATAACCCAATGACTGCAGTCGCTACCAAACACCTTAACCATTGAGGTTTCAATGGCATATTTTCCCATTGCTTCACCCATTTGGATATAATAGTCAGGAGTATCTTTATCAATAAGGTCAATTTCGTCCTGGAGAAGACCTATGGTGCGATAAATCATGCTATCGGTAGCAAACGTAAGAATTGCCATTTCGGCAATCTTTTTTTGTATAGCGTCAAATTTTGATATGGATGATCCAAATGCTTTTCTGTCAAGCGCATATTGTGAGGCAGTAGTTATTGCTTGCTTAGACCCGCCCAGACATGAGCAGCCAAGTTTGAAGCGACCAATATTCAAACAGTTAAATGCGATCGTTGCACCTTTACCTACTTTGTATAACAGATTTTCAGCAGGAACTTTAGCGTCTTGAAAAATGAGTTGAGCGGTAGATGAGCCTTTCATGCCCAGCTTATTCTCTTCTCTGCCAATCGAAAAACCTTCGGTACCTTTTTCGAGGATAAATGCACTAAACTTATTTCCATCAACTTGAGCGAATACGACAAATACATCAGCTATTCCACCATTAGTAATAAATACTTTTTCACCGTTTAAAATATAATGTTTTTTATCTTCCGTTAATTTTGCAGAAGTCTTTGCTTGAGTAGCATCAGAGCCTGAGGAAGGCTCGGTAAGACCATATGCGCACACAAACTCCCCGGATGATATTTTGGGTAAATATTTCTTCTTTTGCTCATCGGTTCCAAACCATACTATAGGAAGTGACCCAATGCCTGTTTGCACAGCCCACGTAACCGCAAAGGAGGGACTTTGAACTAGTGCCTCAGCAACAATTGCAGAAGTAATTTTATCCAAATCAATTCCGTCGTACTTTTCAGGAATATCAATTCCAAGCAATCCTAATTCGCCAAGTTCTTTGAGAAGTTCAATCGATAAATCTGGATCGTATTTTTCTATCTTTTCTTTCTGGGATAAAACCCTTTCTTTATCAAAATCCATCACCATTTTATAGATTTCTGTATGCTCCGAAGTAAAGTCTTCACGAGTAAATATTGAGGTACTGTTGATGGGATCTAAAATAAACTGACCCCCAGTTTTTTGAATAGTATCTTTTTTATCCATTCCAGTTTCTAAATGTTTGTTATCTTATAAATAAGTTAAACAGGGAAAAGCATTTTTCACATCTTAATATGTGTTTATACAAAATTTTTAAAAAAAAGTTTGACATATGATTAAAATTTTTGTTACTATTGATAATGAGATTAAGTCTCATTATCTTAATCTTGTGTTTTCGAAGCATGTATATTGAATAGCCTTTGGTTAAAACTCCACCTCAGTCCTTCCAGGGGCTATTCTTTGTTCATTGAAATAAAACTGAATATTTAAAATTAAGAGGGTAGTAATTAAAAGATTCATTCAATTATCATTATTATTATGTTTGTTCACAATGATTTGTGCTCAGTCCTCAATTGTTGGCCGTGTTGTTGATCAGCATGAGAACGAACCTATAGCAAACGTTAATATCTATTTGGCAAATTACGATATAGGTGCATCAACAGACTCTGAAGGCTACTTTCGTATCGATTTACCAAAAGACTTCTCAGATCCTACCATTGAATTAACTGCGATAGGCTTTTCTTCTTTAAGTAAAAAAATCGAGATGGACGATTTGAACAGTGGAATTCTTTTTAAAATGGAATCAAAAGTTATTGAAATGGATCCAATTTATGTTATTAAAAACCTTTCTAGAATTACCAATCCTTTTTTGAGATCTCCTGGTTCAGTTGATAAGATTTCAAGCTTAGACATTAAAAAATTTAATGATACAGACGTGAATAGAATGCTTGGAAAGATTCCTGGTATTTATATTCAAGAGGAAGACGGATTTGGACTTAGACCTAATATTGGAATGAGAGGAACTGGAGTTGAGAGAAGTTCAAAAATAAATATGATGGAAGATGGAGTGCCAATTTCGCCAGCACCATATTCTTCTCCAGCAGCTTATTACTCCCCCACTGCAGGGAGGATGTATGCTTTAGAAGCCAGAAAGGGATCCTCACAAATAAAATATGGACCACACTCTACAGGCGGAGCTCTTAATTATGTCTCAACTCCTATCCCTGAAAAATTTGAATCTAATTTTAATTTAAATACCGGTAACTATGAATCAATGATGCTTAACGCAAATGTAGGCTCATCAAACTCAAAATACGGATATTTATTTGAGATTCTTCATGATGAAAATAGCGGATTTAAAAATATTGATTTTAGTAATAATGGAACTGGTTTCAACAAGACTGATCTAATGGGAAAATTGAGATATAACTCAAAAATTTTCAAGCAATATCCGAGTGCAATTGAGCTTAAAGTCAGCTCAACAAACGAAATAAGCAACGAAACCTACCTTGGGCTCACGCAGAAAGATTATGAAAAGAATCCCTACGCACGTTATGCAGCTTCTCAAAAAGATCAAATGAATGCTGATCATTCCCAAATATCCCTCACTGGATCTTTGCAGATTTCAAAAAACATGAACTTTTCACTAATTGGCTATCGTAACGATTTTAGTAGAAATTGGTATAAGCTTTCAAAGGTTAATGGCAAGTCAATTGGATCGCTATTGAATGAGGGCAATGAGAGTTCAAATTATAAATATTTATCTACATTTGAAGCACCGGATAATACTTACGACATTAAAGCTAATAATCGAGAGTATTATTCAAAGGGTATTCAGCTGGTCACAAACATCAAGCTAGATTTTTTAGCAGATCATGACATTCTAATTGGGTTAAGAACCCATGAAGATGAAATGAATAGATTTCAAAAAGTTGATAAATATGGGATGAACGAAGGAAAGCTTAAAATGTCAACATCTGGCACTTGGGGTATTGGTTCAAAAAATAATAGACTAGACAATGCTAGAGCTCAATCAATTTTTATCGAAGATCAATTCAAAATAAGAGACTTTGTTGTAACCGCTGGTGTTAGATACGAAAAAATTGCATTAAATAGAAATGACTGGAAAGGAGATATTAGCGGATCTAATAAAAGCTGGAACGACCCTAAAAGAGAACTTTCTCCAACTCAAAAAAAGAAAAATATAAATATTTTGATTCCTGGGTTGGGGGTCAACTATAGCATCAATTCAAAGATTGAACTGTTAGCTGGCATTCACAAAGGATTTTCACCACCAGGACCCGGTAGCAATGAATCAGAAGAAATCAAACCTGAAGAAAGTATTAATCTTGAAACCGGAATTAGTTACACTAATAATTCTGATAAATTTAAAGCGATTTATTTCAATAGCGCGTATTCAAACCTTCTTGGTGATGATACGCAGTTCGCAGGTGATGGAACATATGATCAATTTAACGCTGGTAAAGTAAATATTTACGGTTTAGAGCTTTCTATGTCGAAACTCTTAAAATATAACAAGCTTTTCATACCTATTAACCTTAGCTATACTTATACCAAATCGGAGTTTCTAACCTCATTTGAAAGCTCTTTTGATGCTTGGGGCTCTGTACAGTCTGGTTACGAACTACCTTATTTACCATCAAACTTAATTTATGGCGAAATAGGAATGATTGGAACTAAAGCTAGTGCTTATTTTAGAATGAAAAAAATTAGTAAAATGAGAACAGTCGCAGGTACAGGCGCCTTTGATATTGAGAACGTAACTGATGATTTGAATCAATTTGACTTGCTTGGGCAATATAAAATTAACAGTAATTCTAATTTATTTATTTCTATAAAAAACCTTACTAATTCTAAATCTGTTGTTTCCAGAAGACCAGCTGGGCTTCGACCAACAATGCCTAGAACTATTACCTTTGGCTTACGTTTAAACATTTAATTAAATTATTAAATAGTTTAACAATATTAATCAACCATATTAAATGTATGGTGCGATTTTGAGGTAATATGATAAATGTAAGAATTCTATTATTTAATACACTTCTCATTGTGAGCTGCTCTAATTCATTGTCTGTAAAAAGCCTAAATAAGAATGAATATGAAATAACCCAAGACAGCATTATGAAACATATCAAGTATCTTTCGAGTGATGAACTTGAAGGAAGGTTTCCTGGTACCAGAGGTTCTGATCTTGCTATAAGTTATATTGTGGATAATTTTAAAAAATATAAATTATTACCAATGCAAGATAATACATTTTTACAGTTTTTTGATTTTTCAGATTTAAAAAGGGAGAAATTTCGAGTTGCAAACGTAGTTGGATTGATTCCAGGCAATGAAAACAAGGATGAATATATTGTTATCGGAGCCCACTTTGACCATTTAGGTTATGGGGGTGTCCACTCAGGATCTCGTGATATCAGATCTAACGAAATACATAATGGTGCAGATGATAATGCGTCGGGGGTAGCTGGAATTCTAGAATTAGCGCATAAACTATATGCAAATCGAGATAAGCTTAGGCGCTCAATTATATTTGTTGCATTCAATGCTGAGGAACAAGGAATTTATGGATCTAAGCATTTTATAAATAATCCCCCCATACCAAAAGATAAAATTATTACTATGATAAATCTTGACATGATTGGAAGGCTACGCAATCTTTCTTTGAATGTATCCGGTACTGGGACATCACCCTATTTTAATGAAATACTAGATAAGACATCATCGATCCATATGTTAAATATCAAAAAAAACCCTGAAGGATTTGGACCTAGCGATCACGCAAGTTTTTATTCAAATAACATTCCAGTTTTATCTTTTTTTACTGGAGGCCATCAGGACTACCACACGCCAAGAGACGATTGGAGTAAGATAAATATTTCTGGACAGAAAAAAGTTTTAAGTATGGTATATGATGTAATACTGCTAATTGATTCAAAAAAAAATAAGCCCAAGTTTACGGAGGCTGGACCACAAAGTGCTCCTGCAACATCTAGGATTAAGATGAGCGTCACATTTGGTTTTATGCCATCCTACACAAGCACAGAAGACGGATTAGGCGTTGATGGTGTTCGATCAGAGGGACCAGCTGGAAGAGCAGGGCTCAAAAAAGGAGACATAATTATTAAAATCAACAACGTAGCTATAAAAGATATCTATGGCTATATGGATGTGCTACAAAAGCTGAAGCCCGGTGAATCTTCAGTAGTTGTAGTATTGAGAAATGATAAAGAAATAATATTAAACTTAAACCATTAGGTATTTATGACAAGATATTATCATTATACATTAGTAATTCTTTTGGCACTTGGAACGTTGACTTTAATGAGATGGAATGCACTAAATCGCTACGGCTCATACGTTGACGGCAGCGCTAATGAACTGATAGACAAAAATGAAAAGCATTTTAAAAATTTAAAACAACTCACATTTAGCGGAGAAAACGCTGAAGCTTATTTTAGCTCTGATAGTAAAAAGTTAATTTTTCAAGCGCATGATGAAGAGGGCCAATGTGATCAAATATATACCATGGACCTAAAAACGGGAAGAGTTGATATGGTTTCTACCGGAGATGGTGTTACTACATGCGCTTTTTTTGAATATCCAAAAAATGAAAAAATAGTTTATGCCAGTACCCATCACTATGATAAAAAGTGCCCGCCAAAACCAGATTTTAGTAGAGGTTATGTGTGGAAACTTTACGAGTCTTATGATATTTTTAGTGCGAATTCCGACGGATCACAAGTTAAGCAATTAACAAATGAAAGTGGCTATGATGCAGAGGCAACTGTTGCTTTGAATGGAAGTAGGATGGTATACACCTCGATCTCATCAGGAGACTTAGAAATTTGGACAATGAATACCGATGGCACTGATAAGCGAATGTTAACCAATACATTAGGCTATGATGGAGGTGCTTTCTTTAGTCACAATACAAAAAAAATTATTTGGAGAGCTTTTTATCCAGAGACAGAAAAAGAAATTAAAGACTACAAAAGCCTTATAAATGAAAGTTTAATAAGACCAATGAATCTTCAATTAAGAATAATGAATGCCGATGGAACCGATAAAAAACAAATCACATTCAATGAAGGTGCAAATTTTGCCCCCTACTTTTTTCCTAATGACCAGAGAATAATTTTTTGTTCAAACATGGCAGATCCCAAGGGAAGAGATTTTGATCTATGGGCAGTTAATACAGATGGTACGAATTTAGAGCGTGTAACCTACTTCAATGGTTTTGACGGTTTTCCTGTTTTCAGCCCAGATGGCAAATATTTTGTATTCGCATCGAACCGCAACCAGGCCAAGAGAGGAGATACAAATATCTTCATAGCCGAATGGCAAGATTAAGTTTATGATATTAAGATGAATTCTGTTGTATTTAGCAAAAACCAACTGTATTTATTTGTATTACTTTTTGCATGTCTTGTCTCCCGCATAGTATCAACTATCTACTACATTGAAGATATTGACAGTCTTCGTTTTGCTTTAAGTCTTTATGATTTCAACCTATCAAATCTTCAGCCGCATTTTCCAGGATACTCATCATTTGTTCAATAATGCATTTTATAAAATAAATGAATTACCAGGTTAAAATAGAAAAAAAAATTGTTTAATAGTCTCATAAATTTTAAATTTCGACTCATTGTTCGAAATAAGATGAATTGAAATAACATGATCTCTAACCGACAAGCAAAAGAACGTGAACAGCGTAAAGAGCAGATTCTTTCAAGCGCTCTCTCTGTCTTCAAAAAGCATGGAATTGAAAAAGCTACGATGGATGAGATTGCTAAAGAGGCTGATTTTGGTAAGGCTACCTTATATTACTACTTTTCATCAAAAGAAGAAATTTTTGCAGAGCAGTTAGTTCGCGGATGGAGGATGATTTGGGAATCAATTGAACCAATTGTGCACCAAACCAATCAGCCAAAAAATACTTTTATTGATTCACTGAATACCATTGGCGCCTTGGTGCGAAAAGATCAGGTTTTATTTGAATTTCTTTTTACTGCACCAAAAGCTCTTCCAGATGCAGCGGGTGAAAGCAATCAAGATTGGAAAAAATATCAAAAAAAGATGTATGGCGTTCTACAAAGTCTTCTCGAGGAAGCTATTGAAAAAAAAGAATTTCCTGAAATACGATCGGATATGCTCATGAGAGCAATTGGAGGCCTCTTTCATGGTTTATTCTTTTTGGGTGACAATAAAAAGATAATGTCTCGCGAAACAATGGAAGAGTTTATAACCGTATTTATTGGTAATTACGGAAAGAGCTAGCAATTAAAGGCAATATATAAAGCTTCGTTTTTTAGGATTATTATTATTCAATTGAAAATGATAAAAATAAATCCCTTAATAATAGTTATATCATTTTTATTATGCTTTTCGTGCGATGATGAAAGCGGTGATCAAAATCCTTTAAATATTATAGAAATTATTACTACCAATGTAAACCAGGGTGATTTTTTATTCAATTTTGAAACAGGGCAACAAGTTCAAGAAGTAAATAATAATTCTTGGCATTTAAAGTACCATAACCTTGATACAGGTACTGGTTATAAAATGCCAAATATTGCTCTGAATAACACAATTCTTCTTGGTATAAATAATAACTCTGATTTTGAGTTGATTGATTCCGCACCTGATAGATTATCTTTTTCTCCAGAAGGAGGTAGGATGCAGTACGGGGGACCGAACGCCGCTTTGAGCTATGATATGATTAAAAATAAAGTTGAGGTATCTAGCGATACTTATCTAATCTATGATACTGTCACAAATAGGATTTACAAAATTATATTTGATAGCTACGATGGAGGGGTAGTAGTCTTTCGTTATTCAGAGTTATCAAATTAAATTAAAATTACCACGGAAATTCTGGTTTGATTATTACCATAATCAAAATGATTAGCAAAATAAAAAAAGGAATTTCATTAATCTTTCTAAAAAATAAAGACTCTTTGCTATTTGTATTATTTTTAAAGTTTTTCAAAAATTTTAGTAGCCATATATGGTATATCGTCATAATGATCACAGCAAAAAATTTAATTATTAGCCAACCGTAAATACCTAATATATAAGTTAAGTATAGCCCAGTTATCCAAACCAAGACCAATGAGGGCGTACCAATATAGAAATACAGCCTGTATTCCATAATTTTAAATGTTTCTGATGTAATCTTATCGTTTACTTTATCAGCATGGTAAACAAATAATCGTGGCAAGTATAGTAAGCTTGCCATCCAAGCAACCATGAACATTACATGAAATACTTTAACCCATAGATAAACGCTGTGCATTTATTCCCAATTGGCTATTGGAGGCATTGACATTAAGATAGCTTCTGTATTTCCCCCGGTTTCAAGACCAAACTTTGTACCTCTATCATAAAGCAAATTAAATTCAACATAGCGTCCTCTTTTAATTAGTTGGACATCTTTTTCTCTAGATGTCCATGCTCTATCTTTATCTTTATTTATTAAGTATATGGCGTGTTTCAAAAAAAACTTTCCTACATCTTTAACAAACTCAAAATCATTTTCTTGATTTCCACTATTAAGATGATCAAAAAATATTCCTCCAATCCCACGCGGTTCTTTTCTATGTTTTAAGTAAAAATATTCATCACACCATTTTTTATATTTCGGATAATAATCATCGTTATATCTATTACAAATATCCTCTAATTCTTTATGAAAAATTTGAGATTCGTTGTCAAAATCTAAACAAGGAGTAAGATCCATACCGCCGCCGAACCAACTTTTTGTAGTAGTAAGATACCGAGTATTAAAGTGCATTGAGGGTATATGAGGGGACATGGGATGAAATACTACGCTAATACCTGTTGCTGAAAATGTGGGATCTTCCGAGGCGCCTAAAACATTTTTTTGCATTTTTTCATTGAATTTTCCTGAAACAGTAGAAATATTAATGCCACCTTTTTCAATAACATTTCCTTTAATTTTTGTCATTAAGCCGCCACCTTCATCATGATGCTTCCAACGTTTTTCAATAAAAGATTTTTTTTCAAATACTTGTGTGTTTTTCACAAGATCATCTCTTAAAAGTTTAAACCAATTCTTTGCTTCGTTAAACATCTTGCCATCCTTTAGTTTCAGAATCAATCAGATCCGCTATTAATGATATGTGATCATTAGAATCATTAAGGCAGGGTATGTATGCAAAGTCTGTTCCTCCAAGCTCGAGGAATAATTCTTTATATTGAATTTCAATTTCCTCTAACGTTTCAAGGCAATCCACACTAAATCCAGGTGAGATTACTGCAATTTTTTTTATACCATCTTTAACACAATCCTCTATAACATCGTCAGTGTAGGGTTTAAGCCAAGGCTCTCTACCAAAACGAGACTGAAAACACAGTTCGTAATCCTCTTTATTAAGCTCAAGTTTTTCTGCAACTAGCCGTGCAGTTTTATGGCAAAAACAATAATACGGATCGCCTTCTTCAAGATATCTCTGCGGCATTCCGTGAAAGCTAAGAAGAAGTTTTTCGGGCTTTCCGTGCTCCACAAAATGTTTTTCAACTGAGGCGCTTAAGGCAGAAATATATTTTTCATGATCATGATAGCCGCTGATGAATCTCAAGCTTGGCACCCAAGGCCAATCCTTCAATTCGTTAAAGACTTCATCCATTGAGCTAGAGGTTGTCGGTGATCCAGCTTGCGGATATAAAGGTAGAACGAGAATTTTTGTAATATAATTATCTTTAAATTTGTTCAATGCCTTTTTAAAAGATGGATCTCCATAACGCATAGCTACTTCAAACTGAAAATCATCTCTCGAGCTTGAAAATCTTTCGGTGATTGATCTCTTGATGTTATTCATAAATACCATTAAAGGTGACCCATCTTTTGTCCATATTTTTTTGTACAGCTTCGCTGACTTTTTTGGACGAATACTTAAAATGATCAACTTTAATATCGGGATCCAAATCAATCTGTTTAAATCCACCACGCGCTTATCCATAAGAAATTGATTTAAGTATTTTTTTAAAGCTTTTTTTGAAGGGGCATTCGGTGTTCCAAGATTAGTAAGAATTACACCTATTTTGCCTTTATATAAATCTTTATACTCTTCCATTACAAACTCTCAAACGATGAACGAATATCTTCAATAAAGTATTTAACATTTTTTTCAGGAGTTTTTGGCAAAATTCCGTGATTCAGGCTGCATATCCATCCCGCTCTTTCTTTCTTGGTCATTGATAACATCTGTTTCTTAAATAAACTATAATCATGTAAAAAATCGGAGTGCTCCTTACGTAAGCTTTCGGGAGCAAAATTGCCTTGTAAAAATCCTGTTCTGGTGTTTGCCAATCTTTTTGTTAAATCATTTGGTGAATTATACACATGACCTGCTAAGGAAAATTGATTATTTATGTCATCAATTTCATTGACTGCTCCGTGCTTTGTAAAATAAGCCACTCGCTTTTTGAACGGGATAAAAAGCTCTTTTTTTAATTTACGTAGGTACTTGTCAGTAAAATAATTTTTTTCAAGCTGAACTGCATTGGTATCAAAAACATATACAATTTCAGCACCAGAATTTAATTGAGATTTAATACTTTCTTTTAAAATTGGAATCAACACATCGTATAGCGCTTCTTCAAAAAACTTATTCTTATCTACGTTATTTACAAAAGGCTCTTTTTTTATACCTGCACCAAATGAAAGCAAGGTCCAAGGTCCTCCCACAAAACCCACAAGGCTTTTGTCTTTAGAAAGCTCTTTACGCGTTAGCATTAATGCATCAGATTGAAATTGTAAGTCGTTTGCAATTTCAAGGGTCGATTTCAAATTTTTAATATGTCTAGGCTGTATTTTTTCATTAAACGTCGGTCCTGGGATATATTTTAAATCAAGCCCCAATGATTCAAGGGGAAATAATATATCACTAAAGAGTATAGCAACATCAAAATCAAATTCTTCAATAGGGCCCATAGCAGTTAGCATGGCTAATTCTGGATTTTTACAAAGATCTTCAAAAGTATAGCTCTTTCGTAAGTTTTGGTAATGATTATGATATCTACCTGCCTGCCGCATAAACCAAATGGGTGGAATATTTTGTTCTTGACAGTTAATCGCTTTTTCGAATTTTTTATTTTTTATCATAACCCAAGCTTCTTTGCATATCTTGAACCGTAGCTTATAATATATTGAGCTCCAGCTCTTTTAAATGTAGACCATGTTTCAAGTAATCCCGAATCAAAATCTATTAGTTTATTGTCTGCTAAATATACCAAGCTAGAATACTCACCGCTTACTTGATAAGCTCCAACCGGTTTTTTAGTTTTTTCAATTATTGGTTGAATTAGGTCTAAGGATAAAAGACCGGGTTTAACCATTAGTAAATCTGCTCCTTCTTCTGAAAATCTGACGCTTGATTCAATTGCGTTTTCTTTATCGGTACAATCTAACTGGTAGCTTGTTCGATCGCCAAAGCTTGGAGATGAATCGGCCGCAGCTCTAAATGGACCGTAAAAATTACTTGCAAACTTTGTGCTGTAGCTCATTATTGGAATGTGTTTAAAATCATGTAAATCCAATTTCTTTCTAACAGAATGTACTATTCCGTTTAGCATTGAGCTCGGCGCAATACCATCAGCACCTCCACGCACATATGATAACGCAATATCAGACATTATTTCTAGCGAATCAGCATAGTTGATCTTTTCTCCTTCAAATAAACAGCAATGTCCTGTTATTGTAAAAGAGCATAAACACAGATCAACCCAAATTTCTATTTCAGAACCAAACTCTTTTTTAATTTTCGACAAAATATTTTCTTGAAAGCTGGTAATGAATTGATTATTGCTCTTGGTTTTTGGAACAAAAAATAGGATAAAGTTTCGGCAACCGTTCTTAACGTCGTCAGAAATGGTTTCAATAATATTTGATTCAAATAAAATCTTATTTTTTCCTAACCCAGGAATAGTGGTTTCATTTTTTTCATCTTCGTGGATAAATATAGGCTGCACTAACTGGTCTCTTACAAATTTACTCTCAAGAGACATATTATTTATGATTTCATTGTTATGTAAACGCTCAAGAATCAAAATTGCTCTCCCAATCCTCAATTGATAAATATTTTGATACCTTATCTGGATTACTAATATTTTTTAAAATGTGGTCATAAGTTTTTCCAGGTCCACAGCCATGTATTTTGTTTTTTATTTCAGGATATTTTTGAGTTATGCAGTCAAAAGCAAAAGAGCTCATCCAATAAAAGTGAGTTCGCTCTTGAATGTTTAATTTTTTATCAGAAAATATGAGTTTATAGGTTGGGACAATGTCCATTTCTGTGGATTCGTTTTCCAGGTGTGTCAATTTTACTTTTTTACTGATTTTTCCAGCTAGTGCATCAATATCAAAATCCATATTTTCTCCAAAGCTATCGGATGTTCCATTCACCCAATACCCTTTTTTAGCTGCTGCCTTCCATGCCTTCAAACCGCTGGTCCATATTATATTTGACTCATCGATATGCGGAGTACCCCTCAATACATTTTTTCTGCTTATATAAACTACGCTACCACGAAGTTCTTTAATAACTCTTGAGCTATCAATATGCTCTCTTGAGAAAAGTTTTTTTTCATTCTCGTTTGAGGGGAAGGAGTTCGATCGGTTATAATTAATGCTGTACTCCTTTTTTTTGCTTATGATTTTATAAGAATTAAGAGATAATCCTTCATCTGTTATTCCTTGGATTGATTCAAGCTCTAAGTCATTTACTATCCAATTTGATACACCAATCTTCTGATGACACCCTCCACCATAAATATTGAGCTTTGACTTTTCATCCTGCACCATTTGAAAAACCTTTTTGTTATTTATCTGATTGATAATCTTAATTACCTTGTCATTAGAATTATTTGCCTCAATTCCAATTGCTCCTTGTCCAGGTGCAGTTGGAAAACAAGACAATGGAAGTATCATCCATTTTAAGTCATCAATATATGTTTTTATTTTTTTTGAAGAATCTTGGTCATCTTTAGTGTATTGACTTGATAAAAGCCTATCGATAGCAGTTTTAGCAATGATCAAACCATCAAAATTCGATTCATTTAGTTTTTTTAGTCTTGTTTCAATATTTCCCCTAATATCATGAAAACTTAATTTAGCTTTTTGAAATGGGAGCAAGTCCCTTAAAATAATTTCTGAAATATATTTTCTTCGTGGAGAAGAAGTAAAAATGGACAAAGTTTCTTTTTTTAAATCATCGATTGACTTTTTCTTGATGAAGAGCATATCACGCATATCGCCACGTTCGATCGTACCGAAAATTGTAGAGTTTTTCGATGGCTTCAACGGCACGTCTTTCCAGGAATGTACCCCAATATCATATTCACCGTCGCTAATTGCATTGCTGATATTGTGAGTAAAAAGGCCTGTCACCTCTCCAGATGCAATACTTTGATTTGGATTTATATCGCCCTCCGATTTTTTGGAACAATATTCAATATCCATCGTAGGGTACATATTATGGATCTTAGCACCAACTTTGTATGCTTGCACGCGTGCTAAATGACTAGCTCTTGAAACAATTTTTATTTTTTTTAGCAAAAGATTATGAAGCGTTATTAAAAATATATGGTCAAATAAAATGAATATTCATAATTTCGACCGATGAGTCTAATATAATTTTAAGATACTGTTAAAGGTTTTTTACATTGAATTACAAAAATTTCTTTAAATCAAAAGTTCAAAGTTTTAAAAACGAAGGATATTATAGAAAGTTCCTTCCTGTTAAAAGATCTCGCTCAACCTTTCCTTTTACGCAAGTTGAGTTAATCGATGAGAAGAGCAATTCTCCAGCCAAATTGGAAAACGTGAAGATTTGGTGTACCAATGATTATTTAAACATGAGTCATAATGATGAGGTTGTTGAAACAATGATATCTACTATTAAAGAGGTCGGAACTGGATCAGGTGGAACCAGGAATATTTCAGGTACCACTAGCTATCATGTTGGTTTAGAGAAAAAACTTGCACAATATCACGATAGGGAATCTGCCCTTATATTTAATTCTGCTTATCTTGCAAACCAGTCATCTTTATGGACAATTTGTAAAAAAATCAATGGATTGCAAGTCTTCTCTGATGAGTTAAATCATGCCTCATTAATACAAGGAATAAAAAATTCAGGAGCTCCTTGCACGATTTTCAAGCATAATGATTTAGATGATCTTGAGGAAAAATTAAAATCGATAGAGTTTAAAACACCTAAGCTCATTGTATTCGAATCTCTTTACTCTATGGATGGAACAATAACAAATGTTGCCGAATATGTTCGTTTGGCCAAAAAATATAATGCCCTTACCTATCTTGATGAAGTTCACGCTGTAGGTTTGTACGGCGAAAGAGGTTCTGGTATTGCAAATAAGTATGGCGTATCGAAAGAAATTGACATCATAAATGGTACTCTTGCAAAAGCTTTTGGTCAGATAGGCGGATACGTAGCTGGGGATAAATATATTATTGAATTTATAAGGAGCTTCACTCCGGGATTTATTTTTACTACATCTTTAATGCCATCAGTTGTAGCTGCCTGCAAAAAAAGTATTGAAATCGTGGAGCAGTCGCATCATTTACGATCTGAGGTTTTAGAAAAAGCTGCTTACCTAAAAAAGAATTTAGACAATTTGGGAATAAATTATATTAAAGGGGACAGTCATATAATTCCAATTATTGTAAATACAGCAGAAAAAGCGCAGTTGTTCTCTCAAAAGCTTTTGGATATTCACAATATTTATACCCAGCCAATTTTTTACCCTACGGTTCCTAAGGGCAGTGCAAGATTAAGGATAACAATTACACCAAAACATTCATTGTTGGATATTGACCATTTAGTAGATTCACTATCAAAGGTTCTGGGAAATAAAAAAACAGTGCACAAGAAAGATAAAAAATTAAGCAACAGCCTATTTTCTCGATTGAATGCATTTAAAACTGCTTCGTAGAATTTTCTCATCACTCTAAAATATATTTTATTTTTTTTAAAATATATTCGTAGCAGATATCATAATTCGTCTCTAATATAAATACTTAACTAAGCAATTATTATTGCAGGGAAGCTTGTGAAAATCAGGCACAGTACCCGCTACTGTAATCGTTAGAAATACTTTATTTTTGTCATTCGCTAAGAAGAAGGCCTAAGTATTTTGCTAAACGTAAGTCAGGATATCTGGATAATAACGCTAACTAACAAATAACTTTCGGGATAAGAGTTAAATAGCATTAATTCAAAAAAATCCCTTAATTAATTAAGGAAAATCAAATGAAAAAATTTTTTCTTATTATGGCAATCATATTAGCTGGTTGCGAAGACAATAATATAAAAGATGAATCATCTGAATTAACATTCATATCAACAGAAGGAAATTTTGGATCAAGCAATGGGTCTGTATCAGTTTTTCGCAATGGAAAGCTAATTCAGGAAGTAAAAGACATTGGTGATGTGGTCCAATCAATTCTTGTTCACAATAACAAACTCTTTGTTTTGGTCAACAATAGCCATCTTATTAAGGTTTATCAAATAAGTGATGATGGTCTTGAGCTTCCAGGTATTTCAATTTCAACGGAAGGTTCGAGTCCAAGAGAAATGGTGGTAGAGAATAATAAACTTTACTTCACGAATTATTACACTCAAGACGTTAAGGTATTGAATCTTTCAACTTATTATATAGAGGATTCTTTTCCATTGGATGGTTTACCTGAGTCAATTGTATCGGATGGAACAAACCTTTGGGTTGCAATTAATATGAACGCAGATTACAGTTCTGCTAGCTCAGTTGTTAAAATAAACATTGAATCAGGAAAAGTAACTAAAACCTACGAAGTTGGTAAAGGCCCGCAACAGCTCTTAATTGATGGTGATAATTTGTGGGTTTCACGTACTCATTATAGTGCTGATTTTTCTGAAACATATTATGGTACTAGTAAAATAAATATTCTAAGCGAAGCTATTGCTATTCTTGATTACGGTAAAGGCGCAGTTTGTGGTGGAGACGTATTTAAGTTTGATAATCGAGCTTTTAGAACCTATAATGGTGGAGCTGCACCATTAAATGCTGATTTATCGTTGCAATCGCTTTCAAAAATCGGATCATATAATTCCAATCATTTATATTCTGCAAATGGATTTGAAGAAAAATTATTTCTTGGTGTTACGAGCGACTACACTGCTCCGGATACAGTCTTCGTTCATAATAACTTAGGCGAACCCCAAGAAGAGCTTGTTGTTGGTGCCTCTCCTGGAGATTATGCGATTTATAAAATAAAATAGATTACAATTTTACTCTTTTAGGATGTCAAGCTGCCTGTATTTTTCTTTGTATTTTGAATACAGGCTCTTGTGCCTATCCCCCATATCTATCTTTTTACCTTGAATATATGCCTGAATGATATTTGTTCGTATTTCAAGTGGATCTCCATCTGAAATAAATAAGGTTGCATCTTTTCCTTCATCCAAGGAACCTACTTTTTCATCGATTCCTAAAATTTCTGCCACAGATAAAGTTACAGCTCGAAATGCTGCTTTTTTTGGTAATCCATAGGAAGCTGCCATAGAAGCTTGGTAGGGCAAATTTCTTATCTGCTCAGCTCTTCCAGCATAACCATAATCTGAAATACAAAATTGCACCCCTTCTTCATACAATATTGATGGTGTTTTATATGCTTGGTCGTAATCTTCATATCGTCTATATGGCAGGGCAGTTACCCCTTCATATATAATTGGAATTCTATTTTTAACCAAAAGATCCGTTGTTCGCCATGCATCTTTACCGCCGACAATTATGATCTCAAGGTTATGCCTATTTGCCCAGCTAATTGAAGCTTCAATTTGTCTTACTTCGTTTGCATGAACAAAAATTGGAAGTTTCTTTTCAACGTAGGGGATCATACTTTCCCATCGCAGATCTTCATTGTGATAGTCTTCAGCTAATCTTGATTTGGTTTGTCTGAGCCTTGCGTATGCTCTAGCATCTTTTATAATTTTTTCTAAATGGTCTAATTGCTGCCTTGCAGCTTTTAATCTTTTTTTATCATTATCAGTTCTAGAGCTTGAATTCATATTTGGCCAATTAATATGAAGACCGCTCGGAAAAGATAGGGTTGCATTTTCCCAAGTCCAACCATCAAGCATCATTACAGATGATTGCCCAGATACTAAGCCTGAAGCAGGTATTACATTTGCAATTAGAATGCCATTAGATCTTGTAGTTGGTATGATTTCTGAATCTGGGTTGAAGGCAACGTTTGTGCGCACATTTGGATTGAAATCTCCCCGTTCAGAGTGATCATTAGTAACAGCTACCGCGTTGATTTCAACCAAACCTAATCCAGAAACCGCAGCAATCATTCCAGGGTATACATGCTTACCATCCAGGTCAATAACTTCACAATTCTCCGGTGGTGTAATATATTTTGCAATACGAAGAATTTTGCCTTTATCAAAAAGAATTGATCCCTCAACAATACCATTTGAAACAGTATGAATAAGTCCATTTTTTAATAGAATTGGATTTTTCTGGGGAGGAGCAGGAATCTGTTCGTTTGCAGATATTGAAACAGTAAATAAAAAAATAATTAGTAAATTTTTCATTATTAATGATCTCCTTCATCATCATGATTATGATCACTATTACAGGTATGGTAATCATTAGCGTCTTCACTATCTGGAATCATTATGCTGCTACCGGTTTCACTACTAATCAGTATCTTTTGAATGAGGTCATTTCTCAGTTTTTCGTCTCTTTCTCTATAATACGCATCTTTCTTTAGTGAGAAATATTGTTTTCCATCTACCCATGTTTGTTCGCATATGGTATAGTTTGAAAGCGGATGTCCGGACCATAATACAAAATCGGCATCCTTCCCAATTTCAAGAGAACCAACATATTTATCAATTTTAAGCTGCTGGGCGGGGTTTATTGTAACCATTTTCAATGCTTCCTCTTCTGATAAACCTCCATACTTGACTGCTTTCGCAGCTTCAAGATTCATGCGTCGTGCAAGTTCATCACTATCAGAATTGAAAGATACGTTTACACCTACATTTGCCATTAAAGTAGCATTAAAAGGAATCGCATCGATCACTTCAAATTTATAGGCCCACCAGTCTGAAAATGTTGAAGCGCTTGCACCGTGCTCTGCAAGTCGTTCTGCAACTTTGTAGCCTTCTAAAACGTGCTGAAATGTTCCCATGGTAAAACCAAAATCTTCAGAAATTCGAGTCAGCATAAGAATTTCATCTTGGCGATATGAGTGAGCGTGAACAATTCTTTTTCCATTTAATATTTCAACTAAGGCATCGAGCTCTAAGTCGCGTCGCGGAGGCAACTTTGTGCGTTGAAGTTTTGCATCTTTATTGTATGTATTCCATGCTTTATTATAGTCTCTTGCAGCAGAGAATGCATCTCTTATAACCTGCTCAACGCCCATTCTTGTTTCTGGATAACGACCATATGATCGTTTTCGTTTAACATTTTCACCCAACGCGAATTTTATAGCTTGAGATGCTTCATTAAAAATTAAATTATTTGAAAAACTGCCCCACCTTAGCTTCATAACAACACTTTGACCACCAATCGGATTAGCGGAACCATGCAATAAATTTATTGTTGTTAGACCTCCAGCAAGAGCACGGTACATTGCTATATCATTGGGGTCAATAACATCGCGCATTCTAACTTCAGCGGTAACGTTTTGGAATCCTTCGTTAATTGATTCTCCAGCCATGTGGCTATGAGCATCAATTAACCCTGGAGTAATATGCTTCCCTTTTCCATCAATTATAATTGCATTTTTATCGTTGAGGTAAATATTTTTTGCAATCTGTTTAACCTTTCCATTTTGAAAAAGTATATCGAATCCTTTTAGAACTCCATCAGGGCCTGACGTCCAGATTGTCGCATCATCAACAAGAATAGTCTTTGGTTTGACTATCTGCTCATCTACTCCATATGCACCTTCTGGGTAAAAAACTTCAAGTTTGCTTGGCTCCTCTTTTTTAATATTAAAAATAGGGAGAGGCTCCTTAAAATCAAGCTGTGCTGTCCATGAAAATCTACTATCGTCAGCATAAATTATTTTGCCTGACATCTCATTTTTTTCTATTCTACCAATAAATCGCACTGCTCCATTATTAAAGTTTTTTGCGTCATTAATCGTAAACGAGATTTGATCTCTTTTAATGTCAAGATTTTGAACCGTAATTGAAACACTGTCCCTTGTTATTTTTGCAGAAAATATCAGTTCATTTTTATCAATATCTAAAGCCCAGGTTTTTTCTCTTTCTTTTAATGTCCATAATCCCGCATAATGATTAATAGGATCGGGAGACAATTGAAGCTCATTTCCTTCAATCCAAACAGACTGTACTTTTGAATCCTCATGGAAATAATTATTATTAGTTATAACCAGATTAGCAATGTACCCAGGATAAATTTTTCCTATGCGCTTTGATTGACCGAAGGCTTTTGCTGGTATAGTAGTCAAGCTAGCAAGCGCATCAGCCTCGTTGAGACCTCTTCTAACAGATTTAGATAAATTTTTTCTAAAATCTTTTTTATTTTTGAGCCCACTCGATGTGATAGAGTACTTTATATTTTTTTCGCTAAGTTTTTTCAGATTATCAGGTGCCATGTCCCAATGTTTAAGTTGTTGAGTAGAATATTGTAAAGCGCTGTAGGGGTTAGCAACTTCAGGTTTGGCTGGATAATTAATTGGTATTATCATGTGCTCTTGATTTAATTGATTTAATCTTCTGTACTCGTATCCATTTCCTCTAATCCAAAGTTTAAGTTCAAATTCATTTGCGATATTGTATGCCCTATCAATGTAAAGCTCGTTTTTTGTCTCAAATACAAACGGCTTACCCTTTTTTAAAAAATTTCCAATCGCACTCAATGATTGATCAAATTCGATTTGTTCATTACCGTCAGGATATTTTGAAATTATCTCTTGAGCCTTATCGTACCATTTTGCATCTATTAAACCTTGACGAATAAATGCAATAGCACCAAGCAATGAAGTTGGATACTCTTTTGCTCCCCATCCTCCGGATTTAAATTCAACAACTTGTGCAATGTCATTCGATAACACCTTAGGTTTTTTATCAATATTGACAAGGCTAGAGCGTCCTTGATATATCCCGCCATTTGGCGCAAGATGTACGGTAGTAAAACCAAGCATTCTAAGTTTATTTAGCTCTTTTTCATTAGGAGTGTAAAATTCACTTGCTTTCAGATGTGAACGCATATTTGAATTCCAGTGCATTTCAAGTGATGCAGTATCTTTTTTTGACTTAACATCCATCCAACTTTCTATAAATCCAGCATATATATGCTTTCCATCCATTTTTACAACGGTTGTTTGCATAGGAATTTTAACTTTTTTACCTACCGATGAAATAATGCCATTCCTTATTAAAACAGTTCCATTGAAAATAGTTTTTCCAGGTTCAGTATGGATTGTTGCTCCTGTCAGCGCCCAAGATCTTGGCGGATTTCGATGCAGGGATTTTGCAGGATTTACCTGTGCGGTTAATAAGCTAAGGAAATATGTTATAATAGCGAGCTTCTTAATCATATCTTCATCCGTTTAAAAATTTGGCCCTTTTAGGTGGGTTGAGGTTATTTTTTCAGTTAGGTATTTGAAAGCGCTATCAACTGAATTACAAAATTTAAAAAAATCAATGTCCGATTCTGAAATTACCCCTTTTTCTATCATGAAATCCCAGTTAACAATATTTTTCCAAAAATTTTCATCATAAAGTACGATAGGAATGTTTTTTCTTAGTTTTTGCGTTTGAATTAAAGTTAGCGTCTCCATTACTTCATCTAAGGTTCCAAATCCTCCTGGCCAAACTACCATAGCTTTTGCCTTATAAAGAAACCAGAACTTTCTCATGAAAAAATAATGAAAATTTATTTCAAGATCTTCTGAAATCCATTCGTTACCAGATTGCTCAAAAGGAAGACTTATCGATAAGCCAATAGCTGATCCTTTTGCTTTTTTAGCTCCTTTGTTTGCTGCTTCCATTATTCCAGGTCCACCACCTGAAGTCACTACAAATCTTTTCTTCTTACTTTTTAAATTGTTACTCCATTTTGTCATTCGAAAGGATAGATCGCATGCATCTTCATAATATTTACTCATCTCAACGTTTGTTTGTAATATCTGGAGTTCTTTTTGCGAAATATCCTTTGAGGCATTTTCAAGATCTGATTTAGCTTCTTTTTCTGATTTTATCCTTGCTGATCCAAAAAATACCAGAAAATCCTGAATATTATTTCTCTCAAATCTTTGCAGTGGGCCATAGTACTCCGAAAGAATTCTTACTGATCGCGCACCTGGACTTCCTAAAAATTTACTATTATAGTAAAATCTATCTTTATTCTCTTTATTCATCTTGCCTGCTTTTATTTAGACCTAAATTAGTTTATGTTTATCAAAAAAAAATAGATAAATAACATTCAGAGTTGAATTCCTATGTTTCTAACATTAATTTGGGTGAGATAATATGACCTCGGAATTCAAATTATCCCCATCTATTCTTTCTGCAGATTTTTCAAATCTCCAGCTCGCACTCGATCAGTGTGCAGATGGAGGTGCCCATTGGATACATATTGATGTAATGGACAACCAATTTGTTCCGAATTTAACTATTGGACCGCCAGTTGTTAAATCGTTGAGGAGTAAAACCCAAAAATTTCTAGATGTACATATGATGGTTGTAGAACCTGAGAAGCTTGTTGAGCCTTTTGCAAAAGCAGGCGCCGATATGATAACTTTTCATATTGAGGCTACGGATGACCCTTTAAGCGTAATTAATCTAATTAGGTCTACTGGAAGTAAAGTTGGTATTTCTTTGAAGCCATCGACCCCAGTATCCGATATTGAGCCATTTTTTGATAAAATCGATTTAGTTTTAGTAATGAGCGTCGATCCAGGTTTTGGCGGACAAGGATATATTGATGCTTCAACCAATCGCATAATTGAAATAAAACAAAAACTTGTTGAACAATGCTTACAAGATCGTGTACTAATCGAGGTTGATGGCGGTATAAAACTTCATAACGCAAAAGAAGTCCTTGATGCTGGAGCCGATGTTCTTGTTGCAGGCTCTGCAATTTTTGGCACAGATGACCCTGCTAATACAATTAAAGAATTTTATAATATTTAGTTAGGAATGAGAACATATAAAGATATCGACTCTTTTTCAGAATGGGAGGATGAGGAAAAAAATCAATTTTCTTTAGCAGTAACTAAGGGTTTAATAATAGATATGGTTCGTAAAGCTAATTCCGGCCATAGCGGAGGCCCTATGTCATCTGCGGATTTTACTCAAATACTTTTCAATGAATATCTCAATTACGATCCTAATAATCCTGATTGGTTTAATAGAGATAGATTCGTTCTTTCTGCGGGGCATGAGTCAGCTCTAATATATGCAATACTTTATCAGATAGGGTGGTTGAACAAGGAAGATATATCAAATTTTCGCCAGCTACACAGCAATACTCCCGGACATCCTGAGGTAGAAATTACTGGAATAGAGGCTACTACAGGTCCTCTTGGGCAAGGTTTTGCTATGGCTGTTGGTATGGCTACCGCCGAATCGATGTTGCGTGCTAGGCTGAAAGCTGATCATACAAAATCAGATAGCATTGTTGACCATTTTACTTATGTTGTTGCGGGCGACGGTGACTTTCAAGAACCCATTGTATTGGGCTCTGGTTCAATGGCGGGTCATTGGGGTTTATCTAGGTTAATTGTGTATTACGATTCAAATAATGCTCAAATTTCAGGAAAAGTAGATAGGTCAGATTCAACCAACTATTCTCAGGTGTTTGAAGGCTTTGGTTGGCATATTCAAGAAATTGATGGACATGATCATGCTAAAATTCGCGAAGCCATAGAAAAAGCTCAAGTTGTTGATAGACCAAGCCTTATCATTGGAAAGACCGTTATGGCAAAAGGAGCCGCAAACGTTGAAGGAGACCATGAAACGCATGGTGCGCCATTAGATCATGATGAAATCAAAGCCACAAAAGAAAAACTTGGTCTTCCGGATGAACAATTTTATTTACCGGATGAGGTAAAAAACCATTTCCAGACTCGATTCCCAAAGCTGATTGAAACTGCAAAAGAATGGAGATCTCTTGTTGATAAAGCTCTATTAGATAGCAGTTTTAATAATTATTGGAAAACATTATTCAATGATTCTTATTCAAATATAGAATATCCATCATTTGAAGAAGGGACCGTTTTAGCTACTCGAAAAGCATTTGGAGCGACTCTTGATAAATTTGCTGAACAAATACCAACTATAGTTGGAGGATCAGCTGATCTTGAACCATCTAACTACACGGGCAATTTTGCTGAAAAGTATGGTGATTTTTCAAAAGAAAATAGATTAGGGCGCAATCTAGCTTTTGGAGTTAGAGAATTTCCTATGGCAGCTGCAATGAACGGTATTGCTCTTCATGGAGGACTAATTCCTTTTGGAGGAACTTTTTTAGTTTTTGCTGATTATGAACGCCCAGCATTAAGATTAGCATCTATTCAAAAATGTGGAGTCATTCACGAATTTACCCATGATTCATTCTGGGTAGGCGAAGATGGTCCAACCCATCAGCCCGTTGAGCAAGCTATGTCTTTGAGAGCTATTCCAGGATTTAATGTTTTTCGTCCAGCTGACGCTAAAGAAACGGTAGCGTCTTTTGAATTGGCTATTAACAATAAATTAGCTCCAAGTGCGCTTTTACTCACCAGACAAGGTGTTCCCGTATTAAATCATTCTATGGATATTGTTGTTGACGGTGTTAGTAAGGGTGCTTATGCGGTTATTGAGCAAGACAACCCAGAATTAGTTTTCATTGCAACAGGGTCTGAGGTCAGTTTGGCAATAGACACAGCAAACAAAATGAAAGATAAGAGGATTAGAGTTGTAAGTATGCCATGTTGGGAGATTTTTGAAAATCAAAGTAATACCTATAAAGAGTCAATTATTCCGCAAAGAGGAGCTCTAAAAATTTCTTTTGAAGCGGGAGTAACTTTAGGGTGGGAAAGATATGTTGGGGGCAATGGAATGTCTATTGGGCTTGATCATTTTGGAGCTTCTGCCCCAGGAAAGCACCTTGCCGAAGAATTTGGATTTACTCCTGAGAAAATTGAATTAAAAATAAGACACTATTTGGATAATTTATTATGATAATTCATTTAGCAACGGATCATGCTGGATTAGAATTAAAAAATTCTATTAAAAAATATTTAATTAAAAAAAACTATGAGGTAAAAGATCATGGAGCGCATGAGTATGATGCGCTAGATGATTACCCTGATTTTATTTTTCCTTGTGCAAAAGCAGTTGCGAAAGATACTGAAAGCAGAGGAATCATTCTGGGAGGTTCTGGCCAAGGTGAGGCAATGGCGGCTAACAGAATTAAAGGTGTGAGAGCAGCTGTTTTTTATAATGGACCAGATGATATTGTTAAGCTTTCAAGAGAACATAATAATGCAAATGTACTATCCATAGGAGCTCGCTTTATGGATGAATCTGAAATTCATCGAGTAATTGAAATTTGGATCAATGAGCCATTTGAAGGAGGTCGTCACGTACGAAGAATTGAAAAATTAGATGACTAACTATTTTCAATTTAAGTCATTAATGTAATGTTTGGCCCATCCAATCAATTATTAAATAACTTATTATTTTGGGTTTCTAGAAAAAAGTGGTTAATTACCACTTTTTTTATAAGTATATCAATTTTTTATCTTCCAACGCCTGAAGGACTTTCTCCAGAAGGTCATCGAACGCTCATAATTGTAGTAACCGCTCTTATTCTAATCATTTCTGAGTCAATACCAATTCCTGCAGTAGCTCTATTAATTCTTATCATGGAAGTGGTGCTTGGGGTTGACACGCCAAATGGTGTTGCTTCAACCTTTATGAGTGATGCAGTGTTTTTTATTATGGGTTCTTTAATGTTGGCAGTTGCCATTGTTCATCAAGGACTTGATAGACATTTAGCCTTAGTGATTGTTAAGTTAACTGGAAATAAGACCTGGAGAATTTCTTTTGGTTTTGTTGGAGTTTCAGCAATTATGTCTTCATTTATTGGTGAACATACAGTAGCAGCAATGATGCTTCCAGTAGCTCTCACTCTTTTAAGAAATTCTGGTATTAAGATTGATAGGTCAAGCAATATCTCAACCCTCTTGCTTTTTTCAATAGCTTATGGCTGCGCATTGGGATCAATAGGGACTCCCTCAGGTGGCGGTAGAAATGCTATTATGATAGGATATTTATCAGAATTTGGATTGGCAAATATTTCGTACTTAGATTGGATGAAGTATGCATACCCAATGCTCCTGCTTGAAATACCGTTGGCCGCAACTATATTATGGTATTCCTTTACCCCAGAAAAAACTATAATGGACTCAGCCGTTAGAAAACTTAAAGTTGACGTTTCTAAAAGCGGTCCTTTGAATAGCGACCAAAAACTCTCTATAATTGTTTTCATTGCTGTGTTCATTGGCTGGATTTTTTTAAGTCCAAAAATTGGATTAGGGATTGTTGCTCTTTCAGGAGTTTTTTTGTATTTATCATTAAGACTGGTTGAGTGGAATGATATAGCCTCAAGAATGAATTGGGGGATTGTAATACTTTTTGGTTCAGCTATATCCCTTGGAATTCAAATGAAAGATACAGGTGCAGCAAGTTGGCTTGCTCAGATTTTTTTAGAATTCTTTCAATTATTTGTTACTGACATGACCATAGTAAGCTGGCTTTTTTCTGTTGTACTATGTTCAATTATGACAAACTTATTAAGTAATGCTGCAACGGTTGCTGTTTTAGGTCCTATTGTTTTAGACCTAGGGATTGATCCAATAATAATGGGTATGGCAACATCTATAGCATCGGCCTTTGCATATTTGACAATTGTTGCATCGCCAACATGCATGATAATTCATTCAACTGGCTTAGTCAAGTCGAAAGATTTTTTCAAGGCAGGCTGGAAATTGTTTATCGTTTCGATTGTTTTATTGTTTTTAATCTCTTTCATATATTGGCCTAAGCTATCATGAAGATTTTAATCGCAATCAGCAGTAAAAAATACTCGTCTCAAACACTTGAAGTTGGAATGAGTGTTGCAAAAGCATTTAGCGCAAAAACAACCATTGTTGATGTTGGCGACAAAATAAATCAATTTAGCTTGAAAGAGGTTGGAATTGCCCAAGAGAGAATGGAATCTTGGGATTTAGATAGGCCAGGCGTAGATGTGTTAGAATGGGCATTCGATTTCTTATCAAAAAATGAGTTCATTGAAAAAAATGAAATTGAATCTGGATTTCCAAAAAATACATTAATTGAAAGGGGTGGGAGGCGTTCAGAGGTGTTTCTAAAAGGTACTGTATGTGATGACGTTAGTCTTATTTTAAGAAATGGAGAAATTATAGAAGAGTTAATAAGTGAAGTGCAGAAGGAGGTTTATGATGTTACAATTATAGGAAAAAGTCAAAATTCAAAAAAAGATTATGAGCTTTCTCAGTACATTGATAGCTCAATTTTCATCGTAAATAATTACAAACCAGACAGGAGTTACAAAATTCTTTTGGTAATCAACGGCTTATCTGGCACAAAAAAGGCTATTAAATATAGCGTTCGAATAGCTCAAGCATTTAAAATAGGTATAGAAATTATATTTACAAGCAAAGATAATGTAGCGGGAAGCAGTTTAAAAGCTATCGAAGAATGGGCAGCGAAATTTTTACGCAGAAATAAGATTAATTTTAAGAGCTCCTTTGAATTTGGTGATGCTGAAAAAATAATAAATAAAAAATCAGATAAAAACCATATTTTGATTATGAGCTCCGAAAAAAGCAACCCTCTTAAAACTTTTTTTAGAGGAAATACGCCTTTAAAAATACTAAAAGACACCCAATCATCAGTTTTGATTGTAAAATAAAATTTTAAGGAGAAGAAAATGGCTAACAAGGTAAATAACAAAAAAGCAAGCGACGATCAATTCAATAGGGCAGCAGATTTAATCGGTCTCGATGAAAAAACTCGATTATCATTAAATGTACCGGATAGAGAGCTAATGGTAGAGGTTCCTTTAAGAAAAGACGATGGTTCATTGGAAAGTTACCGCGGATACAGAGTACAACATAATAATTCCAGAGGTCCTTTTAAAGGTGGAATTAGATTTCATGAAGAAGTCGATCTTGATGAAGTAAGGTCGCTTGCAGCTTTGATGACCTGGAAAACTGCGTTAGTCGATATACCTTATGGTGGAGGAAAGGGTGGTATTTCCGTAGACCCATCCAAATTATCTGCTCTAGAATTAGAAAGATTGTCCAGGCGTTTTTTTCGAGCAATTAACCCTATTATTGGCGTAAACAGAGATATTCCAGCACCTGACGTGAATACAAATCCCCAAATAATGGCTTGGTTTATGGATGAATATGGAATGATTAATGGACATACTCCTGGAATTGTTACCGGTAAACCCGTAGAACTAGGAGGTTCATTAGGCAGAAATGCTGCAACAGGCAGAGGTACAGCAATAATTGCTCGTGAAACAGCAAATCTTTTAAATATGGATTTAAAAGGAGCAAAAGTTGTTATTCAAGGCTTTGGTAACGTAGGGTCTTTTGCAGGAAATTTTTTGAATGAGATGGGTTCAAAGATCATTGCTGTTAGCGATGTGAATGGTGGCTTATTTGATCCTGAAGGTCTTGACGTACCATCTTTAATCAAACATAATGAAAAAAATAAAACCATTAAAGGTTTTAATCAAGGAAAGGCAATTTCTAATGATGATATCCTTAATGTAGATTGTGATTTTTTAATACCCGCTGCTCTTGGAGGTGTTATTCATAAGATGAACGTTGATAAGCTGAATTGTAAAGTCATTATTGAGGCTGCAAATGGACCAGTTACTCCTCCAGCAGACGATATATTATTTAAAAAAGGTATTCATGTAATTCCTGATATTTTAACAAATGCAGGAGGAGTTACTGTATCTTATTTTGAATGGGTACAAAACCTTCAGCAATTCCAATGGACTGAAGATGAAGTAAACGCTAAGCTGGAAGACAAAATGGTGGCAGCTTTCCATGAGGTAAGCAGCATGATGAAATCAAAGAACACTTCAATGAGAATGGCTGCTTTTGCGGTCGCGATTGATAGAGTGGCTAAGAGTTTTGAATTAAGAGGCGTTTAAAAATCATATATTAAGCTTGTGGGGTTATAAAAAGCGTCACTATTTATTGTGTGAACCAAAAACAGTTATTAATTTATAGTATTGTATACGTTTCGTTAAAACAATTTTGAGGAGAATTCATGGAATTAGTTTCGTCTATAGCTAGATGGCTTCATATCATTGCAGGTGTGATGTGGATAGGTTTATTATATTTTTTCAACTTTATAAATGCGCATTTTGCAGCAACCCTTGACGGAGATTCAAAGAAAAAAGTTGTACCAGAATTGATGCCTCGAGCCCTTTATTGGTTCAGATGGGGAGCCGCCTGGACATGGGTAACAGGCATAGTGCTTATTGGATTAGTTTATCATCGCGGTGGACTTATGTTTGAAGACGATTATGGATGGGGCGCCTCCGCAATAATCATGACGGCGTTCACCTTCCTTGCTGTTTTTGCATATGATTATTTATATAAAACCGGACTTGCTTCAAACGTGAGGCTTATAACAATTATTAGCTTCGTTTTGACTGGAGCTACCGTTTATTTAATGAAAGAATGGGCTGGATTCAGTTATAGAGCATTCAATATTCACCTAGGTGCGCTATTTGGCACTAATATGGCATTCAATGTATGGTTTAGAATATGGCCAGCTCAACGAAAAATCATTACTGCAATTAAAAATGGTGAAGCGCCAGATTCAAATTTGGTGGCTTTGGCTGGATTAAGATCAAAACATAATACCTATATGAGCGTACCACTGATTTGGACAATGATGAATCAACACACTATTGCTCTTGCAGGAGGAAATTTCGGCATTACCTCTTCAACAAATTGGCTAGTCCTTATGATAATTGTGGCAGTTGGTTGGCACATTGTTTTCCAATTATATAAGAAATCTGGCAAAATACAGGGTTTTTAAAATTTTTTTAAATAGAATTATACACTGAGTCTATTAAGTAAAATTGCTGAATAACTTCAAAAATAAATAGTAATAATTACTATTTATTTTTTAATTTAACCTATGCGTTACAGCCAGCAAAGAGAAGTTATATTAAATTTAATACAAAACACAAAAATACACCCTACTGCTGATTGGATTTATAGCAAAGCTAAAACGCATATTCCTAAGATTAGTCTTGGCACTGTTTACAGAAACTTAAAAAAACTTGAACAAGACAAACTAATAGCAACTATTTATGATGGCAATGTTGCAAGATATGACTCAAATATGGAAAAACATGACCATTTAAAATGTAATATTTGTGGGGATTTGATAGATATCAATAAAAATAATATTGATATTTCGAAAACAATATTGAGAAATTTTAATTTCAAGGTTTCGGATATTGAAATGACGATATCTGGAACTTGTAAAAAACATACATAACAGTGGAGTAAAAATGTCAGACGAAAATATTTTAAACGCTAGAAATGCTAATCCATCTCTAATGAATGGCGAAGCAAAATGTCCAGTTTCTCATGGATCAAGCGATCAACATACAAATCGTGCTCAGACAAATAAAGAATGGTGGCCAGACCAGGTAAACTTAAGCATTCTTCATCAGCATGACAAAAAAACCAATCCAATGTCAGAAGGTTTTAACTATAAAGGTGAATTTGAAAAATTAGATTATGATGCCTTAAAAAAAGATTTAAACGATCTGATGACTGATTCGCAAGAATGGTGGCCTGCAGATTATGGTCATTACGGCCCTTTTTTCATTCGAATGACATGGCATGCTGCAGGTACATATCGAATAGCTGACGGACGTGGGGGTGGCGGTACAGGCTCTCAAAGATTTGCTCCAACAAATAGTTGGCCAGATAATACCAATCTTGATAAAGCTAGAAGATTGCTTTGGCCTATCAAACAAAAATATGGAAACCAAATCAGTTGGGCAGACCTTATAATTTTAACTGGTAATGTAGCTATAGAATCAATGGGAGGTAAAACCTTTGGTTTTGGTGGAGGTCGTGTTGATATATGGGGGCCTGAGGATGACATTTTTTGGGGAAAAGAAACAGAATGGTTAGCAAATGAGCGCTATACTGGTGATCGTGTTCTCGATCAGCCTCTAGGCGCAGTTCAAATGGGTCTTATTTATGTGAACCCGCAAGGCCCTGACGGAAACCCAGATCCTTTGGCCAGTGCAAAAGATATTCGAGAAACATTTGGACGCATGGCAATGAATGATTATGAAACAGTTGCATTAACAGCAGGTGGCCATACTTTCGGAAAAGCACATGGTGCTGCGAGTGAGGATCATAAGGGTACGGAGCCAGAAGGAGCAAATTTAGAAGAGATGGGATTTGGATGGGAAAGTGATCATGGTAAAGGTATGGGTAGAGATAGTATTACTAGCGGCATTGAAGGACCATGGACGCCTAATCCAACTAAGTGGGACAATGGTTATTTTGACATGCTTTTTGGTTATGAGTGGGAGTTGGTGAAAAGTCCTGCAGGTGCCCATCAATGGCACCCAGTTAGCCCAAAAGATGAGGACCTTGCACCTGACGTTGAAGATAGTTCTGTAAAAGTTACTACAATCATGACTACTGCTGATATGGCAATGCGTGAAGATCCTAGCTATAGAAAAATATCAAAACATTTTCATGAAAATCCTGATGAATTCGCCGATGCTTTTGCAAGAGCTTGGTTCAAATTATTACATAGAGATATGGGTCCAAAGAAAAGATATCTCGGACCAGAAGTTCCAGATGAAGAGTTAATTTGGCAAGATCCAGTTCCAGAAGGAAGCACAGATTATGACGTTGATAATGTAAAGTCTAAAATTGAAAGCTCAAATCTTACTATTCAAGAAATGATTGAGACAGCTTGGGCGAGCGCTTCAACATTTAGAGGATCTGACTTACGTGGAGGTGCTAATGGGGCACGAATTAGATTGGCTCCTCAAAAAGACTGGGAAGCAAACAAACCAGAACAGCTAGAAAAAGTTCTAAAAGTTTTAGAACCTATTGCAGATAGTACAGGCGCATCAATTGCTGACGTCATTGTACTTGCTGGTAATGTTGGAATTGAAAAAGCTTGTGGTAAAAGTATTCCTTTCTCTCCAGGCAGAGGAGATGCATCACAAGAACAAACAGATGAACATTCCTTTGCGGTTCTTGAGCCATATTCAGATGGATTTAGAAATTATCACAAAAGTAATTTTCAAATTAGTTCTGAGCATATGTTAGTTGATAAAGCTCAGTTATTAGGTTTGACATCAACTGAAATGACGTTGCTAGTTGGAGGATTGAGGTCTCTTGGTATTGATCACAATGACTCTAGTAATTTTACAGATGATGTTAATACGCTAACCAATGACTTTTTTGTAAGCTTACTCGATATGAATGTAAAGTGGAAGCCTTCTGGAGAAAATAGCTATGAAGGTACAAATAGGTCTTCGGGCGAAGTTGTTAGAACAGCAACTAGTGCTGATCTTGTATTTGGTTCAAATTCTCAACTTCGCGCAATAGCTGAAGTTTATGCTCAGGATGATTCAACTGAAAAATTCGTAGATGATTTTATTAGTGCATGGCAGAAAGTAATGAATAACGACTGTTTTTAGTTTGAAAAGATTATGCTGTGCCTCTAATTTTCGCACAGCATAATCTTACTTTTTTAAATTTTTACATAATTATTTTAATTGAAAGGGGAAATTTATGGAAAAGATTGGAATGTTCTGGGGAAGTACGACTGGTAACCAGGAGGAAGCAGCTAAATTTTTAACAGACTATATGGTGTCTGAAGGATTTGAAATAGATTCTTATGATATAAAGTCAACAGATCCATCAAAAATGCTTGATTATTCTCAGCTAATTATTGGATGTCCAACATGGAATGTTGGAGAGCTGCAAGAAGACTGGGAAAAAGTTTTTGAGGCTTATAAAAAGCTAGATTTTAGCGGTAAAACCGCAGCATTTTTTGGATGCGGAGATCAGGTTGGCTATAGTGACAATTTCCTCGATGCTATTGGATTTCTAGCAAAGCCATTTGTTGAAAATGGTGGTAATCTCATAGGTAAATGGTCAACAGAAGGATACGAGTTTGATGCCTCCGAAGCACTAGATGGCGATGAATTTCTTGGGCTAGGTCTAGATAATGATAATCAAGAAGATGAAAGTGAAGAGCGGATGATTATTTGGGCTGAACTAATACGAGATGACTTTAAATAAAGCCTGATTTTTAAGAATTTTTACTTTAAAACCTTTCCTTTTCAATATACCTGTTATATTTGTAAATTCTCCCTTCGAGGTATTGCAAATTTCTATAGGATCAATATAATATGTCTAAATGGACAAAAGAGCGTTTCATTGAAGATTTACGCAACAGATGTTCGCGTGAAATAGCGAAAATTGGTGAAAAAATTATTGAATTTTCAGATACACATGCTTCAGAGGTAACATGGGGCAGGGGCGGTGATCACGGAACATTCACCTTCCGATCTGATTCAGATGTGGGTATGCTTCCACTTTTTCACATGACTTCTGAGGGACAGATCAATTTTCAAATAAATTTTATGCGAGAAAAGGATTTGCCTAAACAGGTTATGCGAGATCTTATCGTTAAAATGGAGGCAAATTTTTTGAGAGACTATGATATAGAATCTTACCCTGTTGATGTTTATGAAGAGATGGAATACTTGTTCCACACGTATTCGCAAGTTGACAAATTTCTCGGTGCGATCGAGGGTTGTGTGTATCGCTTAAAACAATAGAGTTGGAGTACTATTTAAATTTTTCTAGCGCCCTATTAACTTTCATTGCAGGGATGCTATCTATTTATTTTTACGGTGTATATTCGAAGATTCTTTCCTATGATCAAAAAATAATACCCAAATTTTTTCAGTTGTCAAATGGGGAATGTACTTCAATTATTGATAGTAGTTACGGAAGACTGGCGGGGGCTCCAAATGCACTTGTAGGTTCAATTTATCTAGTTATTCATGCAGTACTTTTAATAGTGGCAGGCTACAAAATAATCAATCAAATAATACCTTTCTTTTTAAGTCTTGCTTCGCTTGTTGTAGGTATTTACCTCATTTATGGATTAATTAAATTAAAAATTAAATGCAGAATTTGTATTTCAGTTCATGTAATTAATTTCACAGTATTTCTTTTGCAAATACCCTTGATCGTAATATGAATTTAGGCTTTTACTTTATACTGGCTATTTTTTTTATATTGATATTTTTTGCTGTCATGATCGCAAAATCAGCAACTGGGCAGGAAATTTATTCTGATATAAATATCGAAGAGTGGCTATGTCCAAATTGTGGCTTTGAAGTTCAAGCTGGTGATATATGTATATACTGCGACACCCCTAAAGAATGAAAAATAAAATTATCTATTAAGTAAATTTAGATACTATATTTCAAACCCGAATTTTGCAATAATATGAATATAACTATAACAGAAAAAAATACCTTTTCCCGTGAGTTTTTTATTGATATACCTTGGACTGAAATAGATCAAGACTTTAATAAATTTACCGTAGATTTTTCTAAAAAAATAAAAATACCAGGATTTCGTCCTGGAAAAGTTCCTAAAAAGGTGTTAATGGACAGATTTCAACCTTCGATAGAGGCAGAGTTTGTTGAGAATACTGTTAATAAGTATTATTCAAAAGCCATTGAAGAAAAGGAAATCACACCTGTAAATCAGGGAAGCGTAAGTGATATTGATTTTAAATTTGAGAGTCATTTTAAGTTTAAGGTCGCTTTTGAAGTAGAGCCAGAAATCACTATTCCAAGGCTAAAGAAGAACTCGTTCAAGATAGAAAAAAGCGAATATGTCATGGATGAGATTGATTTAGAGATGGCCATTGAGGATGTTCGTATGAGAAATGCTGACATTCAAAGCGTTGAAAGTGGATCTAAAGTTGATGACTTTATAATCTGCGATCTTCAAGAGATAGACGATTCAGGGATTGCTATCATTGGTGAAAAGTTAGAAACTAAGTACATAAAAATTGGCCAACCTCCATTTGACGGTGACAATCAAGAGAAGCTTTTAAATTTAAAGCCTCAGCAAAAAGTAAATATTAAAATCCCTAAAGGTGAGCAAGGGGAGCTAGCTAGTTACGAACTTCTTGTAAAAAATGTAGAACGACAAGTTCTTCCTGAACTAAATAATGATTTTGTTAAAAAAGCTGATCCTCAATCAAAAAATATCGATGAGTTTAAAGATAATGTGCGTCGAAAAATTCAAGATGCATACGACCAGAGATCAGAAGAGGCGTTCACTCAACAATTATGCGATGCAGTTATTGATAAGGTTAAACCAGAATTTCCTCAATCAATGGCTGATTCCTATCTTAATCATATGGTTAACGACGTGATGAGTAGAAATCAAGGGCAATTAGAGCTTGAAAAGGTACGTGAGACCTATAAACCAATTGCGGAGCAAACCCTAAAATGGTATTTAATACGAAAAGCAGTAGTTCGAGAGCAATCCTTTAAAGTAGAAAAAGAAGAAATAAAGCAATTTATTGAAGATAAAAAAACTGAAAATCCTCAACAGGAAAAAGAAATAGATAAGTTTTATAAGAAACCAAGTAATCGAGATCGTGTTGAAGACAATTTAGTTGAAAAGAAAGTTTTGACATATTTAACCGAATTTGCAAAGATTAAAGATGTTAAAATCAACACAAAAGACCTTCGAAATAAATCCGAGGCAAGATAGATCTATGAATAAAAAACAATATAATCAATTAGTCCCAATGGTAGTCGAGCAAACTGGAGGTTATGAAAGAGCCTACGATATTTATTCTCGACTATTAAAAGAGAGAATTATTTTTCTAGGAACACCTATTGATGACAACGTTGCTTCCTTAATCATTGCGCAATTGCTTTTTCTTGAAGCAGATGACAGCGAAAAAGATATCTACTTATATATTAATTCTCCAGGAGGAATCATAACCTCAGGAATGGGAATATATGATACTATGAATTATATCAAACCTGACGTCGCCACTATTTGTATGGGGCAAGCAGCAAGCATGGGCGCTTTTTTACTAGCTGGGGGAGCTAAAGGAAAAAGATCCGCTCTTCCAAATTCTAGGATTATGATCCATCAGCCGCTTGGAGGAGCTGAAGGGCAAGCATCTGATATTAAAATATTGTCAGATGAGATTTTAAGGTTGCGAGAAAAGTTGAATTCAATTCTTTCAAAAAATACCAAACAAAGTCTCAAAAAAATTGAAAAAGACACAGATCGCAATTTCTTTATGAGTTCAGATGAAGCTAAAAAATATGGACTTATCGATACCATTCTTGATAAGAGAAAATAATGCGTTCATCAAAAATTTCTTCATCTAACGAAGTAAGATCAAAAAAACAGTTCAGTGAATTCAATTTAATTCGTCCATCCGAAATTAAAAAATACCTCGATGAATACGTGATTGGCCAGGATAATGCAAAACGCGCATTAGCGGTTGCTGTATATAATCACTACAAAAGAATTTTATCAGATACTTCAGGCGATGATGTCCAATTAGATAAAAGCAATATACTTATTTTAGGATCAACGGGCACTGGAAAAACACTAATAGCACAGACGCTTGCTAAGTTGCTTGATGTTCCCTTTGCAATAGCCGATGCTACAACGCTTACTGAGGCTGGTTATGTTGGTGAAGATGTTGAAAATATTTTAGTGAGGCTATTACAGGTAGCAAATTACGATGTATACAAAGCTCAAGCTGGTATTGTTTATATTGACGAAATAGATAAAGTTGGACGTAAAACTTCAAGCCCATCAATAACGCGTGATGTTTCTGGTGAAGGTGTTCAGCAAGCCTTACTTAAAATCCTTGAAGGAACTAATGCACAAATACCACCTAAAGGTGGTAGAAAACATCCCGAACAAAGTCTTATTTCAATAGATACTAAAAATATTTTATTTATATGTGGAGGTTCATTTGACGGCCTTTCTGGAATTATAAGCAAAAGAATCAATTCCGCTGAAATTGGTTTTGGCAAATCCTTGAAAAACAAATCAGTGGACGATGAAAATTTTGAAAAAGTATTACCTCAGGATTTGATACAGTATGGATTCATACCTGAGCTAATAGGTCGAATGCCTGTTATATCGTCTTTGAGTAATTTGGATGAAAAAAACTTACTTCGAGTGCTTTCAGAGCCTAAGAACTCTTTACTCAAGCAGTATAAAAAACTATTTATAATTGAAAATATTGATCTTGAGTTCCACAAAGATGCTCTTATCGAGATAGTTAAGCGCGCCATGAATTATAAGTCTGGCGCTCGAGCGCTGAGGTCTGTAATGGAGCTAACCATGCTTGATTTAATGTTCAATCTGCCTGAATTTTTTGATAGTGGGGTCCACAAAATTACCATTACAAAAGAATTTGTTACTTCTGGAAAAGATCCAATCTTGCAAAAGCGCAGGAAGAGCGCATGAAACAAGAAATTATTATGAAGCGAAAGCATGTAAAATATTTTCTAGTGTTATATCTTACTCTAAACACTCTCTTTGCACAACAAAAATACCTTGATGTTCAAGATATAAAGGAAGAGTGGAAGAATTTTACTTCATTTCAGCGTCAAGAATTAGTTGCTTACAATACCTTTCTCTACAGCGAAGGATTTTATGAAAGGGCGCTTTTGGGATATTTTCAATATCTCTATAAATATCCAAAAGATGATTTAGAAATTGCAGCCTATTATCAAATTGCAAAATGTTATGAAAAATTAGAAAATTGGGATTTAGCTAAAAATTACTATGTTAGGATAATTGATGAAAGCTCTCCTGGTGGATTGAACTCCAATGCCGCCAAATATCAAATTCATCATATTGATTTAATAAATGAGAACTACAATAAAATCATAGAAAATACTATTGGCTCTAAAGATCCATATGAGCTGATTTTTAGAGGTTATGCTCACTTTGAGAATTTAGAGTGGAAAGAATCAAGGCAATCCTTCCAAGCAGCAGAATCGATATTTGATCATAATCATTATTCAAAATTAATTAAAGCTTGGTATAAGGCAATTAATACAGCCGAAAATGCACCATTAAAAAAGAGAACTCCCGCACTTTTATCATCACTATTTCCTGGTGGCGGATTTATTTATTTAGATCAAAAGAAGAATGCAGTTGGATTGATATCCTCCACCATTTTGCTCTACTCTGCAACCTTTTCAATTATCAATGAAAATAAAAAAGGTGACATTATGCTAGCTATAAATAGGCAAAAAAATATACCATTAGATAGCGGATTTCAGCTTTTTGAAAACAACCCATCTATTTCGGAAAACTATTTGATTCCTAAAAGTATGAGCACATCTAAAAGGAGCCCTTCAGCAATAGCGACCCCTATAGCATTAGCATTAGGTTTGCAGTTTGCTAGCGGATGGAAATCTGTAAAAGATATAGATAATGCTAACAAAATACTGGTTAAGCGATTTACGAAAAGAGTTAGGTCTAAGCTTTCAATTTCTAGGTTTATGGACTACCCCTTTCCAGAGTTTATTATTAAATAATTTATCCTTATTTAAATTATTTTAAGTATTTGAAAAAAATCATTGCTAACCCTTTATTAATTGATATAGTTTAGCAGGCTGTATTCGACAGCAAAAAAGTTTTTTGACAATTGGTATGCGTGGTCCAGTAAATGGATTTGAGCGTTACTATAGAGTAACAAAGACAAAACAGAATCAAACAACAATGGAGAGTTTGATCCTGGCTCAGGACGAACGCTGGCGGCGTGCTTGATACATGCAAG
>CAJWZD010000011.1 GCA_913049685.1 uncultured Fidelibacterota bacterium
TCAATTAGTTACTAGTGGTCAGTATACGCAAACAGCGTGTCCCGTTAATAAAGGTAAAATTCATACAGCGAAGGCAAAAAAGAACCTAAAAAAAGTAACAGTAAGCGGCATGGAAGTTGATTTGTGCTGTCCTGGATGCTTGAAAAAATACAATAAGGCGAATGATAAGTTTGCTCTCATTTTTTCTGACAAAGGTTATGAAAAAGGATTCGCTTTAAAAGACGCACAAAAAACAACGAGTAAACCTAAGTAATTTCGCCACTCTCCTTATTGTATAACATGATGATGATGTGGCTGTAAAAACCAATCAATCAGGATCAATAAAATATTTTCTGATTAAATATTCTTTTGAGTTCATTGTGATTATCTTGGGTATCTTGATCTCCTTACTGCTTGAACAGAACCGTCAAAATTCTATTGAAATAGACCGCAAGAATAATACGATAAAACAGCTGGTTAACGTTATTGAGGAAGACATTAATCAAATTGATGGATTTTTGTATTTGCAGACATATTCACTGATTAGCGCTAATAAAGTTCTCAGTAATCTTAATAACAAAAAGGTAATGCCTGAAGATAGTATTGTTTTTCACCTGTCCTCTGTTGGTAGAGCGCTTAGATCTTTTTTCCCTCAGCAAGGCATATTTGATCAATTGGTCAGTTCGGACCTGATTAAAATGATTGAATCCGATCTCTTGAAAACAAAGTTATTCAAGCTGTATAATGAAGATTTACGCAGACATGATGTCCATACGAAAGAGTATGATGCATTCTTTTTGGATTATAATTATCGCTTATCTGAACATTTTTTTTTGCAGGATTCCTGGGTGAAAAAACCCAATCATTCTAACCCAATTTCTATTGATAGCTATAAATTCAACCCAGATTACTATCGCAGTAGAAAAGTTTTTGCAGATATAATTGAATCTAAATCTAATATCCAATCCTACATCAATGAGTTAATATATTTAAAAGAAATCTTTATAGATCTTAAGACCTTATGTTTGAGTGAGATTGGTGAAGCTTAATACAAACTTTCTATTGTATTGTGCTGTTTCTATAGCACTCTGTTCATTGGCAGCTTATTTTTTAAGTTCATTTTACACCGATCACATAAATCAAATTTATAGCTACGAAAATGCTTTGTATAGCTTTCTTATTTTCTCATTAAGCGTAGTATCTCTGTGGCTTGCTTTTAAAAAAATAGATTAACCAAAATTACATGCCAGAGCTTCCTGAAGTACAATCCGTAGTAAATTATTTTAAACCCCTTTTATCAGAAGAAAAAATTCATAAGATCACAAGCCCAAATGGCTATGAAAAAGTTTTTGATACGCACTCATTTTTAAATATCAACATTGTAACCAAGTCGTTACGAATCAATGATGTTTTTAGAAAGGGTAAATACATTGTTTTAGAGCTTTCAAAAGGGTATTTGTGCATTCACTTGCGTATGACTGGTCAGCTTCAAATGGATATCAGAGAGGCTGATAGCTTGAAGCATTGTAGTTTTGCCATTTTTTTTGAAAGCGGAAAATCAGTCTATTTTAGGGATTACAGGAAATTCGGAAGACTTTACTATTATAAAGATCTTGATATACTTAATGATAAACTCGGAGTTGAACCTCTTTCAGATAAATTCGATTATGATTATTTGTTGGGTCGCGTCAAAGGCTCTAACGGCATGATAAAGCCTTTTTTGTTGAATCAAAAGCACATCGCAGGCTTGGGTAATATTTATATCGATGAGTGTTTGTGGCTATCTAAGATTCATCCAAAAAAAATAGCTTCACGAATCAGTAAGCCAAAAATACGAGTTCTGAGTGATGCTATTCCTAAGATATTGACACAGGCCATTGAGTTCAATGGAACCACCATAATCAATTTTTCATATGGAAATCAGGTTACAGGTGACTTTAAGCAGTTCTTAAATGTGTTTGGAAAGCAGGGGGAGGCATGTCCCCGATGTAAAACGATATTAAAAAAAATATTCGTTTCTCAGCGCGGTACCCATTATTGCCCTAAATGCCAAAAGGTATAATTTTTAAACTCAAAAAAGGCTCTATTTGATAGAGCCCTTATTTTATGCATATATTACCTTCCTAATTTCTACAAATCGGAGACCTATTATGATTTTATCAAAACGCATTCCTTTATTCATTATTGCAATTGTATCTATCCAGTTCTTTGGATGCGCTACAGACAACACATCCAACCAAAAGGAGTCAATTACAGTAGAATATTTACAATCGGAAGCTCACAAACAGAATGATGCTCCGTACTCGCAAGCGGTTAGAGTGGGCGACATGCTTTATCTTTCAGGGGTAGTAGGAAGAAGGCCAGGTGCATCCGGTGTTGTTTCAGGAGGTATTCAACCTGAAACTAGACAGGCAATGGAGAACGTAAAAACGTTACTGGAAAGATATGGATCATCTTTAGATGATGTAGTGAAATGCATGTGCATGCTTGGCGATATTTCTGATTATGCTGAAATGAACGAAGAGTATAAAAAGTTTTTTCCTGAGAATCGACCTGCCAGATCAACTTTTGGTGTTGACCTTCCTTTGGGAGCAAAAATTGAAATTGAATGTATGGCAAAGGTAGACTAGGTTAGGGATTACATATGAAGAATAATATTTCAAGAAAAAGCTTTTTAAGACAAGGTACTGCGTTGTTTGGTGGCGCATTAATTGCCCCATATACAAGCCTGACACCTTTTATTTCAGAATCACAGAGAGAACCGATTCGGATGATGTATAATGAAAATCCCTATGGTCCCTCTCGTATTGCAAAAAAAGCAATGCAAAAAGCATTCAGTGAATCGAATCTGTATACAATGCGAATTGCTCGAAATGAATTCACCGATCTAATTGCAGATCAAAACAACGTTGACTCAGATCATATCACGATTGGATTTGGTTCTCGTGAGATATTGAATAAAGCGGCAATGATGAATGGAATTGATAACGGCGAAATGATATCACCGCAACTCACCTTTGAAGCCATCAATCAATACGCAAAAAAAGCGATGAACACTAAGGTGAAACGGATTGCAATGAGGAACGATTTACACATCGATCTTGAAAAGATGGCGAGCAGCATCACAAAGAACACCAAGATGATATATATCTGTAATCCTAATAATCCAACAGGGCTTGCTTTAGATAGTAATGAGCTGGAGTCTTTTTGCAAAGAGGTATCTAAAAAGATTGTTGTGTTTATAGATGAGGCTTATCATGAGTATGCAATTGGCGATGGGTACAATACGATGACGCATTTAATCGGTGCAGATAATAAGATCATTATTTCTAGAACCGCATCAAAGGTACATGGACTAGCAGGCCTGAGAGTAGGGTATGCTATATCAAGCCCAAAAGTGGCATCGCGTTTAAAGACATATTTGAACGGTTCTTTGAATGTAGTAGGGTTGAGAGCTGCTATCGCTTCCTATCGCGATGACAAGTTTCAGGCATTTAGTATTGAAAAGAACAATCAAGCGAGAAAGATCGTAACCGATCATCTTGACAAAAGAGGCATCGTGTATTTACCATCGCATACAAATTTTATCTTTCTAAAAACAGGCATGGAGATCCAAAAGTTTCAACCAGCGATGAAAAAACATGGAGTGATCGTTGGTAGACCATTCCCTCCCTATACTGCATGGTGTAGATTGAGCATGGCAAAACCAGAAGAAATGAAATTTTTTAACCAGGGACTAGACAAGGTGTTGAGCGTATGAGAAATATAATTGCAGTATTAGTGGCAGTATTATATATATCCCCTGTTCAAGCAGGACAAGATAATAATTACGAGCAACTTCATGAATTCTTTTTTGAATGGAGAGAATTTGAGAGTCCACCTCTTAGAGATGGTGCCCCTGACTATACAAAAGGGCAGTTCAACAAACGCCGTCGCGTGTTCAAAGCGCTCGAGCGAAAGCTTGCTGACATCGACACGGCTGGATGGTCTCGATCGTCACAAGCGGACTACCTATTTATTCGAGCAGAGATGAACGGATACGAATTCAATGAACGTGTTCTCAGGTCTTGGGAGCGAGACCCGGCGTTTTATCAAACGGTTTGGACCTACCAAAGTGATGTGCCTGCCCATGAAGGACCAACAAATCATGCCCTTTTAGAATATTGGCAATATACCGTCCCTCTTAAGGGAAGGGATAAAGATGATTTCATAAAATATCTTCGAGTTATTCCACCTTTTTTAAATCAAGCACGCATAAACTTGACTGGAAATGCGAGAGATCTTTGGGTTGCTGGTATTCGAGATATTGTAGATCAGGGAGAGAATTTAAAGTCTATTGAAAAGACTCTTCTCAAGCATCATAACCAACAGAGCGACATTCCTCTCTTTGATGCTATGAAAAAAGCACGTCAAGCAACAGCAGATTTTGTAATATGGCTTGAAAAAGAAGCGCCTTCAAAAACAGGTCCATCCGGAATTGGAAAAGAAAATTACAGTTGGTATCAAAAAAATGTTCATCTTGTTCCATTAAGTTGGGAGGAAGAGGTACAGCTTTTGGAGCGAGAGCTCTACAGAGCTTGGTCATTTTTAAAGCTTGAAGAACATCATAATCGCGACCTACCTCCTATAAAGGCTGCAAATACGCCCGAAGAGTTTGCTAAGCTGACAGATGATGCTGTGAAAAAAATGATGAAGTTTTTAGACGAAGAAGATATCATGTATATCAAACCCAATATGGAACAGGCGTTGCGAGAGCACATGGGAAAGTACGTTCCAAGCGAAGATAGAAATTTCTTTTCAATCGGTCTTCATTACGACCCACTTCCATTATATTCTCATTTTTATCATTGGTTTGACTTAGCTGAAATCAGAGACAACCCTCATATAAATCCAATCAGACGCTTAGCACCATTGTATAATATTTATGACTCAAAAAGCGAAGGTATCGCCACGGCTGTTGAGGAGATCTTTTTGCATGCGGGCCTGTACGATGATAACCCGCGCTCTCGAGAAATTGTATGGATCATGCTTGCCCAAAGAGCGGCGCGTGGACTGGGCTCATTGTATGCGCATGCCAACATGATGACAATGGCTGAGGCAAGCCAAGTCCATGTAAAATGGACACCGCGTAATTGGATGGAACGAGAACCAGATCTATTGCGTTTCGAACAGCATCTATATTTAAGACAGCCAGGTTATGGCACCTGCTATATTACCGGTAAGTATCTTATCGAGAAACTGATGACAGAATACGCGGAAAAACTTGAGACAGAAGGTACCGATTTTGTTCTTAAAGATTTTTTGAATGTATATAATAATGCGGGCAATATTCCCGTTGAACTCATTCGATTTGAAATGGTAGGTGATTGATATGCGATTAAATAAAAATATGCTCACAGGTCTTTTATTGATGATACCGGTCACTATCTTTGCACAATCCAATTATCCTGTTGATTCAAAAGTAGTTGCCCAAATTAGAGAGGAAGGGTTCCAACGCTCGGAGATACCAAGCACGCTCTCATATATGACCGATGTAATCGGTGCCCGTCTTACTAATTCGGATGCGATGTATGACGCCCAAGATTGGGTGGTTAGTGAAATGAAAAAAATGGGCCTCAAGAATATAAAAAAAGAACCATTTATGGATTACGGTGTAAGCTGGGATAATGAATATTTTTCGCTTCACTTATTGCAGCCTGATTATCAGCCTATGCTTGGATATCCAATCGCTCACACCCCAGGAACAAATGGTAGACAAGATCTTTCCGTGGTTATTGCAACCATCAAAACAAAAGACGATTTAAAAAAGTATCGAGGAAAACTTAGAGGCAAAGCTGTTTTATCTTCTCCAATGCCTAGCGTAGATCAAGAGCGCTACAGGACTGGTCGGCCGCGTTATACGGATGAGCAGTTGAAAGAAATTGCGAACAATCCCTTTCCAGATCCACCTAGACCTCCTCGACCCCCAGTAAACCCAGATCTTGTTTCAGCTGTTGACAAAAATACGTTTTATAAAAAAGAGGGTGTGTCTGTAATTCTAGAATCACGAAGCGGGTGGATTGCTGCGGTTCGAGGTTTTGCAAGACCGGGTGCTAAAAAAGATGTGTACGATCGTAATGCAACATTGAACCATCTTCCGGTAATTGCGGTTACTCCGGAGCATTATAATAGAATGTTCCGAACACTTGAAAAAAATATACCTGTCAAGATCGCTGTTGAGATTGAAACAAAAGTAGGACAAAAAAGACGTCAAGCTAGAAATGTCATTGGAGAAATACCAGGCACAGATCTTAAGGATGAAGTTGTAATGTTAGGTGCGCATTTTGATACGTGGCACGCTAGTCCAAACGCAAGTGATAATTCTTCGGGTGTCGCTGTAATGCTCGAGGCTATGCGAATCCTTAAGAAAATTGGTGTAAAGCCTAGAAGAACAATACGGGTAGCTTTATGGTCTGGCGAAGAGCAGGGCTTACATGGATCTCGAGAATACGTAAATAAGCATTTTGGGAATCCAAATGACCCGAAAATAGGAAAAAAGAAAGGGTATAATAAGTTGTCAGCTTATTTCAATCAAGACTATGGACCCGGTCAATATCGTGGAATTTTTCTACAAGAGAACGAACATGTTCGCGAAATATTTAGTTCCTGGATGAAACCCTTCCATAATCTCGGCATGACAACAATAGGATTTCAGAAGAAATGTTGTACTGACCATGTTCCGTTTGAACGAGCAGGACTTCCAGCCTTTCAATTTCTTCAAGATAGGATTGGTGGGACTGGTGGACATACAAATCTCGATTTTTATGACACAATCCCGATTGACGACCTTAAGAAGAATTCTGTGATCGTTTCTTCGTTCGTATATCACACCGCTATGCTTGACAACTTAATTCCTAGAAAGGCGCAATAGATGCAGATCTCCTTTGTTCAAATATTCTGGATCGTATTAATAATAATCTCTTTAGCAAGCATTGTAAAAATATTTAAGCAAAAAGAATTTAGTGTTGGAAATTTTATTCGCGTTGAAGACGTTGATGATGATGAATAAATTATTTTTTTGATGTAATGCGTGTTTATGCAGTAGTATTTAATATGCACAAGCAATCATATTTTAGTTCATGAAAAATATATTTAAAACAACCTTTTCTATCTTGTTTCTATTTGGAGCGCTCTTTGCCCAATCAGAAGCCTATAATGCATTGAAAGTCCTCGAGCCGCTTATTGGCGAGTGGATGTCAAAGCATAAAAGCTTAGGCGTTTTTGAAGGTGAGCCAAATAATCAAGCAATCGTATCTTCGTATTCTTACGAATGGGTCACTGATAAAACAGCTATACTAGAAACATGGAGATCCTCAACTGAGAAAGAAAATAAACGGATTCATACCGGCAGCATTTTATATACACTAGACCCATCCTCAAATACTATTAAAACTAAGCATTATGGGTATGATGGCAAAGTTTATTGGACAGGTAAAGGCTGGGTTGAATTACAAGATAGTACAATATACACCCACGTTGAAGAGCTAACTATCAATGGAACTAAGACGAATTATACCAATGTTAAAACACTCATTAATGAATTATCATTTAATAATCAGTACACAAATTTCATTCAGAACGGTAAATCAATAAAAGATCAACCTGTTCAAAAAATGAGACGCGTTAATGTTGCTCCAAAAAAAGATTAATTAGGTAATTCAAATTCCTTTGCGGTTGAAACGCTTTGAGTGTTTCGCAATCCCTAACGCCTATCAACTGTTATCAGTTTTTTTCACTATCTTTAATTTTTAGAATTTACATATTTATATTTTCAAGTTTATCTTCTAGCTCAATGAAGAGACTTTTATCATATATTATCATCATTTTTTTTGCACTTCAAAGTCAAGAATTATATTCTCAATCCATCAATATTAATCGTCTCGAATTAGGAGACGGAATATTTTCTTCAGGTAAATATCTAATTGACCGTGAATATGGATTACATTCACTTGATTTTGATGAAACGCAAACTGATACTATATTTATTGCTGTACACGGATTTCGATCTCAAGGATATGAATGGGTATATGCGTTAAAAAAAATGGCCGCTTCAAATAATAAAACATTTTTTTATCGATGGGATTGGGATGAGTGTCCTGATGTTGCAAGCTTAGTTTTGTACAAAGAAATTCAAAAACTATTAATTTCAAAACCAGAGATTAATCATATCAATATTTTTGGCCACAGCTACGGCGGAAATATTGTGACCGGTTTAATGACGAAACCAGACCTTGGTTCGATTGAAATAAATTCTGTTGCGGGTGCATTAACTCCAATGGAAAGACATGTGAAGCGTTGCCCAGACTTTATTGGGTTTGATGATATGAAATCGCTTTATGATCATTATCAATGGAGAACTGTTAAAGATCAAGATGGAGCTTTCAGGGATATGGCCTATGACCCTCAAGTTGTAAATATTCAGGGAAGCACAGTGATTAATCTTCCTCCAGCTTTTAAAAATGGAAAAAGACTAGGTCATAATTGGTCTTTGAAATGGGTGCTTGATCAGTACTTTAGGAAATAATGATGGCATTAACTTTTAAAGAACGATTTATGCATAATCTATATCTTTGGTATTTTGGTTTAACTAAAGTGCGAATGATTCTTTTTTGTCGGCCAAAAATTGTTGATATCTCAGATGAAAAAGTCGTTATCTATATACCGCTAAATAGACAAACTAGGAATCATGTAAAGTCGATGTATATAGGAACAATGACAGTTGGTGCAGATTTAGTTACGGGACTCACTGCTATGCTAAGCATTCGTAGGTCCAAACGCAAAATTGTCCTCATATTTAAAGATTTAAATTCTACGTTTTTAAAAAGAGCGGAAGGAGACACATATTTCACATGCAATCATGTTAAAGATATTGACTCAGCTGTTCGCAAAGTGATTTCTAGCAAAGAGCGTGTAAATTTAAATGTTCCTGTAACAGCAACTGTTCCTGATAAGTTTGGAGAGGAGCTCGTTGCAGAATTCACGATAACCTTATCGATGAAAGAATATTGAATACACTGTTTTGAAATCTGCAACTTCAGCAAATATTATTTTAATTATTGCAGCATTGATGTGGAGCGTTGGTGGCTTATTTATTAAACTCGTAGATCTTAGTCCTGTCGCAATCACTGGAACGCGAAGTATTGCAGCAGCGTTAGTTTTTCTAATCTATCTAAAAAAACCTCAGCTATATTTGAATCGCTACTTTATCATAGGGGTTATATCGTACGCAGCGATGATGCTTTTATATGTTTTTTCGATTCGACTCACTACCGCTGCAAATGCAATATTCCTTGAATTTACTGCTCCCATCTATGTTGTCATACTGGGTTACTACATACTTAATGAAAGAATTACGATCTTTGACATTTTATCAATGTTTGTGATTTTTTCGGGAATGACATTATTTTTCATTGATGAGCTTTCTTTTTATGGTTTTTGGGGAAATATTATGGCAGCAGTGGCTGGCGTATGTTTGGGTGTCGTAACCATAATGATTCGCAAAGAAAAAGAGTCTGCGTTTCAAATTGTTCTTATGGGAAATATTTTAACCGCACTCGTTTGCATTCCTTTTATGTTTGCAGGTCTTCAGGAAACTGCATCTACTGATTGGTTCATTATTTTTGTTTTAGGGATTGTCCAGTTAGGCATTCCGTATATTTTGTATACTAAGGCATTGCGTCAGGTACAAGCTTTGGATGCAATACTTGTCAGTATGATCGAACCTATATTAAATCCATTTTGGGTGTATATTTTTGTTGGTGAAAAAATGGGCGAATGGGCGCTAGTTGGAGGGGTATTAGTTTTATCAGGTTCTATTGGAAGAGCAATTATTAAAATAAGGTTAAGGCAAACAGAATGAATGGTATCGTAAAAGAATACAACAAGCAAAAAGGTTTTGGGTTTATTTCAGGTGATGATGGTGAAGATTACTTTGTTCATGTATATGGTCTTGGACCCAAACTAAAGCAATCCGGTTTACGTTCAGGTCAACGCGTCGTGTTCGATATTGATTTTGACGTGAAGGGCGATAAGGCTATAAATGTTCGTCCCTCCTAGCTAAACAATTATCCAATAAATTTGTTAATATGAACTCTGGAGTTAACCGGAATTTTGTGTCCTGCATCAAAGGATTTTAGTGCAACTTCATACCCAAGCTCCTTTAATATCTCAAAGGATTTTTCACTTTCATTGATTGCGACCGTTTTATCTTTGGTTCCATGCATGATAAGAACCTTTGTCATTAAGCTTTTAGGATTCATTTCAGCTTTTAACTGATCCTTGAATTTTATAAACCCAGCTATAGGGATTATTCCACCAATAGAAAATGGCATCCTAACTGCATACTCCATTGCAAGACAGGCTCCCTGAGAAAAGCCGATAACGTATATATTTTCAGCTGCAAAGCCGCTTATAATTATCTCGCTGACTAAATTCTTTAACCCGTTCATAGTTTTACTATATCTCCATCCATCTAGATCATTTCCACCGAACCACGAATTTCCTTTCTTTTTTTCAGCCTTATATGGCCCACGCGGAAAGAACCATTTTACATCTTTGATCTTGAGCATTTTAGCTACCGGTTCAAAAACAAACTCATCGCCAGTCCAACCATGAAGCGCAATGATAGCTTTAGATGGATTATCGTAGTTGCTATAATCGTGTCTAATTAAATTCAAATTCAGACTTATTTAAAATTAGCATCTGCAGTAAGCACCCAATTAGCGTTTCCAGGAGTTCTGCTTGGTTCAAGCCTATAGAGTTGAGCTGTTGCTGTGTCAAGCATATAATGCCAATGTGTCCGTTCGATTTGGAATGATTGAAGTTGGAACCGACCCGCTGCTTTATCTTTATCCAGCTGATCTTTTACATAAGTATCCAATTGACCCATTATTGTATTTAAACTGTCATCTTTTGTTTGTTGAGCGCCAACAAACAAAAAAAGTGCAATGGTAATCGATAAGCCAGTGATTATACCTTTAATATACTCTTTCATTATTACTCCTTTACTTTATTTAGCACCTTTTTGTCTAATTTTTTCATACTCTTTCATTTTAAGTACAAAGTCATCCTCATCTTCGGCTTGAAGTAGAGGGCTAATCTTAATATTCTCTTTAATTGTTATACTTGATCTTGGGCCATAATCATGACCCGGATATATGGTAATTTTGTCTGGTAGGGTAAGTATTTTATTGTACACCGATTTATATAAATCTCTTGTGTCGCTTTTTTTGTCAATTGTCCTGCCTGTTCTTCCAACGAATAATGTGTCACCTGTAAATAGCACATCATCTAATAGATAGCATATTGAATCTGGATAATGACCGGGCGTATGAATGATTTCTAGATTAAGCTGACCAACAGAAACAATGTCCCCGTTGTTAACTGGTTTGACATAGTTACACTTTATCTTGTCCTGTGAATCCTTGAAAACTATTGTTACTAGATTTGGAAACGCATCAACATATTCATCGATAAAGGCGCAGTGATCCCGATGTGTATGCGTAATGAAAAGGGTAATCAGTCCTCTACGATTGACAAATGAAGAGATTTTTTTTAACGGAACAGATGCATCCACCAGAAACTGATTACTTGTGCGCATGCACGTAACTAGATATGTTAAATTTTTATCGAATCCCCCAGTAAAAGATCGAATTGAATAATCGGAATAGCTCATAAGTAAAAGAATTTAATTATCTTTTAAGAACAAATTTAAGTCTGTTATATTTATTATTGTATTTTTACTATTTTAGGGAGTGCTTATGGAAACAAAACAATTAGCGGTCTATTTAATTATTGCTGGAGCAGTAATCTTAGCATTGAAATTTATTACTGAAATAATCAGTTTTATATTGAGTGACTTTTTTCTTGGGCTTGGCGCAATTTTAGTGGTTGGAGGTGCAGCTATGCTTGCATTGAAGTTTTTTAAAGAAAATCGTGATGATGCTGATGACGAGCCTTTTAGAGGAATTAAACAGTGATTATTACAACTACTGAAAATGTGTCAGGTAATGAAATTGATAAACATCTAGGAACCGTGATTGGAAATACCATTAGGGCAAGACATGTTGGGAAAGATATTCAAGCTATGTTTAGAACGATCATGGGTGGAGAGATTAAAGAATATACATCAATGATGGCTGAATCTAGAGAGCAGGCTTTAATGAGAATGAAAGATAGAGCAAATGAGCTGGGTGCAGATGCAGTTGTTGGTGTCCGGTTTCAAACATCAATGATATTATCTGGAACCGCAGAACTATTGGTGTATGGGACTGCTGTAAAATTCAAAAAATAAGACGTGAATTATAAACACTTATATCATGTTGCTTTAATTTTTTTCGTTTTCTCTTGTGAAGATTCTAAGTCAAATATTTCAGCTCTTGAAGAATCCCAAGAAAAATGGAATTCACACAATCTAAAATCCTACCGAATGAACCTGAATATCGTTTGTTATTGTATACCAACTCCAGACATAGATATCCGCGTTGATGATGGGAAAATATCTCTTATCAACGCTAATGGTAGTTCATATGCAAATCCAGATCTAGATAGTACATTTTGGCATGCAAAAACAGTTGATGAATTGTTTAGCTTTATAGATGAAAAATTATTGGAAAACCCCTATAAAAAAACATTGAAATTCAACTCAAAATATGGTTATCCAGAGGAAATATTTTTTGACATTGATGAAATGATTGCTGATGAAGAGATAGGATATTTTGTTCATTCATTTAGTCAAATTAATGAAGGCTGTATTGATAGCTCTAAGATTTCAAATAATCCATGTATTGAAGTCTACGATCCGGTGTGTGGCTGTGATGCGGTAACATATTCAAATAGTTGTAAAGCGTCTGTTGCGGGTGTGAACTCATATACTCAAGGTGTTTGTAGTAATTAAAACTAAATCAAAAAATATGCGGGGAATCAGCATTTCATGAAAATTAAATTCATTCTTACTATAGTTTTTGCATCAATAATTATGTCGTGCCAAGATGAAGATACCACGTCCAATGAAAATGATAAAGTCAGTGGAGAAAAATCTGGAGATTTCACATCAGTAAGTGGTTTTTATACAGACACGCTTACACACGAAGAAGAAATTAGAACCTACTTGACATATATCCCTGAAATTTATATCTCATCAAAACTTCCAGCTCCTCTCTTATTCAATTTTCATGGTGGAACTGGATCTGCAAGTGGTCAGGTATACATTGCTGACTTTAGGCCAATCGCTGATACAGCTAATTTTATTTTAGTATATCCACAAGGAACTTTCGGAAGTACATGGAATAGCTCATTGCCAACAAACCCTCTAACCAAGATGTTTGTAGACGATTTTGGGTTTGTAGATGCTATGATAGAAAGAATAAATAATGATTATATCTATGGAGTTGATACATCCCGAGTGTATGCAACTGGTTTTTCAAATGGCGCTGATATTTCTTTAGCGTTAGCATGCGTGCGGAGCGAAAAAATTGCAGCAGTTGCTTCGGTATCAGGGTTGCTTGATAGGCACACCGCTGAAAATTCAAATCCAAGCGCTGTAGCAATAATGAGCATTCATGGAACCAATGATTATTCCAGGCCATATGAATATGGTTTAAATGGCTATTACTTTGATATCGATGAATTGAATACTTACTGGTCCACTAAAAATAATTTTGCAGGTCTAGCAGTTGTAGAAACATATAACGCAGGCAGTCAAACAATTGAATTCAAGCGATACGGCCCCATGGTTGAACATTACAAGGTTGTAGGTGGAGATCATGTATGGCTAAATATTTCCCGAAATGGTTTATCAACAAATCATATAATATGGAATTTTCTATCACGATTTGATATTAATGGTTTGAGGTAGTTTTATAATAAAACCCTCCAAAAGGAGGGTTTTACTTTTTGTACCCCGGAGAGGATTCGAACCTCCGACCTACGGATTAGAAGTCCGTTGCTCTATCCAGCTGAGCTACCGGGGCATATGGTTTAAAAAATTTAGTGCCTAACTTAAGCCTTGCAGATATCATAGAATAAGCAAAAAACGTCTTTTTTTTCTCGTCGGTCTCTCGAGGATTAATTTCTTGCATTTTACACACTAAAAACCGTACAATATGTGTATAATTGTAACATTCAGTAAATAATAACCCACTAAAGGAGGTCACATTATGGCTGAAGTTGTAGCAAAAACAGGAGTCCAAAAAGAGTCTGGATATTTATACTATCTTGATAAGAATGGTAACGTATCCCGTTCACAGATGGCTCGTGCAGGTAAAGGTGGCGGAAATGCAGAAAAAGTAGCAGATGCTGGCGTAACACGTGAAGCAGGCTATCTTTACTTCATTGATAAGAATGGTGACGTTGCTCGCTCTCCAATGGCGAGAGGACGCAAGAAATAAATCATTCAAATCCTCGACAAAAAGCCTCCGCTTAACGTGGAGGCTTTTTTGTTTGTATACGAATTTTATAAAAAATATCATTTTATTAAAAAAAATGTTTTGTATTTCTTTCCATCCTTTGATTGTTAAATTAGGGATGTATTCTTCCCATTAAAAAAAGGAAAGAGATATAAAAACAAAGGTTTATCCCTAGTTCTTAATTAACGTGAAGAAAAGTTTAGTGATAAAAAAATTAACCATTGTTTTCTTGTTGGTAGCTGTAGCGTTTGGTCAAAAATCTGATTTAAAGAACGTTAAAGTGCTACCATTCAAGGAAAAGCGGGAATTGGTTAGCTATATGAAGACTATCACAAAAGAACTTGGAGTAAAGTGTAGTTTTTGCCACATACCAAATGATTACACAAGTGATAAAAAAGCCAATAAAATTGTTGCGCGCGAAATGATTAAAATGACGCAAAACGCCAACAGTGTAATGGCTAATTTAAATTTTAAGGAAGTGTCTTGTTGGACTTGCCATCGTGGAAATAAAATTCCTGAGCGAAGTCCTTTTAAGATGAGCTAGTATTGTGAAACGTTTATTGTTTATTGCTCTACCATCCTTAGTTTTGCTATTAATTAGTTGCTCATCAAATCCCAGGACATTATTTCAGCGCAATAAAATTCCAGAACCAAAACCTGCGCCTCAGAAAAAAACAGTAACACCAAAGCCTGAAGAGGTTCAAAAAAAACTATCAACACGAAGAGCCCCAGTCAAAAGACCTAAACCTCTTGTTCAAAATCTACCCGAAGGCTGGACCGTTGATAGGCATCCTGTCGCAAAATGGGGGATGTCTCTTCCAACGGTTATGTCAAATGTTTTAGATTCTGCTCAATCTGTTGAATATTGGGAAGAAGTTATCGATCTACCAACGGGCTACAAAGTTCCATTAAAAAGAGCGAAAGTATATTTTCAGATTATTACTCGCCTTACGATAGAAAGAGTTGAGCTTCACTTTATGAATATCAATAGTATATACAGCCCTACAAATCATGAACCATCTCACTATATAATGAATTCCTTAGTTCGCGCTGTTGAGCTCAAGCCAACCGGTTTTCCTCAACTTACTTCTGATGATATTATTAAATATAAGTTCTTAATGAATTATGGAACTCCTAAGGAATTTTCTGACGGATTTCATCATTATGAAAATAAAAAAACCATTATGAAGGTCAGAGATCTTGATTCGCGTAATGTTCAAATTCAAATGAACAGCCCCGAGGTAGATAAAAAATTATTAATCGCAATTGATGATATGTATTCTATTGAGGGAATTGAATATCAGAAAAAGCTTTTATTAAGATCAATCGATTTTTAATCTCTGCTTAAAATATGAACTTCCGGGTCATTATTTTTATTATCCCGCTTTTGGGATATAGTCAGAACCTGAACGTTTCAGACATAACTTATAAAGGCAATACATTTACAAAAGATTATGTCATTGAAAGAGAAATTCAGCATGCCGTAGGTACTTCCTTGGATAGCGCCATTGCGGAGGCAGATAAAAATAGATTAATTAATCTAGGCATATTTGCTGATGTTGAATGGAAAGCTATTCCCCTTGAAGATAGATCGGTTATCTTAGAATACAGAATTATTGAAAATGATGATTTTTTTGGAGGAAGATTTATTGGTTTAGGTGCACCAGTATATGATGAAAAAACTGGCTGGTCCTTTACTGGAGGAGGGTTTCTTAAAAATTTTCGCGGTCGAAATGAACAAATAGGATTTGGATTTTCAACAGGAGGATTTAATACTATTGCATTCGCATATTCAAACCCATGGATTTCAGGAGACCATATATCATTTGGATCTGATATAGTAAAAAATAAATACGATCATCCATTTTTAAATTACAATATTGAAATTAAAAGTTTCGAAATGAACGTTGGTAGATATTTTGGATATCAACGAAAAACCTCTATAGGGTTTGAATTAGAAGAGTTTCATTTCATTACTGATACCATATTTTCAAAGTACCAATATATTGCCCCTCAAGGATCTTTTGCTTATGACACCCGCGATTTATACGATAACCCAAGAAAAGGTGTTCTACTTAGAGAAATGTTTTTTAGTCGATTTGATATTAATGGTAAAATTGAAAGAAACATTACTTGGATTCAGTCGCTAAGTATTTATAAGCAATTAAATAATTCTAAAACAGACAAACCATTAATTTTAGCATGGGGCGCAACTTCGCAAATGAATATTGGGATTAAAGATCAACGATTCCTTTCTGCGATGGGTAGCGGCAACACAGTAAGAGGTTTTTCCTATCCAAATCGATTAGTATTTAGTGACACTAACCAGAAATATCGATTTGGCTTTAACAGTTTTTATTCCTCTGTTGAGATTAGAAAAATTGTTATCCCAAGAAAGGTTATTGCAGATCGTTATGAGTTTGGAATAACAGTTGCGTCTTTTATTGATTATGGCGCTACTACATCCGATCATTTTGCAAAATTATTTAAAACTGAAGGAATCGGAAGCACAGGTTTTTCTTTTCAATTCCAGGGGCCATGGCCCAGCATTATTCGCATAGATTATGGTTGGGGCTTTTATAGGAATAAGTTAGCGCAAAGAGCTATACATCTTGAGATAGGACACAAAATATAAATATGATAAAAAATAAATTTAGAAATATTGCAATTATCGCGCACGTTGACCATGGAAAAACTACTCTTGTTGATGGAATGTTGAAACAAAGTGGAACCTTTAAAGAGCATCAGTCCGTTGAGGATAGAGTCATGGATTCAATGGACCTTGAAAAAGAGCGAGGTATAACAATTACGGCAAAGAATACCGCAATTTATTTTAATGATATTAAGATAAATATCCTTGATACACCTGGTCATGCTGATTTTGGAGGTGAAGTTGAAAGAAGTTTGAATTTAGTGGATGGAGCGTTGCTTTTAGTTGATTCTAGTGAAGGCCCTCTCCCTCAAACTAGATTTGTTTTAAGAAAAGCATTGGAAAAATCCTTACCAATTATTGTTATCATTAATAAAATCGATAGACCTGATGCGCGTATAGATGAGGTGATAAATGAGGTTTACGATTTATTTATTGATCTTGATGCTTCCGATGACCAGATTGAATTTCCTATTTTATTTACTGACGCGAAGTCAGGAATTGCCCATTTAGAATTAGGAGATACCTCAAAAAATCTAACTCCACTTTTTGAAACGATCATTTCAAAGATTGAGGGTCCGAATGTTTCAGATGACGGTGTTTCGCAGTTTTTAGTTACAAGCTTAGATTATGATTCCTATGTAGGGCAAATTGCTGTTGGACGTTTAAATAATGGCACGCTTTCTCTAAACTCAAATTATGCGCTTTGCAAAAAAGGTGAGACAAGCTCAAATCAAAAATTTTCAGCTCTTTATACTTTCAGAGGTTTAAATAGGGTACCCGTTGATAAAGTGGAGTCAGGAGACATTATAGCTTTTTCTGGTATTGAAAACATAAGCATTGGAGATACCGTATCAGATAACGAAAATCCTGAGCCGTTACCAAGGATTGAGGTAGACGAACCTACAGTATCAATGTTATTTTACGTAAATGACAGTCCTTTTGCGGGACAAGATGGAAAATATTTAACCTCTAGGCATATTTCTGAACGATTGAATAAAGAAATTTTAAGCAATGTATCACTGCAAGTAATCCCAACTGAAAGACCTGACGTTTTCGAAGTGCGAGGTAGAGGGGAATTGCAAATGGCTGTCCTCATAGAGACTATGCGAAGAGAAGGATATGAATTCATGGTGTCAAAACCAAAAGTAATAACAAAAGAGGAAGATGGTAAGATATTAGAGCCAATGGAAAGAGTCTATTTAGATATCCCTGAGGATAAGGTAGGTGTAATCACTGAAAAGCTGTCAACAAGGAAAGGTAAAATGACAAATCTTCAGAACCATGGGAGTGGAAGAGTTAATTTAGAATTCCTTATACCTTCAAGAGGTTTAATTGGTTTTAGGTCTCAATTTATGACTGACACGCAAGGAGCTGGAATCATGAATACCTTAGTTGAGGGATTTCAGTCTTGGTTTGGATTAATCCCACAACGCATTACAGGTGCCTTAGTTGCGGATCGCTCTGGAAAAGTAACAACGTATGCATGTGTTGGAATGTCAGATAGGGGTGAGCTTTTCACTTCTGTAGGTACAGATGTTTATGACGGAATGGTTATTGGAGAGAGGAATAGAGAGGGAGATTTAAATGTGAATATTTGTCGTGAAAAAAAGTTAACAAATATGAGAGCTGCAGGATCAGACAACACAGTCACCATTAGACCGCCCCGACGTTTATCATTAGATCAATTTATAGAGTTTATAGCAGAGGATGAACTAGTAGAGGTTACTCCAAACAACATTAGGCTCAGAAAAATGGAGCTTGATCAAAATAAAAGAATAACCATGAAAAGAAAAGAAAAATATTCTTCAGAATAAATTTATGATATAATTTATAATTCTATATAAATTTGTAATTATGAAATATTTAAAATATTTTATTTCTCCAGCTACAATAATTGCTGCTCTTTTTTGTATATCAAATGGCGCACATTACCCTACAGCTTTTTTGATAGGATTTTCTCTTTTTATCATATTAGGCGACTTGTTTTTTAACCAAAATAAGTCTGTAGAAATTTTTAAATACCCTTCCTTATTAAATTTACCTATCTATATTAATCTTCCTCTATTGTCCACATTTATATATCTGTCTATTTTTTCTTTGACAAAAGAATCATCGTCACTTTTAAGCATTATTTTAAATGACTCCTACTATTTCAATCTTATAGCAATCAGAAATTCTTTTACTTTTATTGATCAGGTTTCGCTTGTTTTTCTTTCCGGTTTATTTATTGGTATTATGGGAACTGTAACTGGACATGAGCTTGTCCATCGAACAAAAAGTAGGCTCGATATGTTTTTTGGCAATTGGCTTCTTGCGTTTTCTTGGGATTGTACATTTGCCGTTGAACACGTCTATGGTCATCATAAAAATGTAGCAACCTCAATTGATCCAGCAACTGGAAAAAGAGGTGAGAATATTTACAGGTTTATTCTTCGTGCTATGTTCAGAGAACACAGAGACGCTTGGGTAATTGAGATAAATCGTTTAAGATTGGCAAAAAAATTGTCGTTTAGTTATAATAATAGAATGTTAATAGGGTATACCAGAAGCTTATTTTTGACATTTTTTGCATTTCTTATTGGCGGTACTTCAGGGGTATTAAGCTTTCTTCTAATCGCTTTTATTGCAAAATCTCTTCTAGAGCTTATTAACTTTGCTGAGCATTATGGATTGGTGAGAGTTGTAGGTACGCCTGTAAAACCCAAACATTCATGGAATTCTAATGCTACGCTAAGCAGTTTGTACTTATTTAATGTCACCAGACATTCATCTCATCATGAGAAATCACATCTTAAATATTGGGAGTTAAAACCCTATACTAATTCCCCAACAATGCCTCAAGGTTATCTGTCTATGATTTATTTAGGCTTATTTGCCCCTTTTTTATTTCATAGAATTATGGCCAAGAAATTAGTTGATTGGGATCAAAAATTTGCTAGTGATGAAGAGCGTGAATTAGCAAAAAAGCAAAATATGAAGAGTGGAATTCCTCTGCTAGTTGACAGCGCATAGAAAGATAATTATTTTAGCATTTCTTATTTAGTACTTGAAGTGCTTTATTTGCTCACCCTCGTCGCCAATCCTTGTCATTGCCTCAATACCCATGTCGATATGCATATCGACATATTTTCTGGTAACTTCTTGATCTTTCTCTTGCGTTTTGATGCCTTCTGGAACCATCGGAGTATCACTAACAAGCAATAAAGCGCCTCGATTAATTTCGTTAGAAAAACCAGTAATAAAAATTGTCGCAGTTTCCATATCTATACCCATAACACGGACTTTGCGGAGGTATTTTTTAAACTTTTCATCATGCTCCCATACTCGTCTATTTGTTGAATAGACTACTCCTGTTCTATATTCAATATTTTTATCAACAAGAATGTCTGAGACATATTTATGTAGCTTGAACGAAGGCATCGCTGGGACTTCTTGAGGAAAATAATCATTGCTTGTTCCCTCTCCTCTAATGGCAGCTGTTGGAAGAATAAAATGCCCAATATCAGTAGTTTTTTTAAGACCACCGCATTTTCCTAAAAACAGAACTCCTTTTGGGTTTATACAGGAAAGTAGATCCATAATAGTTGCAGCGTTCGCACTTCCAATTCCAAAGTTTATTATACTTAAACCCTCTGAGTTAATTGCTGATGTCATAGGGCCTCCTAATCCATTAATCTCAACATTGAATCGTGTTGCAAACTTATCAACGTAATTTTGAAAATTTGTGAGAAGAATCCAATCTCCATATGTATTGGGGTCCGTTCCGGTATATCTTTTAAGCCAATCAAATGCAATTTCTTTTTTATTTTTCATTACTCTTCTCCTTTATTAAAAATCATAGCTTTTTTGAATTGATTTTCAGAGCCATCTCTTAATCGTTGAATATTGCTTCTGTGCGTAAAAATTATAAACCACGGAACTAAAAGACTAAAAATCATAATTGAAAGTGGTGCTGGGTTTGAATCAAGAAAGGGGGGAAGCAAAATAAGCAAAACGGGTAATGAACATGAAGCAATAATGGATGCTAAAGATACATACCCTGTAAAAATAATTGTAATAATCGCAATACCTAAGCAAAACGGAAAAACTGACGGAAATAAAGCAATCATCATCCCTCCTAACGTTCCAACGCCTTTCCCCCCTTTAAATCCAGCAAAAATGGTATATGTATGTCCTAAAACCGCTGAAAATCCACAAAGAATTTGAACTACTCCAAAATCTTGTACAGATTGAATCTCAAAAAAAATTTGAGCTAAGACTACAGAAGGGAACCATCCCTTAAAAATATCAACAAGAATAACAAAAATCGCAGGTTTCCATCCCAATAATCTATAGACATTTGTTCCTCCTGCATTACCACTCCCATGTTCCCTTATATCAATACCTCTAACGTATTTTCCTATAATTATGCTTGTGGGCGTAGAACCAGCTAGATAGCTTATGATAATTAATAAAAATAAATAAAATTGCTCAACCACTGATTATTCTCCTAAAAAGCTTGAATTGAAAAAACCAATCCACCGGTCCAGAGTGAAATGCAAGGGCAGGACCCATTTCTGCAGTAATTACATTTGACTCCATCTGATGCGGGGAATACATTGATTTTATTTAGATTGTCTTGTCTGGATATAGCTTTTTTTAAGTCTTACCGTTATTGATCGATTTAACCGAATTCCGTCAATGTAGTTTATGCCCATTTATCCATCTATTTTAGGAAGCTTATCACTAATTGACACTTTGTCATTTATAATTCCCCCTGAAACGATGGTTTTTAAACCAGATTCCACTGAAACATCTGGATGGATAGCATCATTTTTCGGCACAATGATGAACACTCCAGATGTTGGATTGGGTGTAGTTGGTACAAATAAGTGGTAAAATATATCACCATGTTTATTTTTTGACTCATTTGTCACAAATGCCATAGTCCAAAGAAATTTTCTTGGATATTCGATTAAAACAACGCGTTGAAACGATTTTGCTGTTGACCCAGAAAAAGCACCTGTAATTTGCTTAATTGAATTATAAATCGTACTTACAATAGGAACTTTTGCTACAACAATTTCGCTCCATCGTAGAACAGTTCTACCAAGTACATTTGTTACGAAAAGACCAATTATAAATATAAATAAAATAGTTAGAATTATTCCTAACCCAGGAATTTCAATACCTATTGTTTTTAAGAGGGGTCCAGAAAATCGATCCAAGAAATCGAACAAGAGTCTTATAATCCAATAAGTAGCCATTATTGGCATTAGAGCTATAAGCCCTGCAAAAATACGTCTTTTAATTGTTTGCCACATGTTAATACTTATCTAAAAGTTAAATGACACCTTCCATCTTCAGAAGATATTTTTTTATTTTTAATCCGCCACCATATCCACCTAAATCACCATTTTTTCCAATGACCCTATGGCATGGAATAATTATAGGTATCATATTTTTAGCATTTGCTGTTGCTGTAGCTCTATACGCATTTGGACTACCCACTTTACCGGCTATGTCTTTATATGAACGTACTTCACCATATGGAATATTTCTTACTTCTTTCAACACTTTGCCGTAAAAGGGGGGCATAGGCATTTCAAGTTTAATATTAAAAGTTTTTCTTTGATTAGTAAAGTATTCTCTGATTTGACTAATTGAGCTAGTTAAGCATTTATCTAGATTATCGTTGGAAATTCTCTTTTTTCTCAACTCAGCATTTTTGAGATATGTTGATATTCTATTTTCAAAAACTAATTGGCAAAGTTGATTGTTTTTAGATATTAATAATAGTTCACCAATAGGGGTATTTATTAAAGCATGTTTATATTCGATTAGTTCACCTTCCTTTCAATTCCGCGAAGGTGAGCTTACAAGGTATCCACCAAGAATGATAAACGTTGATCCTAAGATCGCAAGAAATGGCAAAGCTTCATCTAAAAAAACCCAACCTACAAATGTAGCAATTATAGGAGGATAGAATGCCGTATAGCTTATTTGTGTAACTGGAAGATGATTAAAAAGCCAAATATAAATACCCCACGTCACCACTGTTCCAGGGACGGTAAGAAAAAAAATTGCAAAAATATTTTTACCATCTAATGGTATATTTATTTGGTTTTCAAAAATCATAGCAAAGACCAAAAATATCAAACCTGAAATAGTCATCCCCACAGCATTTAAATGGTAAGAATTTATTTTATTTTTTTGCATTTTTAGATTAACATTTGGCCATGCTGCAAGAACGACAGAAAGTAGGATCGCAAGAAGACCGATCGAGGTTTGCCCTTGCCCTAGCATGTCTTTATTATAAAAAAGCAGTATGGTTCCCATGAGCCCAATGATCATTCCGGCTGATTTTCTTTTTGTTAGCTTATCATCTGGTAAATAAAAATGAGCCATAAATGCTACACATAATGGCAATAGGCTCCAAAGAATAGCGCCTAGGTTCGAAAAAACAAACTTAGTGCCCCAGTAAGTCAGATAATAGCATAATGAAAAATTAAATAGAGTAAACAAAGCATAAACACGCTTAAGATCTTTAGAAAGCCTAACCTTTTCTCGATTTATGAAATAAGCTATCCAAAAAATAACACCAGCACAAATAAACCGAATAGAAAGCCCTTTGAAAATAGGCATATCTTCAAGACTTATTTTGAGATACATCCATGTAAATCCCCACAAAATACACATCAATGCATAGAAGAAATATATTTTAGTCTTCATAAAAAAAAGGCCCTGATTAATTCAGAGCCAGAGAAAATCTAAAATCTTGATAGAAAGAGCTATTTGATTGATTTTTCATGTAGATATATAACCAAAGTGCTTGCAATATAAATTGATGAATATGTACCAACAATAACACCTACAATCATAGCAAAAGCAAAATTGTGTATTACTTCTCCACCGAAAACCCATAAAATGAAAACGACAACAAATGTTGTAAGTGAAGTTATCACTGTTCTTGAAAGCGATTCATTGATGCTGTTATTTACGATTACCGAATATGCTTGATTCCTCGAAGATTTCAAGTTTTCACGAATTCTATCAAAAATTACAATAGTATCGTTCAATGAATATCCAACAATCGTTAAAAATGCAGCAATGATTGGCAGACTGATTTCATAGGATAGCAATGAAAATATTCCAAGGGTAATGAGAATATCGTGGGCTAAAGCAGCAATTGCTCCTAAAGCAAATTTAAATTCAAATCGAACAGAGATATACAATAGAATAAGAGTCAAAGCCGAGAATATCGCCATAACAGCTTTACCGCTAAGCTCAGAGCCTATTTTAGGACTGATTTTACCTTTACTTAGAACAAATTCTGTCATGCTATCAGGAACTTCATTTGGGAAAGATTGGAATAAATGATCTGCGATTTTTTGCGCAAAATTTGATGGTGAATTATCAATATGTGGAACGCGAATTGATACGGCGCTTTTACTACCAAAATGCTTAACCTCCTCTTTGCTAAAGTCAAATTGTTGACCGTCGATGTTAATATTGCTCATTTTAGACCGAACATCTTCTACTTTAATCTCATTATTGTATTGAACTGCTACTAAAGTGCCACCCTTGAAATCAATGCTCAGCTTTGGTCCTCCATTAATAAGCAGAGAGAATATTCCAGCAAAAACAATTAGACCGGATAATCCTAGTGCGAAAATCTTCTTGCTCATAAAGTCAAAGTTTGAATTTTTTAAAATTCTCATATGTTTAGTTTTTTAAAACCTTTACGACTTACAAATGCATTAAAAATGGTTCGTGTTACAAAAATTGCAGTAAACATTGAAATTAGTATTCCCCAAAAGAGAACTGTTGCAAAGCCGCGAATTGGGCCAGTGCCAAATTGCCATAAAACAACTGCAGCAATTAAAGTAGTCATGTTAGCATCAACAATCGTAGTTAAAGCTCGATTGTATCCACCATCAATAGCCGCTTTTGCTGTCTTACCTTTATCGAGCTCTTCTCTGATACGTTCAAAAATAATCACATTTGCATCAATTGACATACCAACAGTTAAGATTAATCCCGCAATTCCAGGTAATGTTAATGTGGCTTGAAGTGAGGCAAGTATTGCCAGTACTAGTACTAGGTTCCATATAAGCGCAAAGTCAGCAATGCTTCCCGCTGTGCGGTAATAAAATAATATAAAGATCAATACAATTGTTAAGCCAATAAGGACAGATTGCGTCCCTCTCTTAACCGATTCTGCTCCTAGAGATGGGCCAACAACTCTTTCTTCAATTATTTCTACTGGTGCAGGTAGTGCACCGGCTCTTAATACAATAGCTATATCTTTAGCTTCATCTATATTTGCAAATCCTTCAATTAAGGTGCCTCCTCCAGATATTTTCTCTCTAATATTTGGAGCCATATGTACTTTATTATCAAGCACGATCGCTACCTGCCTTCCAACATTTGAGCCAGTCATTATCGCCCATTTTCTAGACCCATCTGAATTCATTGAAAGGTTGACTATAGGTTGACCAGCAGACGTTGTTCCTTGCGGTCCTAAGTTAGCTTTAGCCTCTTCAACAACACCGCCAGTTAATTCTGCCTGGTCATCTACAAGATAAAGAGTGTACATACTTTCAACAGAGCCATCGTTTAGAACGTATTCCTCAGCTTTATGACTAAATAGAAAATTTGCACCAATCGACGCCAATCTATCGGCGACTTCAGATTTAGAGATAAACTTTCTTACTGTAAAAACATTTTTTTCAGGAACACCTATGGAATTACCTAAATTCCTTAATAAGGATGAAAAGGGTCGTTCAGCAAACATATCTTGGTCAACAATAGCAGAATCATTTTTACTGCTTGATTCATCAGCACCAAAAAGCTCACTGACCGAAACAGCTTTATCGCTACTTGATTCAGAATCTTCTTTATTTTCTATAGGTTCTATTTCCTTGGCAGTTTTCGAGATTGACTTATCCTTTTTGAGAATTTGATCAACTTTAATCATGAAGTCATTAGTCGTAGTAATGTCTTTAACAAGATAAAATTCAAGCAATGCAGTGCTTTCAAGTAGTGCGCGTGCTCTTTCAGAATTTTGAACACCTGCCAGCTCAACAATAATTCGCTGAGTGCCCTGTTTTTGAATAGTAGGTTCAGCTACCCCAAATTGATCAATACGGTTTTGAAGAATTTCAAGAACACGATCAATTGCATCTTCTGCCTCCGTTTTTAGAGCTGTTATAATATCATTGGTGTTTGATCCGTAATCGTAATAATATCTGGATAGTTTAACTTGTCTTTCTTCGACAAGATTTGAAAAACTGTCAAAGAAGTCAGTTTCTGGTGATATTAATATCTTTTCACGTGTGGTCTCAAAAACAGAAGTAAGCTTTCGATCTTTATTTATAGCAATATTTTCAACAAGGGTTGGTATGTCTACCTCAAGTGCGATATACATTCCACCCTTAAGGTCAAGACCTTGTTTGATCGCGCGAGTTTCTATATTTAACAGTTCGCCTTGCTCGGAAAGAGCGGTTTTTTCACTTTCAGATAATGTTTGAAGCTTAAATGTTGGCCATAAAGACCAAAGCCCCCAAACAAGGACTAATCCTATTAGTAAAAAGCGTGGTGTTAGATTATTTTGCATAATTTATAATTTAATTACATTTGAGACGGGGAATATACTCTTGTATTTAATATTGAACAAGCAAGTCAATCATTAATTAAATAATTTTAAATCTTTTTCCAGCTTTTTCAAAAGCACTGATCGCATGATCAATGTGCTTTTTAGACATTGCTGCAGATATTTGGACTCTTATCCTTGCTTCATCTTTAGGTACAACCGGATAGAAGAAACCAACTACATAAATTCCCTCCTCAAGAAGATCACTTGCCATTTGTTGGGCAATTTTAGCATTGTAAATCATAATTGGTACTATTGGGTGCGTACCCTTTTTAATATCAAACCCAATCTTTGTAATCTCGCTTCGAAAGTATTTAGTATTTTTTTCAAGTTTGTCTCTGAGTAAGGTTGAATCAGAAAGCATTTCAAAGGCCTTAATTCCTGCAGCAGCTATGGATGGAGAAAGCGTATTCGAAAATAAATATGGTCGAGATCGTTGACGAAGTATATCGATCAGTTCTTTTTTGCCTGTAGTAAATCCTCCAGAGGCTCCTCCAAGCGCCTTGCCAAGTGTAGAAGTCCAAAGATCAATTTTATCCATAACATTGTGATATTCCGCAGAACCTCTTCCAGTTTTACCTAGAAAACCTGTTGCATGACAATCATCAACCATCACCAAAGCATCATATTTTTTTGCTAAAACAGTTATCTGGTCCAGCTTTGCTATATAGCCATCCATCGAGAAAACTCCATCAGTTGCAATCATTCGAATATTTGCATTTTGTGAATTACGTAATTGTTTTTCTAAATCCTCCATATCGCTATTTTTGTAACGAAATCGTTCAGCCTTACACAGCCTTATTCCATCGATAATTGATGCATGATTAAGTGAATCCGAAATCACAGCATCTTTATCTGTTAATAGAGTTTCAAAAAGACCACCGTTTGCATCAAAGCAAGAAGTATATAAAATAGTATCATCGCTACTAAAGTAATGTGAAATGACTTTCTCAAGGTTTTTATGGACAGTCTGTGTACCACAAATAAACCGAACGGAGGCCATTCCAAAGCCATAATCGTCTAAAGCTTTTTTTGCGGTTGCAATAATTTCTTGATTGTTTGCTAGCCCTAAATAATTATTTGCACAAAAATTTAATACATTTGAATCTTGTTCAGTAGATATCTCAATATTCTGAGTTGAAGTTATTGTTCTTTCAGCTTTGTAAAGCCCCTCGTCTTTAATATCGGATATTATTTTTTTATAGGAATCTACCATTCCAATATCACCTTTCCGCAATTACCGGATTTTAACACTTCAAAAGCATCATTAAAGTCATCAATATTAAATCGATGAGTTAAAACATCAGAAATTGACAAGCCACTTCTTAGCATTTGAGTCATTTTATGCCAAGTATCAAACATTTCTCTCCCATAAATCCCTTTAATATTTAATCCCTTGAAAATAACGTTGCCCCAATTAATCTTTGTTGAATTTGGTAGAATGCCCAGTAATGCAATATTTCCCCCATTGTACATTTTATCTATCATTTGATTGAATGCCTCAGGATTGCCTGACATCTCAAGACCTACATCAAAACCATGATTAATGCCTAACTCTTTAAATACATCTTCGAGCCTTGCCTTTTTTGGATTAATTGCTTTTGTTGCTCCAAGCTTAACAGCTAAATCTAGTCTGTAATCATTAACATCCGTAATTACCACGTTTCTAGAACCAGAAAATTTGCATATAGCTCCGGCCATTATTCCGATCGGACCAGCTCCAGAAATCAAAACATCTTCGCCTGTCAATCTATACGATAAGGCAGTATGAACTGCATTCCCAAACGGGTCGAAGAAAGAAGCAATTTCAGATGGTATATCATTATGAATAGGCCAAACGTTTGATTCAGGAATTACCAAATATTCCGCAAAGGCACCATTTCGATGAATTCCTACCCCGATTGTTTTATGGCATAAATGCTGCTTTCCAGCTCTACAGTTTCTACAGTTTTTGCAGGTTAAATGCCCTTCGCCTGACACACGATCACCAATTCTATACTGAGTAACTGCTGAGCCAATTTCATCGACAACTCCACAAAACTCATGCCCAATAGTTAAAGGAAGATTTAGGTTTTTTTGAGCCCATTCATCCCAATTATATATATGCATATCTGTTCCACATATTGCAGTGTGAGTAATTTTGATCTTTACATCGTTAACACCGCATTCAGGAATAATAACATCTTCCATCCAAATCCCTTCTTTTGGACTATGCTTGACAAGGGCTTTCATAAGTTTTTTATATTCATTGATTGTTAAGAAAAATTTAATGGGTTATACTTACTATACACAATGGAATTAACTAAAGAGGTTAAGTTTAGTTCATGCGCGTTCAAACACAATTTTTATTAATAAATATCATTGGAGGAATTGCTGTACTTGGAGGATATGCTATTGCTCTTATTAATAACCCTGAGACAAGAAATGAGCTATGGGGTGGAGTCCCAGAAAACCTAAGACTTTGGATAACTACATTTATGTTTATTTCTGCGTTTGGCTATTGCTTTGCAATGTATTATTTAATATTTGATGAAGGGTTGAGCCTAAATTTTTTTTGGGGAAAATTCGATTATAAATTTATTAAAGTTCTTTTAATAGTCTTCCTTACAACAGCCGCATTGTGGATACATACCACATTTCTATACATGGAATCTGGTTCAAAATTTCACTGGAGCCTTGTTCAATTTGAGCTGTGGCTTACAGGAGCCTCTGTTTTTTTAATTATGATAGGTTTAGCCAGTGCAACTGAAGTCAAAAATAGCAATTTACACTTCTATTCAATCTTAGGTTTGAGCGCTATTTCGTTCCACTGTTTAATTTTAGACGCATTTTTATGGCTAAACAAATTTCCCCTAAAACACTGATTGATTTGCAAGAAAGATTTTGACCCAACTAAAGAAAACGCTAGGACTTATCGATGGTATTTCATTGTTGATTGGAATAACAATTGGCTCAGCTATCTTTGCTACTCCTCAGATAATCGCAACATATCAAAATTCCTTTGTAAGCATATTAATGCTTTGGATCATCGTAACTATTTTTGTTTTCATAGGATCGTTGATATATGCTGAACTAGGATCGCGTTTTCCTAATACAGGAGGGGAGTTTATATATATATCAAAAGCTTTTGGGCCATTTTGGGGATTTATATTTGGATGGGCACAATTATTGATTATCAGAACAAGTCCCGCAGCTGGAATTAGCTTAATTACCGCAAATTATATTGGCTATTTTTTTGATATAAATCAATTTCAAAAAAATATTATAGCCATTCTAATAATTATTTTATTTGGCGCCATAAATTATCTTGGTGTTCAAAGAGCGAGTTTTTATAATAAGTTTTCATCGCTAGTTAAAACCTTTGGAATTATTGTTTTTGTATCAGCAGGACTAATCATCTATGGAAGCGACTTTTCGAACCTTCAACCTGCGATACAGCCAACCCAAAGCCTTGGTCCTGTCGGTAATTTTGTTGCGGCGTCCATTTTGGTTCTATTCTCTTATTTGGGTTGGGATAGAGTCGGGTATGTTGCTGGAGAAATGAAAGATCCTAAAAAAATAATACCTCAAACAATGTTTTACGGCATTTCATTGATTGCAATAATATATCTAGCTGCGAACCTTCTTTATCACACCGTCTTAGGACTCGAAGGTGTTAGGAGTAGTATTATTGTTGCTTCAGATACTGCCTCGATTTTATTTGGAAATATAGGCGCTGCTACAATATCACTAGTTGTTATTATTTCGGCAACAGGAAGTATTAATGGGACTATGATGTCAGCAAGCAGACTCTACTATGCAATGGCCCGGGAAGGATTGCTTTTTAATTGGTTCAATCACCTTCACCCTCAATACAGGACCCCTACTCACTCAATTATAGCTCACTGCATTTGGGGTATAGCACTTCTTGTGATTAGGCAAAATTTTGAAACAATTGTCTCGGGTATGGTTTTTACAATTCTCATATTTTATATAATTACGACCCTAGCTTTTTTTAAATTCAGAAAAAAAAGGCAAGGCGCTAAAGGATACAGATTGCCTTTTTACCCAGCCCTACCTTTGGTTTACCTAATTGGACTAATAACGCTTGTAACCTTACGATTAATTTTCCAGTTTAATATTTCAGTGCAGGACTTAAGCTTTGTTTTAACCGGTGTTCCTATATATTTTCTTTTTTTTAAGCAGAAAGTTAATCGCTAACTTTAGCCCCGCTTACAATGCGTAAAAAAATATATTATGAGTAAAATTGTTTCTTTAACTAATCAAAAAGGTGGAGTTGGTAAAACCACAACTTCCGTTAATCTCGCAGTTAGTTTTGCGGTGTCTGAAGTTAAGACTTTGTTGATTGACCTCGACCCTCAATCAAATGCTACAACTGGCCTTGAAGCTCTTGTTGACGACAAGCAAGGTTCTATTTATGATTTAATTGTTGGAGACTTGGGCGCTTCTGAAGTTATTTCTAATACCAGATTGGAATGTTTAGACATTATAGGCTCAACGAATGATTTAGTAGGGGCTGAAGTTGAATTGGTAAATTTAATGGCACGTGAAAGACAGCTTGAAAAAAAACTTAAATCAATACGAAAAAAATACGATTATATTTTAATTGATTGCCCTCCTTCACTTGGGCTATTGACTTTAAATGCACTTACATGTTCCAATTCAATTATCATACCAATTCAGTGCGAATACTATGCTCTTGAAGGACTAGGACAGCTTCTTAATACATTTAGATTAGTGCAAAAAAATTTAAATCCAAAGCTAGAGATTGAGGGCGTTCTTTTGACAATGTTTGATTCCAGGCTAAATTTATCAAGTCAAGTTGCTGATGAGGTCAAAAGTTTCTTTAAAGACAAAATTTTTGAAACAGTCATCCATCGCAATGTTCGTTTAAGTGAGGCGCCGAGCTTTGGAAAGCCCGCACTTTTATATGATGCTAGCTCTACCGGAGCTCAAAATTATTTATCTTTAGTAGAGGAGATTCTTAAGCATGGCAACTAAGAGACTTGGAAAAGGACTTGAGGCTCTAATTAGATCAAATTCAACTCAAACCACAGAAACTTCAAAACTTTCAAATGTTTCTAATATTTTGATTTCAAAAATCAAAACTAACCCCCTGCAGCCACGAAAAGAATTTAAAAAAGACTCCCTGGAAGATTTAGCTTCTTCAATCAAAGAAAATGGTGTAATCAGCCCTATTACCGTACGTGAAGATGGGGGAGATTATACCCTTATTGCTGGAGAGCGAAGACTGAGAGCTTCTCGCTCAATAAAATTAAAAGAGATACCTGCATATGTTATGGAGGTAAAAAATAATTCCGATATGATGCAATTAGCTCTCATTGAAAATATTCAAAGAGAGAACCTTAATCCTATGGAAGAATCTGAAGCCTATGCCATACTTCAAGATAAATTTAATTTTTCGCAAAATGCTATTGCGAAATCTGTAGGAAAAAGTCGTTCTTCTATAACAAACTCCTTAAGATTATTACAGCTCCCTCAAGAGATAAGAAAAAGTCTAAAGCAAAATAAAATTAGTCCTGGACATGCTCGAGCTATTTTAGCTGCTGGCTCAAAAAAAGCAATGCTTAGACTTTGGAAACGAATTTTAAAAGATGGCTTGTCTGTTAGGTCTGCTGAGATTTTCTCTAAAAAAACGAATACCACTAAAGGGAAAAAGTCAGCTAATAAAAAAACAAAAAGCAAATCGCTCCTATCTCTTGAAAATGAACTTATTTCAATCCTTGGTACTAGAGTTCAGTTAAATACAAAGAATGAAAAATCGGGATCTATTTCCATTGAATATTTCACAAACGAAGACCTCGATAGGATTTTGGATCTAATAAGGAGTATAAACAACTAGATGAAACCAAGCAGGTATACTTTTTTAGTGGTCCCTGATCATGATGGTAAAAGTAGAAGATTCTCATTATCAAGGAATAGTACTCTTTTTATTATTATTTTTACTATTTTTATGTTAATAGGCATATCAATTTCTTATATGTATTTAATTCCGCTTTCTTTGGACTATACAAGAATGGAGTCTAGATATAACGACGTAATTGGCGAAAGAGTAGAGGTTCTTGAGCTTTATAGAGATTTAGAAAGAATGAAGCAAATGGAAATCGTTGTTCAGAAAGCCTTAGGGATGGATTTAGGTGAAAGCGATTCATCTGAAGCTGGATTAACTGAGATGATGAATGACTACCCAATAAAACTGTCTTATTTAAACAATGTACCATCTCTACTTCCATTAGATGGTGTATTAACTCAAGACATGGTTGTTTCAAATGAAGAAGAAATTCGAGAGCATTATGGCGTTGATATTGCTGCTCCAATTGGTGAGCCAGTAATGGCTTCAGCATCAGGCCAAGTTGTTTTTTCTGGATGGACCACAGAGCTTGGTAATTTAGTAATCATTTATCATGGAAATGAATATTTTACATATTATGGGCATAATGAATTAATTTTAGTAAAAGTTTATGATAAAGTAAAGCGTGGTGATGTAATTTCAACCTCTGGAAATTCAGGAATAAGCTCTGGTCCCCATCTTCATTTTGAGATATGGAAAGATGGAGAGCCAGTTGATCCCTTGTTATATTTTCCAGAGTTAAACAAAACAGATATTAGTGTGAAATAGATTATGGGTAAAAACGATTATAAAGATGTACATACGATGATTGGCGCAGATGCTGTAATTCAGGGAAACGTTACCTGCCAGGGAGGCGTTGCTGTCTATGGAAAGGTTTTTGGCGATGTTGTATCTGAAGGGCCTGTTCGCATAGCTCGTGGTGGAGAGGTGCATGGGAATGTTCAGGCCAACGATTCGCAAATAGGAGGTATGGTTGATGGAAATGTGCGTGTTGAGAATAGAGCAATACTAGGCTCAGAATGCAACCTTAAGGGTGATATAGTATATAGAACACTAGTTATTGAAGAGGGTGCTCAGTTTCAAGGGCATTGCGTAATGGTTGACAATGAAAAACAAACGAATAAAGAAGACTAGCCAATAGCTCTTTCATATGGCAGAAAATGATGATTTCGTTCGAAAGGCTTTGAATGAATTTCAGCGTATTTTAAGACTTTCAGGGCCTGCTGCTAGCGCTTCGTATTCATTATTAGGCTCAATAATTATCTTTTCAATGGGCGGGTATGCTCTTGATAATCACTTTCTCACCTTTCCACTTTTCTTACTTGTAGGGCTTTTGCTCGGTCTTATAGTTGGCTTTTATGGATTGTATAAGTTTATAAATAAATAAATGAAGCAGATCTCGTATTTCATCTATCTTGAGTTAATAATTTTAATAGCTGGCAGCCTTCTAAGTTATCAAAATAAAATTGAAATTTTTTTATCAAGCCTAATACCTTTTCTTATTTATGGAATTGAAAGCTATCTTTACTTAAATTTTAAAAAAACGAATCCGCTTCAATCTACAAGGATTTTGATTTTTGGCTTTATTTTTAAGATGGCGTTCTTTGGGCCTTTTTTATTAGGATTTATTTACTTTTATGCTTTTAACACACGCATATTTGTGTTTAGTTTTTTGTGCTCAATTATATTGTTTCATACATTAGAAGCAATGATTATTGGTTCATTTTTTAAACTAAAAGACAATAAAGTATAAATGATTTTAGGTGGCGACAAGCTTGAAGGTAAAAGTGTAACTGAACAGGTTGCTGAATACCTTATCTCCCATGTTTCAAATTCTAGTATAGAAAAACCCATTATTAAAATCAATGAAATTTTTGGTGTAGACATGTCTGTTACCAAGCATGTTGTGATGTTATGGATTGTTGCTATCCTTGTTTCTATTTCAGTGATAATTCCCGTCAGAAAATACTTGCGCCAAGCAACTTACAGCCCCTCAAAAACCTCAAGCGCAATTGAAGCAATTGTCCAATTTATTAGAGATTCTATTGTTCTGCCGAATGTTGGTCCTAAATGGGTGAATACCTGGACCCCTCTTGTACTCACTTTTTTCTTTTTTATCCTTTTTGCTAATGGAATCGGAATGATCCCCATTTTTGATGTAATAGGTTTAGCAAAGTATTCAGGTCTTACAGACTCCAATTTTTTGTACTCACTTACAAAAGGAGGCGCTACGGCAACCGGTAATTTTCAAGTAACTGCTGCTCTAGCTACTATAACTTTTTTTGCAATAATTGTAGCTGGCACTAAAGCTCATGGGTTTATCAAGCATTGGAAAAATCTTGTACCACATGGCTTAGCATGGCCTATTTATTTTTTATTAATTCCGATTGAATTAATGGGAATGATAGTAAAGCCATTTGCGCTAACCATGAGATTAGCTGCTAACATGACAGGTGGGCATATTGCTATTTTGGCCCTTTTATCGCTAACTGCAATATTTGCGGATAAATTTCAATCGGCCTTTGCAGGGGTAGGAGTTGCATTAATTTCTATTCCAATGGCAACCGCAATCTCTGGACTTGAGATTATAGTTGTGTTGGTGCAGGCTTACGTTTTTACACTTTTAACTGCTGTTTTTATAGGAATGGCAATCAACGTTCATCATTAAAATAATATAAGGAAAAAATAAAATGGAACCTACTACACTACTTCCAATCGGATTAGGCTTAATAGTTATTGGTGCTGCAATGGGTATCGGAAAATTTGCTACTGCAGCGGCAGAAAGCATTGCTCGCCAGCCAGAAGCAGCCGATAAAATCACTGGAGCAATTAATCTTCCTCTTTTTTTGTTAGAAGGTGTTGCTATCCTTGCTGAAGTTTTTGCTTTTTTAATGCTTGTTCTTTAGAACATAGCAAAACTATTCTAGGAAATTGATGTGAATTTTTTATTGATAGCTATCTTTGCTGAATCTAGTGGCGGTAAAAATCCGCTAACTGCAGTAACGCCTGGACTATACATTTGGACCATAATAACATTTTTATTGTTATTTTATGTTTTGGCGAAATTTGCTTGGAAACCTTTACTTAGTATGCTTGAAGAGCGAGAAAGCTTGATTAAAAGATCTTTAAGTGATGCTGAAACTGCTAGGGAGGAGCTTCAAAAAATTAATTTAGAATCTGAAGCAATAATAACCAAAGCCCGAACTGAGGCACAATCGATCCTCTCTGATGGAAAAGCTGCAGCTGAGAAGATTAAAGACGATACTGTTGCTAAGGCTAAAGAAGAAGCAAGTAAAATAAGAGAAGAAGCCAAGCAACAGATTAAGGCAGAAAAAGATAGAGCAATCTCTGACATCAAAAAAGAGGTCGTTGACTTATCTTTAAATGTTGCTGAAAAACTGATTAAAAAGAATATCAGTGAAAAAGACAACGCCTCATTAATTGAAGAATCTCTGGAGAAGATTAAACAATATGAAGCTTAATCATAAAGCAAAACAGTACGCAGAGGCCATGTTTTATGTTGCTTCTGAATCTGATTCTGAAATGGAAATGAAAGATTCTTTGTCCTTTTTATCAGAGTCGATCAAAAATTTTCCAGAGCTTAGATCTTTTCTCCTTTCAAAAAGGGTCTCCAATCATGATAAATCAAATGCGATAAAAGCAATATTCTCGGACAAATGTCATATAATATTATCAGAATTTATTGCTATGGTTGAAAAAGTAAATATCGTGAAGCTAGTCCCTTTGTTAGAAAAATATTTCAACATATTGCTTATTGAAAAGAAAAATGTTGTAAATGTTAGTGCTGACATAGCAATGGACATAGATGAAAACAAAAAAAACGAGTTCAAATTAATGTTAGATAAAGCCTTGAGTAAAGATTCAGAACTTTCATTTCATGTTAATCCCAAACTTTTGGGTGGTATCAGGCTTAGAGTCGGCAACGAACTTATAGATGCCTCTTTAATTAATCATTTAAATAAACTGCGCCACGAGATGCTAGGCGCAAAATAGCTTAGAAAGAAACTATGGAAATTAAAACCGAAAATATAGCTGCACTACTTAAGGAGCAGATTGAAAAATTTGATCTTTCAGTTGATGTTTCAGAGGTAGGAGAAGTAATTGAGATTGGCGATGGAGTTGCCCGCGTTTCAGGGCTCGAAAAAGTGATGAGCTCGGAGCTTGTTGAGCTTCCAAATGGTGTTTATGGAATGGCGCTTAACCTTGAGGATGATAATGTAGGTGTTGTTCTCTTTGGAGAGTCTAGCCATGTTAAAGAAGGCGATCTTGCAAAGCGCACAGGAAAAGTTGTTGAGGTTCCTGTGGGTGAAGCAATGCTCGGGCGAGTTGTTAACCCTTTAGGGCAACCCATAGATGGAAAAGGTTCTATTGAAACAAAAGAATATTTACCAATTGAAAGAAAAGCTTTAGGGGTAATGTCTCGGTCTCCCGTAAATCAACCTCTTCAAACTGGAATAAAAGCAGTTGACAGTATGATACCAATTGGACGTGGACAAAGAGAGTTAATTATCGGTGATCGCCAAACAGGAAAGACAGCGGTTGCGGTTGATGCTATAATCAATCAAAAGTATACTCATGATACGGATTCACCAGTTTATTGCATTTATGTCGCTATTGGGCAAAAGGCTTCAACGGTAGCCTCAATTGTTTCGGAACTTGAAGCCAATGGAGCAATGGATTATACAACTGTGGTCTCAGCTAGTGCTTCTGATGAAGCACCGTTACAATATATTGCTCCATATTCGGGCTGTGCTATGGGTGAGTATTTTAGAGATAATGGTAAGGATGCCCTCATCATATATGACGATCTATCTAAGCAAGCTGTTGCCTATAGACAAATGTCTTTAGTTCTAAGGAGACCTCCAGGAAGAGAAGCGTTTCCTGGAGATGTATTTTATTTGCACAGCAGGCTACTTGAAAGAGCTTCGATGCTTTCTAAGGATCTTGGAGGCGGATCTCTTACCGCTCTTCCTATTATAGAGACTCAGGAAGGCGATGTATCTGCCTATATTCCAACAAACGTAATTTCAATTACTGATGGACAGATTTATCTTGAGAAAAACTTGTTTAACTCAGGTGTTAGACCTGCTATTGATGTTGGAATATCCGTATCTCGTGTTGGGGGTAATGCGCAAATCAAAGCAATGAAGGGTGTTGCTGGTACATTGCGTCTTGATCTAGCTCAGTATCGCGAACTTGAGGCTTTTGCAAAATTTGGCTCAGACCTTGATAAGAATACACAAGCTCAATTGACAAGAGGTGAGCGCATGGTAGAAATTTTAAAACAGGGTCAGTATGTTCCAATGCCGGTTGAAAAACAAGTTGCAATCATCTTTGCTGCATCAAAAGGATATCTTGATTCAGTGCCAGCTGAAAAGGTAGCAGAATTTGAATCAAGTCTCTTTGATTATTTAGAAGCAAATAATTCTGAGGATCTAAAAGCAATAGTTGCTGAAGGCTCTATTTCTGATGAGCTTGCCGCCACTTTAGAAAAAGCAATATCTTCATTTGCTGAAGGATTTGATTCATAAATTATGGCTAATCTTAAAGATATTCGCGATCGAATCAAATCGGTCAAAAGCATTCAAAAGGTTACCAAGGCAATGAAAATGGTTGCGGCCGCAAAAATGCGTAGAGCACAAGAGAATATGGAAAAAGCAAGGCCCTACAATCATCGATTGGTTGAGATAATTCAGCATTTACTTCCATCTGTTGAAAGGTCGATGCTACCCCTTCTTGAAATTAGAGAAGTTAAAAGAATAGCCTATGTTGTTGTGACATCTGATAGAGGATTAGCAGGTTCCTTTAATAGCAGTATTTTACGAAAAGCGCATAATGATATTGATGAATTTGGTAAGCAAAACGTCGACATATTTTGCATTGGAAAAAAAGCTAAAGATTATTTTAAGTCTCGAAAATACAATATCATTGAATCATATTCTGATTTTTGGAGTGATTTAAATTTTAACCAATCAATGAAGATTGGTAGTACGATCATTAATCATTTTCTTGACTTGTCTGTTGATGAAATCCGAGTTACATATAATGAATTTGTCAATGTAGCAACTCAGGCAACAGTTTCGGAAAAGTTATTACCAATCGAATTAAATGATGATGAGTTGAGTGATACAGATTTTCTTTATGAGCCATCAAAGGATAAAATCGTTAAGTCACTTATTCCTCGCTATCTGAATGCTCAGGTATGGAAATATTTATTGGAGTCATACGCTAGTGAGCAAGCAGCGAGGATGGTTGCAATGGAAAACGCAACAACGAACTCTGAGGATATGATTAAAAATTTAACTTTAGAATTTAACAAAGCACGCCAAGCTGCCATTACAACTGAAATGCTAGAGATTGTTAGTGGTGCTGAAGCGTTAAAAGAATAAAAGGATCCTTAATATGTCAAATATGACTGGAAAAATTTCTCAAATAATGGGTGCAGTGGTAGATGTTGCATTTGAAGATGGTCATTTACCTAATATAATGAATTCGCTTAGCGTTGATAGGGGCGATGAAGGTACCTTGGTTCTTGAGGTAGCTCAGCACCTTGGAGATAATATGGTCCGAACTGTTGCTATGGATTCCACCGACGGTTTAACCAGAGGCATAGATGTTGTTGATAGCGGATCCCCGATTTCAGTGCCAGTTGGCCAAGAAACGCTTGGACGCCTCTTTGACGTTTTAGGAAATGTTATTGATGGAAAAGGAGATTTAAAAACTGATAAAAAGAATCCTATCCATAGGCTGGCACCAAAACATGAAGAGCTAGCTACATCAACAGAAATTCTTGTAACAGGAATTAAGGTCGTTGACTTAATGGAGCCTTATACTAAGGGTGGAAAGACTGGTCTTTTTGGAGGAGCAGGTGTTGGTAAAACCGTTTTAATTCAAGAATTGATTCGCAACATTGCAACCGAGCATGGAGGCTACTCAGTTTTTGCTGGAGTTGGTGAAAGAACTCGCGAAGGAAATGATTTATATAATGAAATGACAGAATCAGGCGTAATTGATAAAACTACCATGGTATTCGGTCAAATGAACGAACCTCCCGGTGCTAGATTAAGAGTGGCTTTAAGCGGACTTGCAATGGCAGAGTTTTTCAGAGATGATGAAGGGAGAGATGTTCTCTTATTTGTTGATAATATATTTAGATTTACTCAGGCAGGTTCAGAAGTCTCTGCGCTTCTTGGAAGAATGCCCTCTGCTGTTGGGTATCAGCCAACTTTATCAACTGAGATGGGCGAACTTCAAGAAAGAATTACTTCAACTAAAAAGGGCTCAATCACATCTGTGCAAGCGGTATATGTTCCAGCAGATGATTTAACAGATCCTGCTCCCGCTACTGCTTTTGCTCACCTGGATGCTACATCTGTTCTTGAAAGGAAAATTGCAGAATTAGGTATATATCCAGCAGTTGACCCTTTGGCATCTACATCTAGAATTCTGGACCCTAGGATTATAGGAGACAGGCATTATAGTGTAGCAAGGAATGTTCAAGGTGTCCTCCAAAAATATAGAGATTTGCAAGACATTATTGCAATCCTAGGCATGGATGAGCTTTCAGATGAAGACAAATTAACAGTTTCAAGAGCAAGAAAAATTCAAAAATTCTTTTCCCAGCCATTTTTTGTTGCTGAGCAATTTACTGGGACACCTGGACGCTATGTTGAGCTTGAAGATACCGTTTCAGGGTTTGAAGCAATCTTAAATGGTGAAGCTGATGAAATACCAGAAAATGCATTTTCTTACATCGGATCGATTGATGAAGCCTTTGATAAAAGTAAAGATGTGAAATCAGATGAGTCTAGCAATAATTCAAAACAAGAAGAAGATTCGAACGAAGAAGAAAGCCTTCCAGCTGAAGAAAATACTGAAAAAGCATAAAATTTATGAGCACATTTAACTTAGAAATAGTTACACCAACTCAGATATTGAAAACAGATAATGTGTCTTACCTGCGTTGTCCCGGTGTAGATGGATTATTTGGCGTGCTTTCAGGTCATCGCGATGCTCTTATCGCGCTCAGTCTTGGTGAAATTAAAATTTCCCAAGATAAGAGCGATACCATCTATGCTACTAGTGGTGGATTTGCAGAGATTTCGGGCAACAAAGTTGAGCTGCTTGTTGAAACTATTGAAGCATCTGAGAATATTGATAAGCAACGAGCTGAGGCCTCACTAAAACGCGCAAAAGATCGTTTGAAATCAAATAAAGATGTCGATTCTAAAAGAGCAGAGATGTCTCTTGCTCGAGCTATGAATCGTTTATCTATTTCAAGAAAATAAACTCCTATCTTTTTCCTCTTCATTCTTGAAACATTTAGCGTATCAAGAATTTTTTAATAAATTAAACCAAATTATTTATGAAAATAAGAACACATACATGCGGTGAGTTAAAATCTAAGGACTGTAAAAAATCTGTTATTTTAAATGGATGGGTTAATACAGTTCGTCTTCATGGGCAGGTTGTTTTTATCGATCTTCGTGACAGGTACGGAAAGACGCAAATTGTATTTAATTCTGAAAATTATGCTGGCGATTTCAATGAGGTTAAAAAATTATCAATGGAAGATGTTTTGTCTGTTTCTGGTAATGTTCATAAAAGGGAGAATCGCTCAATTAATTCTGACATGTCTACTGGTGAAATAGAGGTTTATGCATCTACAATGGAAATATTAAATCATGCAGAACCTTTACCGTTTGTAATTTCAGATCGGGACAGTGCTGAGGAGGATTTAAGATTAAAGTTCAGATATCTTGAGCTTCGTACAGAAGAATTACAAAGAAATATTGAAATACGACATAATACCTACCAAGCGGTTCGAGGTTATTTATCTAAAAAAGACTTTTTTGAGATTGAAACTCCAGTTTTAATGAAATCAACTCCGGAGGGTGCAAGAGATTATTTAGTACCCAGTAGAATCCATCATGGAAAATTTTATGCACTTCCTCAATCTCCTCAGGTCTACAAGCAGTTATTAATGATATCTGGATACGATAAATATTTTCAAATTGTTAAGTGTTTTAGAGATGAAGATTTGAGGGCTGATAGACAACCAGAATTTACCCAAATTGATATTGAGATGTCATTTATAGATGAAGAAGTAATTTATAAAGAGATGGAAGGCTTAACGCGCCATATTTTTAAATCTACAGTAAACATAGATTTACCAAAAAAATTTCCACGGTTAACCTATGATGAGTCTATGGATGTTTATGGAACAGATAAACCGGATACCAGATTTGGCATGCATTTGATTGACTTAAAAAAATTTACTGATATATCTGAGTTCAATGCTTTTAAGTCGACACCCTGCGTCAGAGGGATAGTTGTAAATGGTGGCGCTAAATATTCCCGAAAAAATATCGACGATTATACAAATTTCGTAAAAAAATATAATGCTAAGGGCTTAGCATGGATGAAGATGGAGTCTGATCAATTACAAGGAGGTATTTCAAAATTCATCAACATCGATATACAAAAGGAAATAATTGAATCTGCAAAAATTGAAAACGGTGACATCATATTTTTAATTGGAGATCAAAAAGAAACGGTACTAACTGCACTTGGAGCTTTAAGGTTGCATATTGGAATGGAAGAGGGTTTGTGTGACCCAAATAAATTCAATCCGGTATGGGTGACAGACTTTCCAATGTTTGAATATGATGGTGACTCCAAAAGATATATAGCAATGCACCACCCATTTACCGCTCCTCAAACCAAAAATTTAGAAGATCTCGAATCTGAACCTTCTCTGCTCAAGTCTCGAGGGTATGATCTTACTATTAATGGTTATGAAATTGCAGGTGGGTCAATAAGAAATCATAAGCCCGATTTTCAATCAAAGATTTTTGAATTATTAGGAATGGATAATGAAGAGATTGATTCAAGATTTGGATTTTTAGTTGAAGCTCTTAAATACGGCACGCCCCCACATGGTGGTATCGCTTTTGGTTTTGATAGATTAATTATGCTTTTATCTGGTTCAAACAACATTCGTGATGTTATCGCCTTTCCAAAAACCACATCGGCATCTTCCTTAATGGATGAGTCACCAAGCAAAGTATCAAAAGATCAGCTATCTGATTTAAATATTAAAGTAGTAAATAAAAATAAATAATTATTAAAAGCAATAATATGAAAAATACTTTTTCATGAATTATTCTGATTATTGTAGTCAAGGTACAAAAATTCAGACTAGCTATATTAAAGTTTCTAGCTGTGTTCAATTGTTTAAAATTCATTTTACTCCAAAAAAATTAACAAATTATCCACCTGTGATCTTCATTCCCGGTTGGGGCTCCTTCATTCAAGGATGGAAAATAGTTCTTCGTGAAATGAGCAAAGATTTTGAAATTTATTATCTTGAAACAAGGGAGAAGGGTTCAGCCGTACATAAAAAAGAACAAGAGATCACCATTGAAAATATTGGCGATGATATTGCTAGAGCAACTGCATTGATTAATTTAAAAGATGATTGTTTTATTGCTTTAGGTAGTTCGATGGGGGCAACTGCTATTCTAGATGCAATTGCTGAAGAAAAGCTTTTCCCATCTCTAGCTGTTCTAATTGGCCCGAATATCGAATTCAATATTCCACGTTTTTTAATAATCATTTTATCGATAATTCCAATTCAGTTTTATAAAGCCATAAGACCATTTGCGAAATGGTATATGAAAAGAAAATATATTGACATGGAATCAGATTCGAAGCAATATCATAAATATTCTTATGTTTTAGATAATATTCATTTTGGGAGAACCCGTCGCTCAGCATTAAGCTTTAAAAAATATAGTTTTAAAGATAAAATTGAAAAAATAAGAAAAAGAATTTTGGTTTTCAGCGGCAAAAAAGACATTCTACATAATTATAAACAAACACTGGATATGGTTAAAAGAATTGAAAATGCAACACTAGTTAACCTTGAAACTAATGACAGAACACATAGCAAAGAAATGGTTGATGAAATAAGAGCTTATTTAAAAAAATATAATTTATTCAAATAGAGACTCCTTCTTTAATAACAGTATTTTAGCTAGTTCTTGTTCAAAAAGATTTTCAGGTGAAGCTTCTGGTATTTTTGTCGGATCAGCATTCAAAACATATTGCAAATCTTTGACAAAAGAATCTTTATCTCCATTTTTTGTATAAAGGTATTTTGCTCGAGATGTGTATGTTGTCATGAAATTTGGTTCACTAGAAATTGATTTATCGAAATTGTTTTTAGATTGCTCAAGACTCACCCCTGGAAGCTTGGCGTAAAATGCGCCAAAAATGCGGTTTGCTCCGTGATAATTATATTCTGGATCAATTGAAAGTATTTGATGTAGTACTGTCTCAATAATTTCTCTATTCTCTAATCTTTCAAGGACGGGTTTAGTTAAGAGATAGCTTGTGAAATTTTCTGCCCACCAGTAAGCTACAGGCAGCACTTCACCAGGAAGGCTTTCAAGACCAGCTATATTTTTTGCAATGCTGTCGCCCTTAATAGATTGAAAACCGCTCTGAAATTCTCTAGTTGCGGTAATAAATTTCCAGGCTGCAGAAAAACCCTCATTGAAAAGTGAGTCTGCAGATTCAGGCTCACTGTGTTTGATAAAACGACCATTAAAATAGCAACTTCTAGAATATAAAGCCACCGCATCAGGGTTATCCTGATCAAGCTCTACAGCTTTTGCGAGGAAGTGTTTTGATAGCTTAGCCGATTGAACATCTACTCTTTTTTCCCAGTTTAAATTTCCAAGTTTAATCAAATGTTCAATATTTTTCTTTTTTGAAACATACCGGTTTGCAATTGGAGATTTGGTTGCACAGCTAAAAAGCAGAGCAAGGCTTATAAAAATGAATAAAGTATATTTCATATTGGTGAATTTAATCTTGTTGTATAGTTAATACGTTGAAATAGTTATAAATTTTATAATTAATTTTAATAAATAAAGTTTGTATATGGAAAAGACAATTGAAATGAAAGGTGTTGACCTTGGTTCTTTCTTCGGTCCAGCCGATAGTAATCTTAAATTGATAGAAAGCTTATTTTCGAGCAAAATTATTGCACGAGGAGATCTTATAAAAATTATTGGCGATGAATCTGAAGTAAATACGATTAGTCAAATATTGCACGAGATGGCATCTGCATTAAATGAAAAAGGAACCCTTGAATTAAGTGATGTCGAAACGCTCTTAACTTTTAATTCTTCTACAATTGCTTCTGAAAAAACCAAACCAAAACATATAATTCATTATGGAAGAAAAGGCAGTATAGCAGCCCGAACAAAAGGGCAAGAGAGATACGTAGAAATTGCTAGAAAAAATGACATAGTCTTTTCTACTGGACCAGCTGGTACTGGCAAAACATTTCTTGCGGTTGCTTTTGCTGTTGCTGCACTTCAAAACCGTGAGGTTGATAAAATTATATTATGTAGGCCTGCTGTTGAAGCAGGTGAAAGTCTTGGATTTCTACCTGGTGATCTTAAAGAAAAGATAGATCCTTATTTAAGACCGCTATACGATGCGCTGGGAGAAATTCTTGATATAGAGAAACTAAAGCCATTGCTTTTTAACAATACCATTGAGATAGTTCCTTTAGCATATATGCGCGGAAGAACATTGAATAGCGCATTTATGATTCTTGATGAAGCGCAGAATGCATCCTCTATTCAAATGAAAATGTTTTTAACAAGACTTGGAGTCAACTCTAAAACCATTATTACTGGAGATGTGACACAAACCGACCTACCAAAAAAAATTGAGTCAGGTTTGATTCAAGTTTTAAACCTGCTCAAAGATATAGATGGCGTTGGTTTTTGCAATCTGTCATCTGCTGATATAGTAAGACATAAGCTTGTGAAGGATATTATTCAGGCTTACGATAATAAAAAAAATTAATTATGCAACCTGATAATAATCAGTATTGCATTGTAAATTAGCGCATAGTTATTAATTAATTTGTTTAATGAATATAGTTTTTAGATATCTCATCCTACCCGCATCTTCAAGTTTATTGTATAAATCTTTAAACTTAAAATATATATATAAATGAAGCGCGATTTACAGAAAATTGATTGGGATAATTTAGGATTTAATCCTATTCCCACGCGAAGCATGTGGAAAGGGGAATGTTCAGCTGGAGATGAATGGGTTAATGGCCAACTCATTCCCTACGGTGAAATAAGTTTGTCACCTGCTTCCTGTGTATTGAATTATGGTCAAGGAATTTTTGAGGGCCTAAAAGCCTATCATACCCAAAAAGACAGAATTGTTTTGTTTAGACCTAATAAAAATTCCGCTCGAATGCAAAAATCTACAGAGAGAATGTGCATCCCTGTAATGAATGATCAATATTTTATGGATGCTGTAACTTCAACAGTTAAAGACAATTCTGACTTTATCCCTCCTTTTGGAAAAGGGTCATTATATATTCGACCGATTTGCTTTGGAGTTTCAAAAGCAATTGCCGTTCAAGCCGCTACAGAGTACGTGTTCATGGTATTTACTTCACCTGTAGGCCCATACTTTAAAGTGGGGTCTAAGCCATTACATTTATATCTTTCTGATAAATACCACAGAGCAGCTCCAAAAGGAATTGGTAATGCGAAAGCCATTGGAAATTATTCTGCTTCGCTCTATCCGGGATCAATGGCTAAATCTAAAGGCTTTAATGATATGATTTATGTTCATGCTAAAAACGAAAAAATCATTGAGGAAATGGGTGCTGCCAATCTTTTTGTTCTATCTGATGGTGAATTGCTAACCCCGAAATTAGGAGGGTCAATACTGGATGGAGTAACGAGAGATTCTGTCATAACTATCGCTAGAGATATTCTTAATCTAACAGTTAAGGAGACAGATATTGAGATAGATAGACTGCTATCAGCTGATGAAGTTTTTTGTTGTGGTACCGCAGTGACAGTCACTGGTGTGGGTAAAATATCAACAGATGAAAAAGAATATATAATTGGGAATGGCAATTTTGGTGAAAAAACACTTTTAATAAAAAAGAAACTACTTCAAATACAAAAAGAAGAAATTGATGACCCATTTGGATGGATACACCCTTTAGTTTAAAAATATGTCAAACGTAAAACAATCTAGACGTTCAGCCAGAGAAGCGGTGCTCCAAGCTTTATATGCGATTGAAGTGGGTAAAGAAACAAAATCCAAAGCTCTTAAAGATATTATAAAGCGTGAGTCTCGTGATAATGATGCGAAAAATTTTATAACCGAACTCTTTAATGTATCCCTTTCCAATAGGGAATGGTGTGAAGATCAAATCAAGTCTCGTTTGAATAATTGGGAATTTAAAAGAGTAGCTATCTTAGATCGGTTATTATTAATAGTTGCAATAGCAGAAATGTTTTTTATCGATACTGTGCCCCCGAAAGTGTCAATTTCAGAAGCTATTCAAATTGCTAAGAAATACAGCACCGAAGATAGTTCGGCTTTTGTAAATGGAGTGTTAGATAATATTTATAAATCTGCAGCTAAGGAAAAGTTGGCAACATGATAATGAGTTTAATTAGCAAAATTTTTGGAACTAGGTCTGATAGAGAAATAAAGCAACTTTATCCCTTAGTTAAAGAAATAAATCAGTTATCAGTTCAACTCAAAGAGAGGTCTGATGGGGAACTAAAACAGAGAACAGATGAATTAAAAAAAGATATAATTACTTCAAGAAAAGAGGCAGAAGAAAAAGCAAAAGATCAGATAAGTGACAAAGACGAAGCAAAAAAATTCGTATTACTTGCTGAGCAGCAAAAATTAGATTCAATTCTTCCTGAAGCCTTTGCTATGGTTAAAGAGACATGCAGGAGAATGTGTGGTTCTAGCTGGAGCGTTGTTGGAAGAGAATTAAGCTGGGAAATGGTCCCTTATGATGTGCAAATAATTGGCGGGATAATACTTCATAGAGGCAATGTTGCCGAGATGAAAACTGGAGAGGGTAAAACCTTAGTCGCTGCATTCCCAATTTTTCTAAACGCGCTTACGGGGAGAGGGGTTCATTTAATAACAGTCAATGATTATCTAGCACAAAGAGACGCTGAGTGGATGGGTGAAGTATACAGGAGGCTTGGTTTGTCAGTAGGTTTTATTTTAAATAATATGAGCCCTGACGAAAGAAGAAAAAACTATGAATGCGATGTTACATATGGGACTAATAACGAATTTGGATTTGATTATCTTAGAGACAACATGTCTCTTCAAAAAGAAGACCAGGTTCAGCGTGAATATTCTTTTGCAATAGTTGATGAAGTAGATTCGGTATTAATTGATGAAGCAAGAACACCTTTAATTATTTCTGGTGCCGTTGATGCGCCTGTAGATAAGACATTCATAGAATTAAAGCCCTTAATTCAAAATCTAGTTAAAAAACAGAATGAGCTAGTTTCACAGATTGTAAAAGATGCAGAGGTTTTTTTGCAGGATGGCAATCAAGATGATGCAGGCTATAAATTGCTTCAGGCATTAAGAGGCGCACCAAAACACCCCAGGGTAATGAAAATTTTTCAAGAATCAGGTACAAAAAAGCTAGCTTACCAAGTTGAATCCGAATTTATGAGAGATAAAAAACTGCATGAGGTTGATGAAGATTTGTATTATAGTATTGATGAAAAATCTCATGTGATTGATATTACGGAAAAAGGAAGAAGTGTCCTCGCGCCTAATAAGCCTGAAGTATTCATTATTCCAGACCTTGGTGAAATGTTGCACGAAATAGATTCTAAAATTGATTTACCTCAAGCAGAAAAAGATAAAGAGAAAGACCTTGCCCATCAAAGTCATGCAGAAATTTCAGCAAAAATTCATAATATGAGTCAGCTTCTACGCGCTTATACTTTATATGAAAAAGACGTTGAGTATGTTGTCCAGGATAGCAAAGTTCAAATTGTTGACGAATTCACAGGGCGCGTATTAGCTGGAAGAAGATATAGTGACGGACTGCACCAAGCCTTAGAAACAAAAGAAAATGTAAAAGTTGAGCGAGAGACCCAAACGCTTGCTACGATTACAATTCAAAATTATTTTAGAATGTATAATAAATTAGCTGGAATGACAGGTACTGCTGATACTGAAGCTGAGGAATTTGGTTCAATTTATAACCTTGAAGTTTTTGTTATACCCACCCATCAGCCTGTAGCGAGAGATGATCGGAACGATCTAATCTATAAAACTAAAAGAGAAAAATACAATGCAGTAGTTGATGAGATTGCAATTAGGTCAAAGGAAGGGCAACCAACACTGGTTGGTACAATATCTGTAGAAGCTTCTGAGTTATTATCAAGAATGCTAAAGCGCAAAGGCATACCTCACAACGTATTAAATGCAAAGCAGCATCAAAGCGAAGCAGAGATAGTTGCAAGAGCTGGACAAAGAGGCGCAGTTACAATTGCAACAAATATGGCTGGGCGCGGAACAGATATAAAATTGGCTGAGGGCGTCAAAGAGCTTGGAGGTTTGCATATAATTGGGACAGAGCGACATGAGTCAAGACGGATTGATCTTCAATTAAGAGGGCGCTCAGGGCGTCAAGGTGATGCTGGTTCTAGTGTTTTTTATCTCTCTTTAGAGGATGACCTGATGAGATTATTTAATAGTGAAAGAATTGCCGCTGTAATGGATAGACTGGGTGCAGAGGAAGGTGAAGTGATTACAGCAAAGATGGTAACTCGTGCAATTGAAAATGCTCAGAAAAAAGTTGAGCAAAGAAATTTTGGTATACGTAAGCACTTATTAGAGTATGATGATGTGATGAATCAACAGCGCCAGGTGGTATACAATATTAGAAAGCAGGCTCTAAATGACGATGATATTTCAGAAGTTATAAATGAGATGATAAATGACTTTATTGATGATGAGCTAGAGCCTTTTGAAGAAGAAAATGTTCAGAATTGGGATTGGAATAATCTGAAGCAAAATCTTTCTTCTCATTTATTGTTAGATGTTGATTTAGAGGCAATACAAAGTCATTACGATCAAGACGATGTAAGCATTGATGATGTAAAGAAATTTATTTCTAAACAGGCAAACGAGATCTACTCAAATCGTGAATCTCTAATTCAAGCAGATATCCTCCGAGCATTTGAAAAATTCATTTCACTGCGGACAATAGATGAAAAGTGGAAAGATCATTTGTATGCTATGGATCAATTAAGAGAAGGAATTAATCTTAGAGCTTATGGTCAAAAAAACCCATTGCTTGAGTATAAGTCTGAAGGTTTTCAAATGTTTCAACAAATGATGTCGGATACAAATTCTGAAACAGTTAAAAGGTTATATCGCACCCAAATTCAAGGTATCGAATCAAATCCAAATAAAACAACTAGCAATACCTCGAACATTCAGGTTAGACATGATGATTCATCTGGCATGGGTTTAAACGCTCCTTCATTGCAAGATCAGGCAAATGCCAATTCTAATATGCAGCAAACGCCAATTACATCAGACGAGAAGATTGGTAGAAATGAAAAAATAAAATTAGTAAGTCCCAGCGGAAAGCAAATTGAGGTAAAATTCAAGAAGCTCCAACATTATATTAATCAAGGGTACACTAAGGCTTAAGCTATGTCAAAAAAAACAAAATGGGGTTTTTCAACTAAATCTATTCATACTGGAAATGTGCCAGACAAAGAGCATGGCTCTGTATCGCCACCTATTCACCTCACATCAACGTTCAAGCAAGATGCTGTTGGCAAAAATAGAGGACATGACTATTCTAGAGTTTCAAATCCTACTCGAAGCCGTTTAGAAGAAAATCTTTCTGCTATTGAAGGGGCCAGTTTTGCAGTTTGCTACAGTACGGGAATGGCTGCAACTACAGCTTTGTTTCAGTTGTTCAATCAAGGTGACCATATTTTAGTATCCCGAAACACATACGGTGGTACATATAGAATGGCGATGAATGTATTAAGTAGGCATGGAATATCCTTTGACTGGATTGATACCCGTGACCCAGAAAACATTAAAGAAAAAATAAAAACCAACACAAAGCTTGTCCATGTAGAGAGCCCCACAAATCCTTTGTTGGAATTATGTGATATCAAAGCTACAGCTGAAATTTGTAAAGACAAAAATATTTTGCTCAGCGTAGACAATACTTTTATGAGTCCATACGGGCAAAGACCATTAGATTTAGGTGCGGATATTACTATGCAAAGCTCTACTAAGTCACTATCAGGTCACTCGGATGTACTTGGAGGAGTTTTGGCTACAAACGATGAAAGTATTTATGACAAGCTTCAATTTATGCTTAAAGCAACAGGCGGCGTTCCAAGTCCGTTTGATAATTGGCTTACCCTTAGATCAACCAAAACTCTTGCATTGAGATATCAAAAAGCATCAGATAATGCCTCAGATTTAGCAAATTTTTTATCGGAACATCCATTGATTAAAAGGACAATTTATCCAGGGTTGAATTCGCACCCTCAACATAAAATAGCGATAAAGCAGCAAATGAACCCAAAGGGTGAAGTTGTTTTTGGATCCATGCTTTCAATCGATGTTGGAGAAATAGAGCTCCGAGATAAATTCCTCGACAAAATTGAAATATTTCAGCTAGCTGAAAGCTTAGGCAGTGTTGAGAGTTTGGTTTGTGTACCCTTTTTTATGACTCATGCTGCTTTACCTGATGAAATAAAATTAGAAATGGGCATAACAGAAACTCTAATCAGGCTATCTGTTGGCATTGAAGATATTGAAGATTTAAAACTTGACCTTTCCAATGCATTAAATAAGTAACATAACTATTTTTTTAAGCTGCTTAAACTTCGTAATTTTGTTAGTAATAAACGTTAATTAAAACAACTTTGCCGCGGTGGTGGAATTGGTAGACACGCTGGTCTTAGGAACCAGTGCCTTACGGCGTGAAGGTTCGAGTCCTTTCCGCGGCACAAAAAAAAATTTATTCATGCAAGAAAACCAAACTGAAAAAAAATCTACTTTACAAGTAGTAGTTCATAGTTTTTTCGTAGTCCCTCTTATCATTGCTGTCTTTGCTGTGATGATTTTTTTATTTATTCGACTTATGACAAGTGAGCCTAATTCTGCGCGAGACTATCTTCAAGATGTTAAAATTGGGGGTACAACTAAGAGATGGCAAGGTGCCTTCGAATTATCTAAACTGCTATCAAATCCAAAAATGGTACCTAAGGATGATCTGTTTGTGAATGAGATGATTTCAACTTTTAAATATTCTTCTAGTGATAGAGATGCGAGAATACAGCAATACTTAGCTATAGCTATGGGTGCAACCAAAGATAAGCGGTATACACAAACACTTATAGAGGCAATTGATGGTTCAGATGAAGGCGTCATCCAAGCTTGTGCCTTTGCTCTTGGAAATATTGGTACAATTGATGCTATTGATCCCCTAGAGAAGTTGTTGAATAATTCCGAACCACAAATACGTCTTCACGCAGTTATAGCGCTTGGTAAGATTGGAGAACCATCAACAGTTCCAATTCTCAAGAAAATGTTGTCTGATTCAGAACCCAATGTTAGATGGGATGCATCAATAGCATTAGCAAAACAAAAAGATTCAAGTGGAAGGTCGATTTTATTAGACCTGTTAGATAGAAAGTATTTAAATTCATTTCCAAATATTGATGAAAAAGAAAAAGTTCAGGTAATTTTAGTTGCGATTAGTGTAGCACATTTTATCCAAAATCAGGAACTAAAAACAGTTTTAGTTAATATAAGAGAAAACGACGAAAATTTGAAAATAAGAGAAGCAGCGCGCATCGCTTTAAATAAGTTCATCATTTAGCAACAGAAAACACAAACACATGCCAGAAGATAAGAAAAAAACCTCAACAATTAGCCCTAAGACCCCTCCGCCTGCTGCGCTAAACAAGGTAGAAAAAGAAAATGAGGTCAATCGACGTACGTTCTTTTCATGGCTATCATTAGGTTGGGTAGCCTTCGTTGCTGCTACGGGAGGTTTTTTTACTATGATGCTTAGGTTTTTCTTTCCTAATGTGCTTTTTGAGCCCGTTCAAACCTTTAGAGCTGGTTATCCTGATGACTACACGGTAGGAGAAGTTGACTTGCGATGGAAGGAAAAATATGGAGTATGGATGGTAAGAAATGATGAAGGTATATACGTACTTTCAACAGTTTGTACCCACTTAGGCTGTACTCCAAATTGGCAACCATCTGCAAAAAAATTCAAATGTCCATGTCACGGTAGTGGTTTTCGTATGACCGGTATTCATTTTGAAGGCCCCGCACCTAGACCACTTGAAAGATTTAAAATATCTTTAGCTGATGATGGGCAGATAATTGTTGATAAAACACAAAAGTATCAGCAAGAAAAAGGACAATGGAACGATCCAGAGTCATTCTTAAAGGTGTAATTCTATGAGTGATAAAAAAAATATATTTGAAAGAATAGCTGAAGGGCAAATTTGGAAATCTATATTCCGAGGTGGCGGCGCGCCAAAATCAAGAAGACAAAGAATGATGGTTGTTCTGAATTCTGTATTTCTTCATTTGCACCCAGTTCGCCTTCCAAAGCATGCTGTAAAACTTAAATTTACCTGGTGTATGGGGGGATTGTCTTTTTTTATTTTCTTAATTTTGACAATATCAGGCATTCTTTTAATGTTCTATTATCGCCCAACTATTGAATACGCTTACACTGACATTATGGATTTGACTGAACAAGTACCCTTTGGAATAATGAGAGAAATTCATAGATGGGGCGCGCACGCAATGGTAATTGCTGTATGGCTCCATATGTTTAGGGTTTTTATGACTGGTTCGTATAAACCTCCAAGAGAATTCAATTGGTCGGTTGGCGTAATTCTATTAGTACTTACATTGCTTTTAAGTTTTACTGGATATTTATTACCCTGGGATCAGTTAGCGATTTGGGCTATAGCCGTTGGATCAAATATGGCTGGAGCAACACCTTTTTTAGGTGCAGAGGGTCCAGGTTCTTCATTGTTAGCAATTGGTGATATAAATTTTATTACTAAAGCAAGCGATGCGCGTTTTGGATTGATTGGTGGAAGATTTCTTGGTGAAGCAACTCTTCTAAGGTTTTATGTGCTTCATTGCATTGGGCTGCCGTTTATTATTATGATTTTTATGGCAGTTCATTTTTGGAGAATTAGAAAGGACGGAGGGATTTCAACTCCTGTATAGATATTTATGGATGCATTTAAATCATTAATCAATTACGTATCTAATCCGACCATTCTCTTTACAGCGGTATTAGTTGGATTTCCTTTCGTTTTCCCTCCAACTAACTGGTTCTATAAAGTCCATAAGAAGCTTGGTATTGATAAGCTTTGGACAAAAAAAGGCCTTATTATTATGGTTGCAATCACTGTGGCTTTTTTCATATTTGGGCTTGGTGACGATAACTTTAAAAAAATTGTTCTAAAACCAGACAATGTTCCGATATCTGGCTTGATAATACTTCTGATATTTTTTACCTGGCTAAGCCTTAGTCAAGCCTATAAAAATGACAAACTCATTGATGAGGGTAAGCCTGTTGATGAGTATTACGAAGCGCCTAATGATAAAGTTTTAGTTTGGCCAGACCTTGTATATGTTGAATTGATTTCACTGATACTGTTTTCAGCATTTATGTTAATATGGTCAATTGGTCTTCCTGCGCCTTTGGAGGAACCAGCAAATCCTTCTGAATCTCCAAATCCAGCTAAGGCGCCATGGTATTTTTTAGGCTTACAAGAAATGTTGGTTTATTTTGACCCATGGTATGCGGGAGTGGTGTTACCTACATTTATAATCATCGGACTTATGGCTATTCCTTATATTGATACTGATCCAAATGGGTCAGGGTACTACAGCTATAAAAATAGAATGCTATCGTTGTCAATTTATCTATTTGGATGGCTTGTTCTATGGAATGTTTTGATTGTAATTGGAACTTTTCTTAGGGGACCAAATTGGGGATTTTTTGGCCCATTTGAATATTGGGATTCACACCGCCTAGAAGCTTTAACAAATGTTAACCTGTCTGAGATAATTTATATTAAGTGGTTAAATATGGGACTACCTTCAAACATCCTTTTAAGGGAAGCGCCAGGCTTACTAATAATGTTTCTTACATTTGCAGTTACGCCCCCGTTGTTAGCTAGAACTGCGCTCAAAAGTTTTTACGAAAGATTGGGTAGCACCAGATATACAATTTTTGTTGTACTAATGATTTTTGGAGTTTTGCTACCTGTTAAAATGTATCTCAGGTGGTTTTTTAATTTAAAATATATTATTTCGATGCCGGAATTCTTTTTCAACTTCTAGCTTTTATTTATCATGTCAATCAAACAGGAAGAAAGATATTATAACGTTTTAAAGCTTAATAAATGGTTTGCCATATCAAGCTTACTATTCACTGCATTTTGGATATTGACATTTGCGGACGATTATAACAGACCATGGAAGAAGTATCAGTCAGATTTTCGAAAAATGGAAATTGAAAACGTACGAAAAAAATTAACTGACCAACGTGCGATCCTTTCTGATAACCCAGAATATCAACAGCTTTTATCTGATCTCGAGAGTAGAAAGAGTGAATTATACAATCAGTCCGAAAAAGTTAAGAGCATTGAACAGCAGCTAGCAGATATTGAAGGCGATGTATATGCCTCTAATCAAGATTACCAGTTTGCTAAAGCTGACCTAGATGCTGCTAAATATGCATTAGAAGAATCTAGATATGGGTATGGGGATGCATCCAAAGCAAATAAGACCTACGCTGAACTTAAAAAGAAGACAGATAAAGCCTTTTTAGCAGCTGAAAAAAAACAATCTCTTGCTGACAGTCTTCAAAATGAATTGAAAGTGCTGAATTCATTTATTAAGCAAACCAACGATGCTTTATATACGATTGATGGTGAAAAACAATTATTAGAAAGACAGCTTTCTAAGCTTGATCCCGAGGCAATGTCTTTTGCAAATAAAATTGCAAATATCGTTAGAGATGTACCGGTTGTTGATTTCATTGATCCCTATTATGAAGTCAAGCAAGTTGTTGTGAATGATCTTGAAGATGACCTTGTTTATATGGGTATGCCAAAAGTTGATCGCTGTATAACTTGTCATGTTGGTATAGATAAAAAGGGATACGAAGATGCTCCTCAGCCATATACGACGCATCCAAGACTGGAAGAGTTTGTAGGGGGCAGTTCGCCTCACCCTTCAGCCGAGTATGGCTGTACAACTTGCCATGCGGGTCGTGGTAGGGGTACTGATTTTACATCATCTGGTCACATGCCCAAAAACGAAGAGCAGGCTAAGGAGTGGAAAGAGAAATATAACTGGGAGGCCCTGCATTATTGGGGCAATAAAATGCTTCCAACCCAGTACACCGAGGCTGGTTGCTATAAATGTCATAGCGACAATATGCCAATTAAGGGCGCAGAAAAGCTTAGTTTGGGTATGTCTACCTTTGAAAAAGCAGGATGCTATACTTGTCACAGTATGGATAGGTGGGGCGAAGAATATCCTAAGGCTGGCCCAAGCCTGTATAAAGTTGCTTCAAAAACTACTAAAGATTGGACATATCGTTGGATAATGGAGCCTCGGGCATTTAGGCATAATACATGGATGCCTCATTTCTTTAAAAAGGGTAATAATAGTAGCCCTGAAGATTTACTGCGAACTGAGCAAGAAACTTTAGCAATGACTGAATACCTGTTTGAAAGGTCTTCAGATTATAATATGAAGAAAAATAGGCAAAAAGGTGATCCCGCTAATGGAGAGCTTTTGGTTTCTTCACTCGGGTGTTTAGGGTGTCATGAGATTCAGCCTGAGCCTGATCCAGACTATGACCCTTCATTGCAAAACCTTAGACTTGAACAGGGGCCTAACTTGATTGGTGTGGGATCCAAAACAGATAGAGAATGGCTCTTTAACTGGCTCAAAAATCCTTATACATATCACCCGGGAACGAAAATGCCGAACTTGCGCTTAACTGATCAAGAAGCAAGTGACATAGCAAGCTATCTTCTTGCAAACAAGAATGATGAATTTGACGCAACTCCTGTTCCAGATGTAAATGAAGAAGTATTAAATGAAATTTCTTCTGACTTTTTATCTCAACTTAATTCGTCAACGCAGGTAAATAATCTTTTAGAGGAAATGTCTACAAAAGAAAAACTTTTGTATTCCGGTGAAAATTTAATTGGTCATTATGGTTGTTACTCATGCCACAATATTCAAGGGTTTGAAGACAAGAAGCCAATCGGAATTTCTCTCAATTATGAAGGAAGCAAACTTATTACAAAACTCGACTTTGGATTTTGGCATGATAAGATTCCACATACTAAATGGGATTGGTTTTATAATAAAATAAATCAACCTGAAAAATATGATCTTATCCCTAATGATGATGGAACTATTTCCGTAAAAGAATTGAGGCCTTTGGAAAAATCAAGAATGCCTCATTATGGATTAGAGCATAAAGAGATTGAGTCTCTGGTTACTCTTATAATGGGATTAGTGAAAGATGAGATACCGCCATCAAAACTTCCAGAAAAATCTCCTACATACTTAGCTATTGCTAAAGGAGAACAGTTTATTCATACAAATAATTGTCTTGGTTGTCACAAGCTAGATGGAGAAGGTGGAGCGATTTGGCCATCAACCGCAGAATGGTTAAAGGTAGTGGCAGATGAAACCAACTCTGAAGATATGAGCCTTGTGCAAAGCTTCAGTCCTCCATTGCTGAATACACAAGGGCGAAAAACTCAACCACAATGGCTACTGAAATGGTTTAAAGAAGTAAGTATGGTTAGGCCTCACCTAGCTGCTAGAATGCCTAGCTTTGATTACACAGATGAAGAGTGGAATAAAATCATATCATATTTTCAATATAAAGATGGGCAAAGTTTAAAATATGAAGATCCGCACAATTTTACAATGAACTCGTCTTCATACAAAGCTGGTGATAAAATAGCAGAAATGGGTGCATGTAACAATTGCCACTTCTACGGAGAAGAAAAGCCCAAGCAAGCTGCATTAACTTGGGCACCAAACTTAGTTTTAACTAAAGAGCGACTCCGCCCAGAATGGCTAGTAGAATGGTTTATAAATCCGCAAGATGTTATGCCTGGAACCAAAATGCCTGCTCCATATATACCTACTGAAGAGCCCATAGGTTCAATTAGAGAAGTGTGGGGTAGGGATGTAGAAAAAATAAGTAGCGACAGCACCCTTTTGTATAAAGCATTAATTGATTGGATGTGGGGTATGGAAGGGCGTTCGGATGTCTCTAATATAGTTCGTCGACATATTAAGTCTGATGGCTATGGTTTTATAATTGAAGAAGAGGACGATTGGGGAGACGATGACTGGTAATCTCATAGCTAAATTAACCTTTGAAATCCTATAACGAAACAGATGAGATAACTCTGAATTCCACAAAAGACAAACCCTGCATTTGTAGGGTTTTTTGTTTTTAGAATGATATGTATCAATAATCCAATAAGAGTCAGAGTTTAATTATTAATCATTTTTAAGGATGTAATCAAATGGAAAGCAAAGCACCTTTAATTCCAATGGAAGATTTTTTTCG
>CAJWZD010000012.1 GCA_913049685.1 uncultured Fidelibacterota bacterium
CTGCAATCCGGCAATTTTGTCAAAACGCAGAAAATGGTACTGTTGAAGTAGATGTCGTTCGGCAGTTAATGCGTATAAATGCAGTAGATTAAAATCCATTAATTTCCTTTAATTTATCGTCTTAATTTGGGTATTTTACGCTGTGATTAGCATCACGAATATATTTGCTATATTGTATGTATGTTATTAAAATTATTTTTGAGGAAAAATGAAAACTAAACCATCCATTCTGAGCCTTAGGGCACGCGGAGCCAGAATTGGTCTCGTTAAGTACTTGACGATTGGACTAATAAGTCTATCTTTTGCTTTCGGTCAATCATCTACTACTTTCAAGAAACAGCTGAAGCATGATGATGACAAAGCTGAGTACAACTCGCTCTTTAAAGTAAATGATAATATTGCGCTCCTAGCCTATTCAGGCTATAAGGGGTTTGGTTACGTACGTACATTTTCTATCGCAAGTGACGGCTCTACCATCGACCAGCTCGCAGAGCTAAAGTTTGACGATGAGGATGCTCAAATGGTGGATCTGCAGCAAGTTGCATCTGATATGTTTGTAGTTGCCTATACTGGTCGTAGCAATGACGGTTTCATCACCACCATCAAAGTGTCCGCTGATGGTAAGACCATATCGCAAGGCAAGAAACTGGAACACGATACCGCAAATGCGTCTGGCAATCGTCTCGTAAAAGTAGACAACGATACCTACGCACTTTACTATTATTCGGATAAGAACTACGTCAAAACGTTCGATATTCCTGCAGATGGAAGTACTATAACCGAAGTGGCTAAGGTGGCAGCTAGCAACACCAATGCGCACAACAAAGATCATCTGGGGCAGTTCATTCAGAGCGATCAAGGCTTCTTTATTGCGGCGCACACCTATTCTAGTACTGGTACTATTAGCACGTGGAAAATCTCTGCAGATGGAAAAAATATTGCCGAAATAAAGGTGCTAAACATGAGCAATTTTAGGTACGGCGTTTCGATAGTTCAGCTTGATTCAGATACCTATGCATTTTTTGGAAATAGCTACAATCAAAAAAACTCCGCTGGATTAGATTGGGGTTCTAGCGTCAGAACCTTTGATATTGCAGTGGATGGATCTACCATAACGCAGGTAGGAGGCTTTACCTTTGGCGGCAACTCCAGCACGTTTTCAAGCCCAATTAAGATAAAAGATGATATTGTAGCAGTTGCTAGTAATAGCGGCAATAGAGGAAAAATTGATCATATTAAAATCTCCAGCGACGGTTCAACCATAAGCTATGTCAGCGAATTAACGTATTATAATAGCGCATCTAAATATAATTCCATGATCAAGATGAATAGCAAGGATGTCTATCTTGTAGCGCACTCCGACAATTCGGATAAAGGGTACCTGCAAACCTTTACGATGCGCACGGACCTACCCTACCCTGTTTCGTATGAACTGTCTGCAGATAACTCCAAGATGAAGGTGACTTTCAGCGAAGCGGTATTTTCCACCAATGGTGGCAGTGGCGAATTAGAAGTCTCTGATTTAAACTTTAATATTGTTCAAATGGGCGGTGTTAAACGACTGAAGAGTGCTGTTCCAACTAGTATCGCTCGTAGTGGTAATGTGTATACGCTTACACCTGACTATGATCCCAATTACCCTAAAGCAACTGGCACGGAAAAACTGCAATTAACCATTCAAAGTGATGCGATTTACGATGCGGATGGAAATTTGATCGCTGATAACAAACAAAAAATTCCCGCGGACATAATCACCAACGCCAGCGGAACTTTTAGGGTGCTTAGATATGAGAAGACACTGAACGATCTTCTTGTTCCTTTTATTCAAAGCGCAGATACCGATATTCCGGTAACAAACACCCCCTTTGCGGTCACTTTCAATGAAGCGGTCTTTAGCAAGAATGATGGCTCAGGTGACCTAGAAAAAGAAGACTTTGTCCTATCAATTTCCGGGGGAACGGGTACCTTAAAAAGCGCTACCCCGACCAGTATCTCTAGATCTGGAAACAAGTATACGCTTGGGATAAGCTATGATAAGCTTACTAATGGTAAAGAAACTTTATCGGTTGTTCCTGTATCAGGTGCCATTTTTGACAAGGCCGGTAATATTGCTGCAACCACTCAATCCAATAACACGATAACCTTAAACGATGGTCGTTTGGCCATTAGTAAAGATCATAATTTTTATAATTCTACTTTCTCCTATCCTGCAACCATAAAAATTAATCGAGCGGGTACAAATTCCGGCCTCGAGTACGCTACCCTCTTCAAAGAAAGTTACTATTCTAGAATTTACAAATTTAACCTGACAACTGATGGAGCGACTTATTCAAGAAAGCTCGTTGATTATAGAGACTGGGGTAATAGAGCCAGTCATTTTGACATTATTAAAGGACCGGGTAATGTATATATCTCCGCGCATTTTGGATATCTCAACAACGTTAACCAGTGGGACAATACAAAAATCACAACCTTCACATTTAGTCCAAATAACCACAATTATCATAGATACATTGATGAGATCAAAATCAATGAACAGAATAGCAATAGCTACAACAAGTACACCACGCTTGTTCAGCTAAACGATAGCACGGTTGTTGTCGCATTCGAAGGAAAAGATAACGATGGAATGATACAAACGCTAAAAATAAAAGCAGATGGTATTATCACAAAACTGAAAAAATTTGAACACGATACTAATTTGGGTCAGCACAACGCGCTGGTTAGAGTTGATGATAACACGGTAGCGCTGGCGTACTACGCTTCAAACAAAGGAACGTTGAAAACCTTTGATATTGCTGCAGACGGCACCATTACTCAAGTTGCCTCTAAAGATTTTTCAACAGGATCTAATGCGGGAAAATACAATCAACTTGTGCGACTAAATACCAATATCTTTGTTCTTGCCTACTCTGGAGTTAGCGCTGACGGATTTATCGATGCCTATGATATATCAGCGGATGGAAAAACAATTGCACTAAAAAAGAGTTTGGAGCACGATGAGGTCCAAAATAGCTACAATTCCCTAATAAAGATTGGATTAAATAGGGTCGCTTTGGCCTACACGGGGGTTGATACCGATGGTTTTGTTAAATCTTTTGATATTACGAGCGATGGTACGACTATCTCTCAAGACATTAACCTGGAGCATGACAAATCCAGTGCAACCTATAATGACCTGTTTCAAATTGACTCAGACAACTATGGACTCCTGTACCGTAATAGCAGCAATCATGGTAAACTTCGAATTTTCAATAGTGTACTTACAGATGCTGAAATAAGTCCTGAGATTTCGAGTGTTACCTTAGACGCGAATAACGCGGAATTGGTTGTAACGTTTAACGAGCCAGTTTTTAAGGGAAAAGGTGGAAGCGCCGACTTAACAGTTGCAGATTTTAAACTAACCATAGCAGGTGGAACTGCAAAACTTTCTAGCGCAACACCCTCAAGTATTTCAAAAAATGGTAATGCGTATACCCTTGGGCTCCCACTCACTGGAACTGCTGACGGAATGGAAGTATTAACCGTTACCCCTGCTGGCGATGCTGCTATTTATGATGCTGATGATAATCCCTCGCCCTTTCAACAGGATTATTTGAACAGCATTTCCCTTGCAGACAAAACTCCGCCTAAACTGCTTAGCGCAACGAACCTTTTTAATAAACATACAGATGTTTACTTTGACGAAGTCGTTTTTTCCGCGAGTTCAGGTCAGGGAGATTTTAGCACGAACGATTTTACCTATAGTATTTCTGGTGGTACGGCGACCCTGGCAAGCAATACTCCAAACTCTGTTAGTGGTTACGCGGGAGTCAACCGAACTAATAGATACGGTGCCAATCTTAAACTCGGTATTAATTTATCCGGAATAACCGATGGCAACGAAAAACTTTCTGTATTCGCTACGGAAAATCAAGTATACGATTTATGGGGAAATAAAGCCAGCTCAGCGGAAAAAATTACGTTTGACCTTTCGCAGGCGAAAATGGTCTCTAAAGGAATACTGGAGTTTGACAATAGTTACGGACGGATGTCTTCGGTTGCAGAGCTTAGCGATGGAAAATATGTTGTTGCGTACGAAGGTCCTTCAAACGACGGGTATATCATGACTTTTGCAGTTGCCAATGATGGTACCGTAACCCAGATAGTGAAGCTCGAACATGATACTAACCAAGGACAATACAATTCCCTTGTAAAAGCCTATGATGATATTTATGCGTTAGCATATACGACCTCAAGCGGTCGCGGGCAAATGAAGACATTTAAAATACCAAATGATGGTTCCAGTATTAAAGAAATAAGCTCAAAGCAACATGATACAAGCAGAGGTTATTTTAGCTCCTTACGCCGCGTAGATGTTAATACCTTTGTGTTAGCATACAGAGGTTGGGGTGAACGTGGATTTCTAACAACATTTGACATAGATCGTATTGGACTTATTACTGAACTCAAAGATATTAAATTTGATGATCGTTATGCTAATTACTCGTCGCTAGTAGAATTAAGCCCTAATTATTTTGCCGTAGCATATAACCACGCAGGTCGCGATATTAATAATAATAATGTGCAATGGTCGAGTTTGATAAAAACGTATAAGATTTCAGACGATGGATTAACCATCACCGGTTTGAAAGATTATGAGTTTGGTGCAGCAAATGGCAATCAAGAGTATGAGAATTCCTTTATTAAAATTGACGAAGATAGTTACGCATTAGCGTATCGGGACTATAATAGTCTTACCTCAAGTAGACATAGAGGGATTTTAAAAACCTTTACAATTAAGGCCGATGGATCTTCCATTGTAGAAGAGTCCTCGCAAGCAATCTTTCCCGAACTCACAGGCAACGATGGATACTATAATTCAATTATTAAAATGGACTCGGAGAATATACTCGTTAAGTCAAGACATGCCTCAAATTATTGGGTGCTCAAGACCTATAAAATATCTAATAATGGTAAAACCCTTACCAACGACTGGAAATTTGATGTTACGGGTGGCGCAGATCATGATGTTGAGGGTTCGCTGTTTCAATTGAAAGGCAATCAATTTGGTATGGCCTACGCGGGTCAAAGCTCTGATGGGTTTATTCAAATCTTTGATACTGAAACCGAAGATAGCCAAAAGCCGATCATCGTTTCTTCGCAAATCGCGCGTGACAATGCGAGTGTTATTTTAAATATTGACGAACAAGTGTTCAATGCTAATTCTGGAAAAGGGTTTTTAGAAAACACTGACTTTGACCTTGCGATCAGCGGTGGAACAGCTACACTTACCAGCGTAAACCCTTCATCCATTACGCGCATTAAGGACAGTTTTAGCTATTTATTAAATATAGGTTTCAATGGCGTAGCCGATGGAAGTGAAACCTTAACCATTACCCCTGCAAAAGAGAGTGTTTTTGATGCTAAGGGTAATGCCATGGATGTTAATCAATCCAATAACACCTTTACGCTTACTGAAAAAACTCCGCCAGCTATCACCGCAACCACGATTTCGACAGACAATCAAACTATAAAGCTCACAATGAGTGAAGCGGTATTTGCAAACAGCAATGGATCAGGTGATATTCAAAAAGAAGACTTTACGCTCTCAATCTCTGGAGGTACGGCAAAGCTCTCAAATAGTAATCCCATCTCCATAACAAAAGATGGTAATGTATATACGCTAATCGTTGATTATACGGGTATTGCAAACGGAACAGAAACACTCGTTATATCTCCTAGTGTCAATCAAATATTTGACGCTGCAGGAAATGTTGCAGCAACAAGCCAATCCAATAACAAACTGTCCTTAAATGAAGTTCGAATCAAAAAAATAGCCGAATGGGAGCATAACGGCAGTCAAGGAAATTGGAATTCATTGGCCCAACGCGATGCAGATACATATATTCTAGCTTACACGGGATATGGCTCTGATGGATACGTGAGGTCTGTCGATGTATCGTCAACTGGATCAACCATAACTAACCGCGGAAATTGGGAATTTAATGGATCTCAAGGAAATCATAATTCACTCGTAAAAGGTCATGGTGATGACAATATATTCATAAACGCTTACACTGGCCAAAACAACGATGGGTATCTTCGAACCTACTGGTTTAATACCTCGGGCGGGCTTAGTTGGCGTCAGCAATGGGAGCACAATACGTCCAATGCTACCTATAATTCTTTAATTCATTTAAAAGATCAAATTTATGTGTTGGCATATGCTGGCGCGAGCGATAAAGGAAAAATAGAAACCCATTCTATCAGCGCAAATGGGTATTCATGGTCTGAGCTAAAATCAATTGATTCAGACGCAGGAACCGGAAAATGGAATGCGCTAAAAAAGATGACAGATAGCACTGTGGTATTGGTATATGAGGCAAGCGGACCAAAGTTCATGGCTAAAACTTTCTTAATCTCTAGCGATGGAAAGAATATCGTTGAGAAAAAAGCAGAAACAATCTATGAAGGCAAGGCGAACTGGAACGCCATTACCCAAGTGGATGCCAATACGTACCTGATCGCAACGCAAGGAAAAGACGATGATGGCTATCTTTATACCTACGATATTGCACCCGATGGTTCTTCGATAAGTAAAATCAGAGAGTTGGAATTTGATATAGAGAAATCGCAGCACCACTCGCTTTATAATGCAGGGTCTAATTCATTCCTGCTGACCCACAGCGGAACAACCAATCAACGTACCTACGCAAAAATGTTTACAGTGCCTGCGGATGGTAATATAATTAAGCAAATTTATGATACTAAAATTAATGATTATGGAATGGGTCAAACATCTCTGGCTAGAGTAGATGCGGACACCTATCTTTTGGCATATTCGGGTAGTGATACGGATGGATATTTGGCAACCCTCACCGTTCAAGCCGGAGATAAAATTCTTCCTGTTATTTCATTTATCGCTTTGAGCGATGACAATGCCTCTGTCAATGTCACCTTCAATGAGGATGTGTATGCTTCATCTACAGCTAGCGGAAATTTGGAAGTTAGCGATTTTGCTTTATCTATCAATGGTGGTACAGCAACACTGTCAAGCGCTACTCCTACCTCGATTTCTTCAGACGGTAAAGTATTCACACTTGGGATCAGTTTGAGCGGTACGCCAGATGGTAGTGAAGTTTTAAAGGTGAGCCCCGTGAAAGACTCTATTTTTGATGGCGGTGGAAATTCAGCGGAAATAAATCAGACCAACGGCACCTCGAATTTAAAAGATAAAAGCGGTCCATCGATCACAAAAACTATCTTAGCCGATGATAATAGTGCGGTTACGGTTACTCTTAGCGAAAAAGCATTCAATACTGGAAGTGGTTCTGGAACTATTGAAGCTAGCGATTTTGTATTAACTATGACTAGTGGTGTTGCAGAGTTAACATCCCAAACCCCTACGAGCATATCCATCTCTAACAATGAATACGCCCTGGGCTTTGGCTTAAAAGGTTCTCCCGACGGCAATGAAGTGCTCAAAGTGAGTCCCGCATCAAAATCTATTTATGACGCTCAAGGCAATACTTCAACCACCATTCAGCTAAACAATACGGCTAACCTAAAAGATATTGTTGCTGCTGTTATTGATTCTATTGAGCTGGCTGGAGATAATTCTATTTTGCAGGTATATTTTAACGAGGCAGTCTTTAGTAAGGTTGATGGGACTGGAGATTTGGATTCTGCTGATTTTGTATATACCCTTACAGGAGGAAACGCAAAACTTTCTAAAAATTACCCTACTTCCATTTCTGGAAACGGGACTAAAACTTTATCTTTAGGAGTATTGTTGACTGGTCAGGCGAACGGGAAAGAGCTTTTAACTGTTACTCCAGCAGCAAATGCCATCTATGATAGGGTCGGCAATAAAACCATAACAACACAGACTAAAAACAAATCAAATCTTAATGATAAATTTGTTCCGCAATACACTGCCAGCGCCTTAGCTCCCGATAATAGCGTTATATCTGTAACCTTCAATGAACCTGTTTTTGCAAAAGCTGATGCTTCAGGTAAGATTGATACTAGCGACTTTGTCTTTGCTGTGACTGGAGGAAGCGCTAAGCTCTTAAAAGCATACCCTGACAGCGTTGGACAATCTGGAAATACGTATAATTTGGGAATTAAACTTGATGGAAATGCTGATGGAAGTGAAACTTTTACATTCACACCTAAAACGAGTGCCATTTTTGACTCAACGGGCAACAAAGCAAGCACAACACAAAACTTTAGCAAAATAAAACTAAATGACAAAGCACCTCCTATCATAAACTCTCTTTCCTTATCTGCTGATAATAGTACACTATCAATTGATTTTTCAGAATCGGTCTACAGCAAAGGAAATGGAACTGGAGATCTTGAAAAAAGTGATTTTGTTTTTTCAATAACTGGCGAATCTATAGTTCTTACTTCCCCCTTCCCTTCAAGTATATCTAAAAAAGGCAATACTTTTACATTGGGTATTGGCTCAAGAGGGGACCCAAATGGAACCGAGGTTCTTTCTGTGCTAATTGTTGATAATGCAATTTTTGATGCATCTGGTAATTCTGCAAAAATGGAGCAAGTAAAAAACAAAGTAACATTTAATGATAAAAATGCCCCGATAATTAGAAATCTTGATTTAGCAAACAATAATAGTACCCTTACGGTTACATTCAATGAGCCTACTTTTAGTGCGAACGATGGAACAGGAAGTCTGGATTCAACTGCATTCATCCTTACGATAAATAATGGTTATTCTACCCTTACCCAAAAACATCCGAATACATTAAAATTTATTGATAGTACTTTCACCTATATTTTAGGTCTCCCGCTGAAAGGTATCGCAGAAGGTAGCGAAGAATTAGTCATTAGTTTCCCAGATGATGGTATTTTCGATGCATCGGGCTCCGAGGCCAGCCAAACGCAAGTTATAAATAAAGTAAATTTATTTGATTTAAGTGCACCGACGATTACAGAATCAAGATTAAACTCTGATAATAAAAATGTAAAAGTGCGTTTTAGCGTTCCTGTTTTTTCATCCGCTAAAGGTACAGGCGATCTAGAGCGTGATGATTTTAATTTGGAATTATCCGGAGGTTCAGCCACTTTAAAAAATAGAACCCCATCTAGCATTACAAGCAGTGAAAATGGACGAACCCATCAATTGGGTATCGATATTGTTGGTGTTCCAGATGGAAGAGAAACTTTAACAATTACGCCTGTAGATAACAATGTTTTTGACAGCTCAGCTAATCCAGCAAACAAAATTCAATCAAATAATAGCATGAATTTGTTTGATAAACAGCCACCAATGGTGACTGACGTTTCTATTTCTTCATCCAATGACTCCTTATTCGTAACATTCGATGAGGCTGTCTATGCAAGAGAAGATGGAACTGACAGCCTAAAAGCAGATGACTTTCTCCTTTCACTTACTGGTGGTGTAGCAGGTTTATCTAATAGCAACCCTGCTAGCGTTAAAGGGAGTGGAAAAAACTATACACTTTTGTTCGACGTTTCAGGTAAGCCGGATGGCAATGAAGAAATTATAGTCAACGCTAACACTAATTCCATTTTTGATGCTGCTGGTAATCCTGGTGTTAACCAAAAAACGAATAATTCTGTTTTCTTGAAGGATAAAAGTGCTCCGCAACCTCCGAAAGGCTTAGTGGGTATTCCTGGCAATAATCAAGCAACTCTTTCATGGAAGACAACTGGAGAGACTGACATTAGTAAGTATTATGTTTATGGAGGAACATCAACTAATCCAACTCAAAGAATAGACTCAACTGAATCTGGCGGTAATTCTAAGGTCATATCAGGATTGACGAATGAGACAGTTTATTATTTTAAGGTGGCAGGATTTGATAAGAATGGCTATTTAGGTGAATTGAGCGATACGGTAAGTGTAAAGCCTACTACAACATCCTCATTTGATGTCAGGGCAGATGGAACTGGAGATTTTACCAATCCTCAAGATGCTATTGATGCTGCTGTTAGTGGAGACAGCGTCTTTATAGAGCCAGGAACTTATGACTCCCTTCGCGTTGATGGTAAATCAATACAGATTATTGCTGGAGAAGGACCAACAAAATCGTTTATAGACGCCAAGGGTAAAACTACTGCTGTCAAGTTAACAGGATACCCAAACCAAACGACTATTTCGGGTTTCACTATTAAAAATGGTGTAGGAGATTATAATCTAAATGGTAAAGGTGGCGGGATTGTTGTGGAGCCAGGTGTAAATGCCTCTATTGAAAATTGCATCCTTACAGACAATGAAGATGGCGCAATGTTTTTTGGTGATAGTAGCGAAGTTAAAGTGTCGAATACTTTGGTATTCGGAAATGATAGATCATTTATTTTTGGTGCAGGTGAAGCCAATTTTGTTAATTGTACTTTTGTAGAAGAAGATCAAGCCTCTGAAATTGGAAGCGATGCCAAGTTAAACTTTATTAATACTATTTTTATGAATGAGGCAATAATAAATGATACAGTTCAAGGTGTTTCGCTTTGGGCTAACCACTCCCTCTTCCCTCAAGGTCCAAATACATTTAATTCAAACCTTATTCAAAACTTCAATTGGGGAGTTGGAAATATCGATGGAGATCCAATGTTTGTGGATACTCTAAATCTTGATTATCACCTTGTAAAAGAATCGCCTGCTATTGGAGTTGGTGTACAATCAATTAATATTGACGGACTAACTTATACTGCGCCAGATAAAGATCTTGATGGTTATCCAAGGGCAGCACCAAATGGGTCCGCACCTGATCTAGGTATCTATGAGAGTCCCTATTCGAGCTCAGCGCCTTCAGCGAATCAAATCTCTGATGGCCTTTCTGATTCGGTTGAAGTTGATTTTTCAAGTTCGAAAACAACACTATCAGCGCACTGGAAACGTTTTGGTGGATCCAATGTTGTTTACGAATATGCTGTGGGTTCTGCCCCTAATCAGCGCACAGATATTAAGGGGTGGACTGTAATTGGCTTTGATACAACTGTGACTGTTACCGGTTTGAATTTATCAAACAGCTCTACCTATTTTATGAGCATTCGAGGAAAGAATAATTTAGGAGAAACCTCAGCGGTCACCTCTGATGGTGTAACCATAGATTTTGAAAGCCCCAAAATAAGCTCGGTTACCGAGCTTAAAGAAGACGTGGATTGGTTTGGTCCTAACATGCCTGGACACGTGTTTGTAAATGCTACTGATAATACTGGAATAAGTAAATATGAATTTTCTATAGGCACTTCTGTTGGTGGTGATGAAGTTATTTCATGGACTGAAAGTGACTCTAACTCTATTATTTTTGATGTCAAAGATCTGAGCGAAAATACAGTATATTATTCAAATGCAATCGTAACAGACTTTGTAGGCTATTCTACATCTGCATCGTCGGATAGCTTTATGATGGACTTTACTAGCCCAGAGCAAGGCTATCTATCTATCGGAGATTCATATCAATCGGATACAGCCAATGTTACATTTAGTTGGAGCGGATTTATTGATGAGCAAAGTGGTATGAAAGACTACCAGTATGCTCTAGGCACGGAGCCTGGGTCAGATGACATCATACCAAAAACTGCGCTTAATTTAAATGCTGACTTCGCTTCACTATCAATTTCTATTGGAAGTCTCTCTCTTCAAGTAAATCAAACATACTATGGAATAGTGTACGCTCTAGATAAAGTTAATAATGAAATTTTTGCAATCTCGGATGGATTGACCATTGATAGAGATGGTCCTGAAGCAGGACTGGTTTTTGATGGTCTATCTGGTGAGGATATTGATTTTTATAAAGATACCACTTCCGTTTCAGCAAATTGGAGCGATTTCTATGACTTCAACGGAATTGACAAATACGAAATTTCTTTAAATACAAAAACTGAAGCAGGCTCTGAGGTTAGAATTGTTAATTGGACAGATGTGGGATCAAGGCTATCTCACACATTTAACGACTTATCTTTAACTCCTAAGAGAACCTACTACTTTAGTGTTAAAGGATACGATAAGCTGGGGAATTCATCCAATATTGTCGAATCTAATGGATTTATTATAGATATCGTTCGCCCATCTGTATCTGTCGCTTCGGTTTCTCCAGAGCAACCTCAGTCTGTAATGCTACCTTTATCTATAGACTTTACCTTATCTGAAGTAGCGCAATCTGCTAACATTAATTTTGGATCAGCGAGAGGTGATTTGGCAAATATTGAACCAAAATATACCTTAGATTCAACAAAACTAAATGTTTCCTTCACCCCACCGTTTACAAGTGGCGATCAGATCACACTCGACATCAATGTTGTTGACCTTGCAGGAAACGAAAGCGAAACCATATCCTATACTTACATCATTGGCTTCTTGGGCGATTATGATTTCGACGATAAGATTGGAATAAACGATTTAAATGTTTTTGTCAATGGATGGCGATTATACGATGACATCACCAAAGAGCTCGGACCAGTCACTGGAACTGCACCGTACTTCAGGCCGCAGCCCGATGGGGTCTTCGATCTTCGGGACGGTATGGCCTTTGTGCGGATGTGGCGCTGGTACCAGTCGAACTCCTCCGGTAAGATCCTAGCCAAGCAGCTACCATCGATCGGTAAACAGGTTGCCATCGAGACCGCACCCGATCACTTTACGATCGTACCGCCACGCGGCACCAAAGCGGTCGAGGTTGTTGTGAGTTATCCGGTCAAAGATATCGATCTTAGTATGGCCAGCATTGAAGCGGTCACCGATGAAGCGATCACGCTTACCTGGGTGGATACTGCTAGCGGTAGCATTCTTCTGCATAGTGCGCAGCTCAAAGGTAGTAGTACACCGATACGAGTCGATGTAGGACACCTGCAAAAAGAATTAGACGTACCGATCGACATCAGCTATCAGTTCATTGGAAAAGATAGCGAGATGCTTGGTAGTGGAAACACGGTCCATGAGATCATGCCCGTACCGACCGAGTTCGCACTACACAACAACTACCCCAACCCGTTCAACCCAACGACTACGATAAGCTACGACTTGCCGCAGGACGGCAGCGTACGTCTGATCATTTACGATGTCATGGGACGCGAGGTCACACGCCTTGTGAACGGCTTCACCCCTGCCGGTTATCACAGTGTACGCTGGGATGCCCGGAATAAGATGGGTGAAAATGTATCGGCTGGGGTCTACTTCTACCACCTGCAATCCGGCAATTTTGTCAAAACGCAGAAAATGGTACTGTTGAAGTAGATGTTGTTCGGCGGTTAAATTAAAACTATCTATGAATCGCTTTTATATATATAGCTATATCCTTACGCTAGTCATTGTAGGGTGCGGACCTGAACTTAGAACTGTTGTAGAGCGAGATAAGTTCAATAGAATAATATTAGAGGCTGAGCTTAAGGGCGAGGTTGATACCAACTGGGTCAAATTGCATACTTATCATTTTATTGGGCCGTCAACAGATGGACCTCCAATCGATAACGCAACTTCTTCGCAAAATGATGTAAGCGTAGATGATAGCGGGAATCTTGCGTGGGGAGCTGAGGAAGAAGTTGCTGAGCCTAAAAATAATGCTTCAGAATCATCTGAAGAAGCACCTGCGGATACAGGTGAGGTTGTCCAAGATTTTACGATTACAGTAGATAGTACCAAAAAAACCTTCTCAAGTTTCGCTAAGGGGCGACGCGAAGGCGATTGGAAAACATGGCATCCGAATGGACAGTTAAAAACGCACTACACGTATATAAAAGATCAGATTGAAGGTATGTATACCTATTACGATAGCGTAGGAACCACTAAAAAGACTGAGACCTACAAAAAAAGTATTTTGGAAGGCGTTACCAGCGACTTCAATGACAACGGAACCCTACACATGACAACGGAATACAAAAAAAATCTTAAAGATGGACTTCAAAAAGAATTTATTGAGGGTGTGGTTCTTATTGAACAACGTACATATAAAAAAGATAGTTTGGATGGGGAATGGACCAGCTGGCATGATAGTGGTACAAAAAAAGTAGTCCGAATCTATAAAAATGGTACTCCCAAAGGTAACTGGATATTCTACGATGAAAAAGGTGCGTGGATGCGTGAGGAGCAATATAAAAAAGGTCTCGCAGATGGAATCTGGACATTCTACGACAGAGATGGGTTTAAAGTATTTCATTACTATACATTAGGCGAATTGGTTGCTGAATACACTGAAGCAAAATGGCCAAATGGTCAAATAAAAGAAGAGCCTCCTTCGTTCAATAAAGAAGGTCAATTGGACGGAACACGAATTGGATATTGGGCAGATGGATCCACGCGCTATACGATGGATTATAAGAAAGGGAAAAAAGATGGAGATGAAATTCGCTATGACTCAACAGGAGTATTAATTTTTGAGGTTCGCTATGATAAGGGCATTCGCAATGGCATGGAAAAAGAGTATTACTCTAACGGCAATCCAAAACGCTTGGCTCGCTATAAGGATAATAAACTCGATGGCATGGAAAAGGAATATTACTCTAACGGCAATGAAAAACGCTTGGCTAGTTATAAGGACAATAAGCTCGATGGCAAAACCGAATTATTTGATTCTTTGGGTGTAAAAACTGAAACAATAGCATACAAAGATAGCTTGCGTAATGGCAAGACAACACTTTGGTGGCCAAATGGCGAGGCCTACCAGCGCTTTACATATGAAAAAGATGTTTTAGAGGGTAGATTTGAAGAATGGGATAGCCTTGGTACCGATATAGCTAAAGGGTCATATGCAGATGGAGTCCGGCACAAAAAATGGCTCTATTACGACAGCGAAGGAAGGCGTGATAAATTTGTTTTTCTTGATATGGACTCAACAATAACTGATTACAAGTTTAAATATTATCCAAATTGGCAACTTGTCGAAGAACCTGGGTTCAACGACCGTGGACTTTATGATGGTAAATGGGAGTCGTTTTATATTGATGGAGCAACTTCCAAAAAGTTTTCTTATGATGAAGGAAAAAGAGACAAAATCTGGATGTCGTACTATCAGGATGGCCGTAGGGAGAACTACATGTTTTATACGCAAGACTCACTGGTTACCGATTATGACTTTACCTACTATGCAAACCTGCAGATCAAGGAGGAGCCTAAGTTTAGCAAGGAGGGTTTATTCGATGGAAAATGGGAACGGTTCTATGAAGATGGTGAAACGAAAATGACCTTTACCTATGACCAAAGCAAAAAGGACAAAATCTGGATGTCGTATTTTCCCGACAATCGGCGTCAAAATTATACCTATTATAATCAGGATACGCTCATTACTGATTATGACTTTAAATACTATGATAATATTAAAATAACGGACAACCCTGATCTGTACGATTACGCATATTATATGAACCTTGAGACAGTTGAAAAACCTCGTTACGATAACTTGCAAATCGTTGAGGAGCCTAGTTTCGGAAAAAATGGGTTGTTTGATGGAAAATGGGAATCATTTTTTGAAGATGGCGATCAGTGGCGCACTTTCCACTATGAAGAAGGCTTAAAAGTTAAAATGTGGTCTGTTTTTTACGACTCTACTGGTACAAGACATTCTGAAACGAATTATGAAAATGATCTAAAACATGGTCAGTATCAAGAATGGTATGAGAATATAATTATAAGGCCACGTGCTGAGGGACTTTATAAAGAAGATGTAAAGGATTTACTATGGACATTCTGGAACGAATTTCAGGAAAAGCGTTTTGAAGAATGGCGAGATGGTGTTTTGTATGACTCCTTTGAGTACGAGTACTACCCCAATGGTCAGGTTAAAGAAGAGCCATCCTATAAAGATCGAAGAAAACATGGAGACTGGGTACGATATTTCCCTGATGGAAGCGTTATGGGGACACGAACCTTTGAGGCTGGATTAAAAGAGGGCCTCTGGATTGAGTACTACAAGAATCCTCCTGGAAACCGTGATGATATTGTGGCCTGGCAAGGTAAATACGTAGCTGATAAGCGTGAAGGAAAATGGGAGTGGTTTTGGCTTAACCAAGAAAAGCAGCGAGTTGACAGCTATAAAAAAGGTGAAATGACGTCGGAAAAATGCTTTGAAAGAGACGGTAGCGGCTCTACCAGAGACTGCTCAGAGGTTCGATTCGAAAGCTCTCGCTAATCCAGAGTTGCGAAATAGCGCTTCGCTTCGTCCATTACCTTTCCTGATAATAAAACCGATCCTACTACGGTAGGTATTGCCATAAGCGCATACATTCCATCGACAAGATCAATAACAACCTCGATAGTTATCATTGCCCCTACTACGATTGTAACGATATAAAAACATCTGTAGTAAAAAATGCTTTTTGTTCCAAAAAGATATCCACTGCACTTGCTACCATAATAGGAATAGCTCATCATGGTTGATATACTAAAGGTTAAAACAGCTGCAAGTAGAAGAAATTTACCAAAACCGCCAAGTTCTTTAATGAATGCGGTCGTGGTCATTGTAACTCCATTTAAGCTCTCGTCTTGCCATACTCCCGAAGCTAAAATAACCATAGCGGTAATTGTACATACTACAATCGTATCAATGAAAGGTTCAATCATTGCAACCAAACCTTCACGAACGGGCTCTTTTGTTTGCGCAGCGCCATGCGCCATGTCCGATGTTCCAAGGCCAGCTTCATTTGAGAATAACGCCCTTCTTACCCCAGCAATGATAACTGCACCTACAGCTCCCCCCATCACTGCTTCGCCTGTAAATGCATCATAGACGATCAGCTTAAATAGAGAGGGGATTTCGGTTATGTGATTGAAAATAACCAATAATCCTGATAGTAGGTACAATACAACCATAATTGGTACCATAAACGATGCAACTTGACCAATGCGCTTAATTCCTCCAAAAATAACTAAAGCCGTTAAAATAGCCATGAATAAGCCCTGAATAAAGTTGCCCATCATGATATTACCCTCAAACCATCCGTTGGGAATAAAAATTTGATTTCGGATAATATCGGCAAGTTGATTTGATTGGAACATCACGGTACAGCCAACTAGTCCAGCTAAGCTAAACATAATAGACAATGGTTTAAACTTTTCACCCAATCCATTTTCAATATAGTACATTGGTCCACCCTGCAGATTTCCTTGATCATCTTTGCCTCTGAATAATACTGCAAGGGTACAAGAAAAGAATTTTGTGGACATTCCGACAACTGCACTAACCCACATCCAAAATAGCGCACCAGGCCCACCCATTTGAATTGCAATTGCAACCCCACTTATATTTCCCAATCCTACGGTACTAGCCAATGCGCTCGTTAACGCTTGAAAATGAGTAATTTCACCTGGATCATTAGGGTCGTTATATTTACCAAAGAGTATCTTAATTCCGTGCCGAAAGTATTTGAATGGAACAAAGCGACTATAAAAAGAAAAATATATTCCCCCTCCCAATAGTAATATGAGCATTGGACGTCCCCACATAAAACCAGCGAAAGCGGAAACAGCGGATTCAAAATATTCGAACAATTTCATTTCATAGACATTAAATGTTATGAATTATAGCGAAATTAATGCGTTAATTACTATCATATTTTAAATGAAAAAATTAGATATATATATAATTCGTCAATTTATATCGATACTGTCTATGACGCTGATGGGGTTTGTCTCTGTTATTCTTGTGGTAGATTTAATCGAGAATTTAGATCGCTTTATTGATAATTCAGTACCAGCTGGAGTTACGCTTAAATATTACATATATGCTATTCCGTGGTTTATCAATCTTGGTCTTCCGATGTCAATGCTCATATCAACAGTCTTTACTGTGGGTGTTCTTGCAAAACGCAATGAACTAACGGCAATGAAGTCAAATGGCATTAGTTTATATCGCATCGCAGTTCCCATTACCACAATTGGCTTTATTGCAAGCTTGGTTTCATTTGAACTCGATAATCGTTGGGTGGTTAAGGGAAATAAAGTTCGATACGATATTGAAAGACAGTATATGAAAAGAAAGGCCCGCGTTAAAACGCAAAAAGAGATTCGTAACATATTTTTACAAAAAAATGAGATGAATCATATCTCGCTCGCTAAGTTTAGACCCGAAACGAATTCGGGTAATAATATCACCTTTATCTCTCTAGATGATGGGATTGTGACAAAAAGAATGGACGGAAAAACAGTTAAGTGGATCGATTCATTGAAGGTGTGGAGTGTAAAGAATTACTCCATACGTGATTTTGATATAAATGGATCAGTTAAAAATACAATTATATCAAAAAATGATACCATCATGGAGCTTAATTTTTCACCAGAAGATATAACGCAACAGTCAAAAAAACCAGATGAGATGAGTTTTGGTGATCTTACCGCCCGCATTAAACAATTAAAAGAGAATGGTGTTGATAGCACTAAATGGGAAGTTGACAGATATTTTAAAATATCTTTCGCATTTACGAACTTCATTATCGTTCTTTTTGGAATACCGCTTGTAGTTGTAAGACCTAAGGGAGGATTGTCTTTCGGTGCAGGAATGGGCATATTTGTAATTTTTATTTATTATGTTTTTATAAAACTTGGGATGTCCATCGGTTACAGTGGAATAACTTCTCCTATCGTTGCTGCATGGATGGGAAATGTTTTATTCTTTATCGGAGGTATTTTACTGCTTGTTTTCGTCCGTAAGTGAATTTTCTATTTCTGGATTATTAATATCAGGCGCACCTTCTGGAACGGGTGATGGCCCGTCAGGCTCATTGCTATCCTTTACTTTTCTTCCTCTAAAATCAGTCATTGTGAATCCCAGGGAAAAATTGAAGCCCTTCATCGTATGAACCCACATGCCGCTTTTAAATGAAAATCCTAAATCAATCATTACTGGGCCGCCATGAAATCCAATACCCATTCCAAGCTCGGTTCTATCCATTCCTTCCCATGCAAACCCTAATCTTAGAGGCATTACTGGATAACGATACAGTTCAGCACCGATTGCCCATCTCCATCTTGAATTAGCATACAACCTATTTTCAAATCCAGTCGTAATGTCACTACTAATTAAAAGTGCGTCTTTTTTATACGACATTCCCATTCGAAATATAGCTGGATATCGAATGTTAAACGGCTTAGGCTTTCCATTTTCGTCAAGATTGTATACCACTTCAGACTTGCTGGAAAAAATTGTTCGAGATGATAAATTGTCGGCCCTAAGAGAATCAATATTATAGGTATATACTGCCGCTACAGAGTCCGACAGAGCTTTGCCTCCCCATTTTAAGTGCCATACGTCATCACTATTTCCATACTCCCCGTCTTTTCCAGCAAGTAAATCTTTAATAAATGATGGTTCATTCCATTTAATAACTCCGAGGGCATTTATCAAAGATACACCAAAGCGCATTCCATTTATTTCTTTAGTGGCAATCCCTAAATCCAAACCCCAGCCCTTTCCACCAACGCCAGATCTAATATAATATCTACCCGAACCGTGTACTGCAAAAGGAGTTGTTGTAAAGTCTGCTTTGCTTGAATCTGGATCTACGCCCATATATAATAACCCTTGTAAAGATTTTACAGAAATGCCCAAGGCGTAGGAATCAAAAGGGATTGCAAAAGAAAAAGCTGTTTCATTTACAGCCATAATTTCATAAGCAAAGGTCATATCAATATTAGGGTTATTTGCATTACCTTCCAGAATAAGTCTTGCCATACCTGCCGGCATCGTGTAAGAGCTAAAGTACATCAGGTTTGATGTAATCGCCATATTCCCTGCGGCAAAGTTTATCGCAGGTAGAGCAGCTTGACCGGTCATCCTGAATGATAGGCCCCCATTATTTTCAAGGCGATTTAAAATTGCAGTCTTTTCTGCTGAATCTAATGTGTCCCCGCTTAAAAAATTTAGTTTGGCCATAGATATATAGCTATTATTCATTCCAAAATCAAAACCGCCGACTTGCATCATAAATGGTTTTTCTCTTTGGTAGGCGATTAATGCTGGATTGTAACCAACTGCATATATCCCATCAGCTACGGTTGTGGTTGCACCCGCGAGAGCAACAGTTCTGGGGTCACTTTTTTGAGCAACTACAAATGGTAACAGTAAAATAGTAGTAGTAATTAATCTAAGCATCACTCATCAATCATTTTTTTAGTTACAAAATGATTTGAATTTTGTTCGGAAATAATCTTGCTACTTTTTTCAGTTACTGAAAAATACCAGCCAGACATGTCACGTATCTTCCCATCAGAAGACTTTACTCTAATTCGCAAACTGTCTTTTGCGGAGCTGAGTCCAGTTGTTGAACTCGGAATCCATGAAAATGAGTCGACATTCGCAATTTCAGTAGAAATCTCAACCCAACCTTCATCCTTCTCTAGATCAGCGCTGCTTCCGAAAAAGTAAGACAAATCAACTTTTGATATAGTACCATATGTCTTCCATTTGATAGAATATTGGGTATCTTTATCAAGCGATTCTCCTCCGTTGGGAAATTTGACCACAATTTCATTGGGAGCAGGAGATCCCATTCCTGTGCTACTTAAAGAAAATGTCACGCTTGAATTAATATCTAAATAATCCCCTGTAGTAAGGTAGACCCTTTTTCCTTTAGAACCCTCAAGAAAGAATCTCGGGGCCATGTATGGCTGTCCAGGATCGGTCATCAACCTCACTCGCTCTTTTGAAAGCGGGCTTGAATATGTAATTGATCCTGCTTCTCTTACTTGCCCAGCATGCACACCGCTATTAGTAACAGCATGAAAACTTTTTGGCTCTGGTAAGGGTATTTTTAGCAAAGTATCTACATATGAAAAAATAGTGTCTGAACCCATGGAGCTTTTGACAAAATACGAAACTCCATTTATGCATTCAGAGAAGTCTGTCATTACATCAAAAATAAAAATACTGCTCGTTTCAGGGTTTAGGCTATCGCATTTTGAAACGATATAGATACTATCACTGTTTACCCAATTCTTTTTTACTACCAAGGAATCTCTAAAATCACGTAAGGCAGCAGCGGTAGTATCCAAAGGAAATACCTCTAAATTTGACATTAACATCGATAAGTCACCTGAAATTGGAATTTTATTCTCAACTGAAAAGAGCATGCTCGCGGATTGCAGGGTGGATCTTATGCGATTCCTATTTTCATAATTCATTTCTTGAACCGGTGTATTGGTTACAGAAATAAATGTCATAGGCTCCATTATAACTTCAAAAGGAGCAAGCATTCTGTATTTACCACCAATATGCATTCCATCCTCCAATGTCCCTCTTCCATCAATTCTAGCGCGCGACCTAACTGTAAAATTAGCGGGGTTAGAGGACATAAGCTCTACGATTGTGGTCTCATTATTTTTAGCGCCAATTGTAGTACTGTCATAATACTGAATCGAAGCTGGAGCTTTGTACTTCAATGTTGTAGTACCAAGACTGCTTAAGCGAACTAAGGTTTTAGTGGTATCACCTTTTTGATTGGGGCTTGCAAGAGTGGAGAGAGCGTTGACTTTCGATGTATCTCCTTTTTGATTAACACCTACCATATCAAAATCAAGCACTACAGGCAATCGAATTCCATTATTCATTTCAATTTCTAGCTTGGTATCAACAAATTTCATTCCGGAGAAACCTAATGGCATTCCAGCAATACTAAACTCGGTTGGTGGAAACTCTTGTACAACATTTGCCTCAAGTGACTCAAAATGCAAACCCTTCATGCCCACATCAACTTCCATTCCTCCAAAATCAGAACCATCTAATGGGATGCTCGTTTTTTGCGATTTAAGCTTAGCTGATGTTTCAATTAAAAGTTTAGAAATTGCAGAGTCCTGACCAGCTGGATTATAAAATGTATATCCATCCATATTATATGTTTTTGAGAACGATTTACCTTTTGTAAGCACAGTATCAACTTTAACTGAATCTTTTCCAGCTGCTGGTTTAAAGTTTTTAAAGTTCATAAGAAAATCAACATTAGCTGGGTAGCCGCTTTCAATTTTATTAATTTTAATCTCGTTAATGCCATCTGCACTTGGAGTCTTCAGCTTACCTGAAAAAATTTCAGCTACTGCAGGAAACGAAATCTCAGGAATCTCGAGTGGAATCTCAGTATCATTAATACTTGCTACTGCAGAATCAATCCCAGTTATTTTTAACGCAATTTCAATATTTACTTGAACGCTGTCATCCTTTTTTATCGTTATTAGATTTCCCTCTGTAATATTTGATAATGTAAACCCTAGCGGAATTAAAATTTTTGAACCTAAATTTTCTTCACTCAATGACGTACTTTTGATATAATTATTTCCATTTGATATACTTCCACTGTTTAAATGGTTCGCTAGAGTTTTTTCAGTAGATGTTATTTCAGTCTTCAATTTTGCATCAGCATTTACAATACTACTTGGAATTCCATTATTTGTGAATTTTGATGCAAAGCTACTATTATTGTCTCCTGAATCCCTCTTAATTATATAACTATCTATTGATTCAATAATATCTGGGAGCTGACTTGAAGGAATAGATGGTATTGGGATTTCGATAGTTTGGGATGGTGAAATTGATCCCGCAATTGCATTCCAATCGCTGACTTTCATAGTCTGGTCAACTTCAGGAGGAACGTCAAAAGGAAAACCACCACTATTTGTAAGCTTACCACCTGGAGCAATAGGAATCCTAACTACGATTGAAGTATCCAATGAATATGAAAAATTTGGACCTGAAGATTTTGGTGTTGAAAACTTTATAGATTGATCAAGGTCTATTTCTAATATGTCAGATCCTATTGAGGTATCAGGTAATACACCTTCAAACATCAATTGCATTCCGAGTGAATCTGGAGTTGAAAATATTTGTTTGTTATCCACCATCCCCTCTAATGAGTATTTCTGCTGAACCAAAGGGAACATTAGATCGAAGAACCAAGTTGGCATCTTAAAGGATGCAGGGTTTTTAAGATCGCAGCTAATTATTAAAGAGAAGAAAAAAATGAAAAACCCTCTTAAGATTTGCTTTACATCGGTATAATATTTTTCTTTAATCATATCTATTCAAAGAAGCTGATTTACAACACTATAAATTCGATTAATGTATAGACGTTTTCCATAAAAAAAAAGCTCCGCAACGCAGAGCTTTTTTTGTTTAAAAGGCTATTGATTAATACCTATACTCATCTGTTTTAAACGGACCTTCTGTTTTTACACCAATATAATCCGCCTGATCCTCTCTTAGCTCGGTCAGTTCAACACTAAGCTTATCAAGATGCAGTCTTGCAACTTTTTCATCAAGAAGTTTTGGAAGCAAATAAACATCATTATCATATTTATCGCTATTTTCCCATAACTCTATTTGAGCTAACGTTTGATTTGCGAAAGAATTACTCATCACAAAGGATGGGTGTCCAGTAGCACAGCCCAAATTAACAAGTCTTCCTTCGGCAAGCACAATGATATCATTGCCATCAATATTATACTTATCAACTTGGGGTTTAATAGTGTCTTTAGTTGATCCGTAATTTTCATTGAGCCATGCCATATCTATCTCATTATCAAAATGACCAATATTGCAGACGATAGTTTTATCATTCATTGCTTTAAAGTGTTCAGAACGAACTATATCTTTATTTCCAGTAGCGGTAACAACAATATCTGCTTCCGGTATTGCAGTTTCCAGCTTTTTTACTTCAAATCCATCCATTGAAGCCTGAAGTGCGCAGATTGGATCAATTTCAGTTACAATTACGCGAGTACCTGCGCCTTTGAGTGATGCTGCTGACCCTTTACCTACATCTCCATAGCCTGCAACAACAGCAACTTTGCCTGCCATCATAATATCTGTTGATCGTCTTATTGCATCTACGAGTGACTCTTGACAACCATACTTATTATCAAATTTAGATTTAGTAACAGAATCATTAACGTTAATGGCCGGCATTGTAAGCGTTCCATTCTTCACTCTTTCATAAAGACGATGAACGCCAGTAGTGGTCTCTTCAGATAAACCTTTAATTTCTGATACTAGCTCTGGATAATTATCTAGAACCATATTGGTCAAATCTCCACCATCATCTAATATCATGTTCAGGGGCTTGCCGTCCTTAAACGCAAACAATGTCTGTTCAATACACCAATCAAATTCTTCTTCGTTCATACCCTTCCATGCATATACAGGCACTCCAGTGACAGCAATAGCTGCAGCTGCATGATCTTGGGTAGAAAAAATGTTACAAGATGACCACGAAACCTCAGCTCCTAGGTCAGTCAATGTTTCAATAAGAACAGCAGTTTGAATTGTCATATGAAGACATCCAGCGATTCTTGCCCCTTGAAGCGGTTTTGATGCGCTATACTCCTCACGAAGAGACATCAAGCCAGGCATCTCAGCTTCTGCTAATAAAATTTCTTTTCTTCCCCAATTTGAAAGCTCCAAGTCCTTAACTTTATAAGGGAGTAAATCTTGTTTGGTCTTTTCTGCTAAAGACATAATTAATTCCTTTCGGTTAATTTTAATTTTAAAGCTTCAACCATACCGGTTTGTTCCCAAGTAAATGAATCATCTTCACGGCCAAAATGTCCGTACGCGGATGTAATTTGATATCTTGGATGCTTAAGTTTTAAATGTTCAATTATTCCTGCAGGTTTCAACGGAAACACTGCTTTTGCTACATCAGTTAGCTCTTCATCAGAAATTGATCCAGTTCCGAATGTTTTGACATAGAAAGAGGTGGGTTCTGCAACGCCTATGCTGTAAGAAAATTGCACCTCGCATTTATCTGCTAATTCTGCTGCAACAATATTTTTAGCTATATACCTTGCCATATATGCAGCTGACCTATCAACCTTTGAAGGGTCTTTTCCAGAAAAAGCACCTCCACCATGCGGAGCGTAACCTCCGTAAGTATCAACAATAATCTTTCGCCCAGTTAAACCAGTATCCGCCTCAGGGCCTCCAAAAACAAATCTGCCAGTACCATTAACAATAAAATCTTCGCTGTATGGAATTCTAGATTCATCAAGAACAGGCTTAATTATATGTTTAATAATTTCCTGTTTCACAAAACTATGCTCTTCTCTTTCATTGTCAAATCTGTCAAGCATGTCATCGTGCTGAGTCGCTATAACAACCTTATCAATTTTAACTGGAATATTATCTTCATAAACCACTGAGACTTGGGACTTACTGTCAGGACGAAGCCATGAAATTTCACCACTTTTTCTTAGTGCGCTCATTTTTTCAACAAGTCTATGAGAGAGGTGAATTGGTAACGGCATTAATTCTTTTGTCTCATTACATGCATATCCAAACATTAGGCCTTGGTCCCCCGCGCCCTGCTCATCATGTAAGCCCGATCCTTGGTTTACTCCCTGTGCAATTTCAGGGCTTTGCTTATCCAGCATCGATACAATATTTACATTTTTATAATCCATACCATAAGCTGAATCATTGTATCCAATATCACCTAATGTCTTCTTAACTGTATTCTCAACATCGACAGTAGCAGTAGATGTTATTTCCCCGGATACAAAAACAGTTCCAGTGGTCGCTAAAGTTTCACAAGCAACTCGAGAATTTGGATCTTGTTTTAAATATTCATCTAAAATTGCATCAGAAATTGCATCACATACTTTATCTGGATGACCCTCAGATACTGATTCAGATGTAAATGTAAATTTAACCATTAATCTCTCAAAATAATTGGTGACGAACTTAATTTAAAAAAAATATTTAGAATAGCTGTTTTATTATTTTTTTGGGCCGGCATTTTTGATATTTACATCTTCAATGTTGTACTCTGCAAAATTATTTTGAAATTTTTCAACCAGACTTTCAGCAGTTCTAGTATAATCCTCTTTGGTTGGCCAAGCTTTCATTGGAATCAAGATGTTGTTTTCAATATTATCTAATTTTTTTGGGACCTGAACACCAAAATAGGGATCAATTTCAAAATCAGACTTATTTATACTGCCGTCAAGGATAGCATAGATAATTTGTCTTGTGGTTGGCAGTGAAATTCGTTTTGCACCTGATTCAGCAGTTGCTCCAACCCAACCAGTATTAACTAGATATGTTGGAACGTTGAATTTATTAATCTTCTCCCTGAGTAAATGTGCATATTCTAGAGGATGAAGGGTCAAAAATGGTCCTCCAAAACAAGGAGAAAAAGTAGCAGTAGGCTCTGTTACTCCGCGTTCAGTTCCGGCGACTTTTGCTGTATAACCAGTTATAAAATGATACATTGCTTGCTCTGAACTAAGTTTAGAAACTGGCGGAATGACACCGTAGGCATCGCATGTTAAAAAAATTATAGTTTTAGGATGATCGCTTAGCGCTGGTTTTCCTTTTGCAAAAACTGAGTTTTCAATAAAATTCAAAGGATAAGACACCCGAGTATTTTCTGTCTTAGAATTATCATTATAATCAACAACTCTAGTGTGTTCATCATATACTACATTTTCAAGTAAGGCACCGTGCCTTATTGCGTTATAGATATCAGGCTCTTCTTCTGGATTTAGATTAATAGTTTTTGCATAACATCCTCCTTCAAAATTAAACACCCCATTATCTGACCATCCATGTTCATCGTCACCAATCAAAGGTCTTTTTGGGTCGGTGGACAATGTTGTTTTTCCAGTTCCACTAAGGCCGAAAAATATCGCAGCATTAGATCCATCCTCATCAACATTCGCAGAACAATGCATCGAAAGGATTCCTTTTTGAGGAAGAACATAATGAAGAACTGAAAAAATTCCCTTTTTCATCTCACCGCCATACTCTGTTCCACCAATAATAGCTATTTTTTTGCCAAGATGAAAAATGATAAATGTCTCAGAGTTCATTCCATGTTCTTTAAATGCTTTATTTTGAACACTAGAGGCATTGATTATAGTAAAATCAGGCGCAAAATTTTCTAGTTGTTTATTTTCTGGCCTTATAAACATGTTATTTACAAAATGAGCTTGCCATGCTCTTTTAGCAATAATTCTAACATTTATACTGTGAGAAGGATCAAAACCTGCAAAACCATCAAATAGATACGTTTTTGAATCATCAGAGTTGTAGTAATCAACTACATTAGCATAAAGTTCATCAAAGATTGATTCATCTATTTTCTTATTAACTGAACCCCACCATACCTTGTCCGCTGAACTGGGCTCATCAACAATATATTTATCTTTTGGCGACCTACCGGTAAATTTACCTGTATCAACAATTGTTGCGCCCCTGGGGCCAATAATCCCTTCACCATTTTTTACCGTTTCTTCGATTAAGTTTTCAACGCTTAAATTTCTATGTACTTCATCTATTTTATTTAAGCCGATATTATCAAGCTGCAATTCTTTTCCAGTTGTGATCATGATTTTTCCTATTTTTCTCCCCTAGGGTGAGATTGTTTATAGATTTCCTTCATTTTTTCTGGTTTTATATGCGTATATATTTGTGTGGAGGATAGACTAGTATGTCCAAGCAAATCACCCACTGCTCGAATATCTGCACCCCTATTCATAAGATGGGTAGCAAAGGAATGTCGCAAAGTATGAGGTCCTAATCTTTTACCGCTGGCTATCATTTTAATATAGTTACTTATTCTTCTTTGAATAGTTCTTCGTGGAATACGCTCATTTCTATCATTAACAAAAAGCGGTAATCCATTTGAAGCAGTGTTCCAATTCAAAACCCTTTTTTTTAGATATTCTTCCATGCAGAATTTCGCTCTTTTTCCAAATGGAATCAAACGTTCTTTGCTACCTTTTCCAAAAACTTTTACGAGGTTATTTTTTTCATCGATTGAGCCAATATTGAGATTAATTAGCTCACTGAGCCTCATTCCAGTAGAATAGAATAATTCTAGTATTGCCTTATCTCTTAGACCTTTTTCTGTTCGAATATCTGGCTGATTCATCAATTCATTTATAATATTTTCATCGATAAAGTTTGGTAATTTTTTGGATACTTTTGGAGTTGATAGGAACAGGGTTGGGTTTTTTGCAATATATTCAATGTTAAATAAAAAATTAAAAAAAGATTTAATGCTAGCAAGTCTTCTAGCAATTGTCTTTTTTGATAATCCTTTATCGTATTGACTTGCTAAAAAATCCCTAACTTGAACCTTTGAAACTTTTTTTAACTCAACCTTCTCATGAAACAAAAAAGCAGAAAACTTGTTAATGTCGTTTTTGTAGCTTTTAATAGTATGCTCAGAAAATCCCTTTTCTTGATTTAAATAAATAATAAATGAATCAAAAATAGAGCTAGGCATGTAGGTTTGATAATTCCATTTTAAGCGTTTGAAAGTCTGAAGGGATTTTTGCAGAAATAGATTTTAATTTTTTAGTAGATGGGTGGGAAAAGGTTATGCTTTTTGCATGCAGTGCATGTCTCCCAAGGTTTTTTAATGAATTGTTTAATGCCTTTGAAACTTCTGGTAAAAAACCTTTTGACCTGTTATTTCCACCACCATATTTGCTGTCACCAAAAATAGGGTTGCCTAAACTTGCTGAATGAACCCGAATTTGATGTGTTCTACCGGTTTTCGGCTTAAAAATAACTTCACTGGTATAATCACCTAAAGGCTTAGAAATAAATGAAGTTATCGCTTTTTTTCCATTGTCATCACCAACATACGAAGTAGGGTCTTTTTTACTTCGAGACAATGGGAGAGTTATTTTGCCTTCTTTTGAAGTAAATATGCCCCAGGTTACAGCATAATATTCTTTTTTTATTTCTCGCGCTTCAAATTGTCTTGAGAGATTAGCGTGAGCCTCATTACTTTTCGCAACAAGCATCACCCCAGATGTTTCCTTATCAAGTCTGTGAACAATCCCAGGCCTTACTATACCATTTACATTTGAAAGATCGTGAAAATGATAAATTAAACCATTGGCTAGAGTATTAGTCTTTTGACCAGCCCCAGGATGAACTGTTAGACCTGCAGGCTTATTTATAGCAATAATATCAGTATCTTCATATATAATATCTAGTTCAATGTTCTCTGGAGTTAAATAGCCACCATTTTCTTCTTTTAGAGCTATTTGATAAGAAATTTTTTCATTTCCATTGAGAATAAGGCTTGGTTTCGAGACTTCACCGTTAACAGTTACCAAGCCTTCATTTATCATTTTTTTGATTGTAGTCCTGCTTGATTCAGACACAACATCTGTTAGAAATTTATCTAGTCTTTGATTTGCACCCCTCTTAGCTAGAATAACATGTCTACTCACAACTGAGCTTTTTCTCTCTTTTTTTCTAAAATAATACTGTCAATTAGTATTAATACCATACCAACAGTTACATAAGAGTCTGCAAGATTAAAAATATACCAGCTAAAATCACCGATCATAAAATCTAAAAAATCTATAACCTCACCAAGAAAAAGGCGATCAATTGAATTCCCAATTGCTCCAGCTATAATCAAAGCTAAACCTAACCGAATTACAATAGAGTGATTTTTTACTGACCAAAGGTAAAAAAAAAGGAAAACAGTCAACAGTACTGATACTGCTGAGAAAATTAAATAACCAAATGGGAAATCTATTCCAAAAGCCATTCCATCATTAGTAATATAAGTGAAATGAAAAAAATCCTGAACAATTGGAATAGATTCATATAAAGACATTGTTCTAACGACAATTGCCTTAGAAATTTGGTCTGCAAGTACCAAAATGGCGCTTACAAACAATACTCTCATGCCAAACCGAGCTTTTCTTTTTCTTTACATTGAACACATTTTGTAGCATTAGGAACTTCCATCATTCGCTCTTCAGGTATAAGATTGCCACATATTTTACAAACACCAAAGCTACCTTCTTCAATTCTCTCTAATGCGATATTTAAATTCTTAAAATAGTCGCTTTCTCTGTTCATAAGCATAAAGTTTTTTTCCTGTTCATGTGAGTCTGTACCAGCATCAGCCATATGTACACTAAAGATTGAATCAGGAGTAACGCCGCCTTGCTTATTTGATGCATTGCCTATACCCTCTTTGATAGATTCGATGTCTTCAGAAACAGCACCCATCTTATCTGAAATAGCTTTTTTAAATTTTTCTAACTTTGTTTTTGAATATTTATTTGCCAATTTTTATTCCCTTTCAATTGCTACTCTTTCCAGGCCAACAGTGAATGTCTGGTTATTCATCTCAAAAGATCCTGAAAATTCACCTCTATTTTTTGATTCAATTATTTCAACTGCTAAAACCTCACTCATAAGCAAATCTTTAAACTGTTTAATTGAATCTCCAATAAGCCCTTTTAGCTCTATAAAAATTTTAATGCGATCTTCTACCGCAAAATTAGCATCTTTTCGCATTGTTTGCACTTGCCTTATTACATCTCTAATAATTCCTTCTTTAATCAGATTTTCATTCAATTTCATATTAAGACCAACTGCAACACTATCATCGCCAGCGCATGCCCAACCTTCAATTGAATCCTGCTCAATTAATAGGTCTTCACGAATAATAAATATATTTTCATCAATTTTGTATTTTTTATTTTTTCTAATCTCATCTAGAACTCTTGAATCATCATCTTCATGTAGTTTTTGATTTATCTTTTTAAGGTCTTTTCCATATTTTTGCCCTAGCATAGGCAAGTTGGGCTTAAGTCTATGGGATATTAGTTCAGATTCAGATTTGGCTCTAGCAAGTGATTTTACGTTTAATTCATCCATGACTACATCTTGTTCTGAAAAAATAAAATCAGATATTTCGTCATTTTTTATACTAAATTTTAATTCACTTAAAGGTTGTCTGATTCGAATATTTGATTTGCTCCGAGCTGATCTTCCAAACTCAACTATTTTGCGAAGAATATCCACTTTTTCCATAAGACCTTGATCAATGTAATCCGTATTTGCTATAGGATAATCACACAAATGAACACTTTCTGGAGCAGATTCATCTATACTTACTACAAGATTTTGATACATTTCTTCACATACAAAAGGTAAAATAGGTGCCATTGTTTTAATAGTATCAAGCAGAACATTATATAAAACAAAGTATGCAGTTATCTTATCTTTATCATCTTCCGTTTTCCAAAACCTTCTGCGATTTCTTCTTATATACCAATTAGATAAATCATCCAAAAATAAATCGAATTTTTTCATAAGACTATCGACTCTATAATTTTCTAAGCAATCTTTTGAATCTGAAATAAATACATTTAATTTTGAAAGAATCCATCTATCCATAATAGTAAGGTCATCCACATTAAACTTTAATTTTAGTGGATTAAAGCCATCTACAGCTGCATACGTAGCAAAAAATGAATATGAGTTCCAGAGCTGGATTAATTTTTTTCTTACCTCATTTCCTCGATCATATCCAAATAATAAGTTTGTTTCTGGGTTTTGTGAGGCATAAATCCATCTCATTACATCAACACCCATTTTCTCAGCTGCTTCGTCAAACCAAATTGCATTTCCCCATGATTTATGCATCTCCCGACCGTCTTCAGCTTTTACTAAAGCGTGACCTAAAAGATTTTTAAAAGGAGCTTTGTTTTCAAGCTTTGCTGACATAGCTAATAAAGAATAAAACCAATTTCTAAATTGACCTGGAAAAGACTCCACAACAAAATCAGCTGGAAACCATTTTTCCCAGTAGTTCTTATTATTGTTATAGCCCAATGTTGAAAACGGTACAATTCCTGCATCAAGCCACGGATTACCAACATCCTTAACCCTTGAACCCACTAAGCCTGAATCAGGATGCTTAATTTTAACCTTATCAATCCATGGACGGTGTGGGCTTTTACCTTCGAAATCCTCCCATCCTTCAACAGATAACTCTTTCAGCTCTTGCTTTGATCCCACAACATAAAAACTTCCATCTTCAAACTGCCAAATTGGTAGCGCAAGACCCCAAAAACGCTTCTTAGATATCATCCAGTCACCCATACTAGTAAGCCATTCTTTTTCTCTTTCAGACCCCCAACTTGGTATCCAATTAATTTTATCTACAGTATTAATAATTTCGTCTCGCCAATCCATGTTTATATACCATTCATCAACAAGGCGAAAAACCAGTTCATCTCCAGATCTCCAACAGTGGGGGTAGATATGCGGATAATCCTCAACATAGATTAAATGGTTATTTTCTTTCAAGTAAGCTATAATTTCATCTATTGTCTTTTCATCGGTGGCCTTTTTGCCTTTCAACCAACCAAATTTATCTGTGAACCTAGATTCTTCATCTAGAGGTGCAATGCTTATAACATTGAGTTTTTTTCCTACCTTATGATCAATATCTCCACAACCAGGCGCCATATGGACTATCCCTGTCCCTTCGCCGCCAACTACAATATCGCTTCCAAGACTATCTTTTCCAGGATCTATCACTCTGTGCTCAGTCTTTCCACATTTATTTTCTTCAGCTAAGGCATCATTTCGCATTGGATAACCACCTATCTCTAGCTGGGCATCTAGATCATCAAATGGTGCACTGTATTTCCAACCAACCATATCTCTGCCTTGGATCTTCCCTGCAATTTCGTAGCCTCCTCTTTCTTTAAATATTTGCGAAATAGTTTTTAATTTGGGCAATCCATCAATCCACTGCTTTTTTTCTTTATATTGTTTGTCAAGCCTGGCAAATTCAAGGTTTTCTTCCGCAAGATAATATATTGACCCATCTGATGCTCTAAGCTTTACATAATCTAAATCACCATTTATGCCAGCTATCACATTTGAGGTAAGCGTCCAAGGAGTTGTGGTCCATACAAGCAGATATTCATTTTCTTTATCTGTTAATGGAAAGCGAACAAAAACAGATTTGTGAGATACAAGCTTCCTTCCTTCGATAATTTCCATTTGAGAATATGAAGTACCTGAGCGTCCGGACCATGGAACAACATCAGAACCTCTGTAGATTTTTCCTTCATCAAATAATTTTTTTAAGAATGACCAAATTGTGTAATTATTATCATCAGACATGGTAAAATAAGAATTATCCCAATCCATCCAATAGCCCAACCGTTTAGATTGTTTAGTTTGTATCGCTGAATATTTTTCAACTCTATCTTTACACATTTTTACAAATTTTTCTATACCAAAATCTTCGATGTCTTTTTTTGATTTAAATCCTAACTCTTTTTCAACTTCAACTTCAACCCATAGACCCTGGCAATCAAATCCTTGCTGATATCGCAATTCATAACCATTCATTGATTTATATCTATTATACAAATCTTTTAATGTTCTGCCCCATGCATGATGAACACCCATGGGATTATTGGCAGTAATTGGACCATCAATAAATGACCAATGCTTGTTGTTCTCGTTTAATTTGCGACGTTTTTCAAATATTGAGTTGGAATCCCACAAATCTAAGATTTTATGCTCAATTTTGATAAAGTCTGTTTTTGATTCTACGCGTTTAATCATGGCTTATATGTATTGATTCAAGGAATCAAAATTAACCCAATTGCCCTGGCACAGCAAAGGGGAAAAGCCTTGAGAAAAAATAACGAATTTACATTAAAGTTGTTATTTTTTTAGATCAAGAGTTACGTATTGTGCATTACCATCGCGTTTAATATGGAGCATTAGCATGCCTCTTCGTTTGGTGTTTTTAACCAAAGCGTCAAATTGCTTTACAGATCTACAGCGTCTCGATCCAACTCTAGTTATAAGGTCTCCAGTCTGTATACCAGCTTCACCTGCAGGACCATCAATCAAAACTTTTGTCACGACTATCCCATCATCTTCTGCGTCAAGATTAAATTCCCTGCGGTTAAAAGAATTAATATCTCCCACCTCCATACCTAGCTCGTTAACATTTTCTGTTTGATTGCTTTCAACTAATTGGTCATCGCTTGGCATTTTTTCAAGCTTGACCTTAAATGACTTTTTTCTACTATTGCGAATAACGGTTAGGTTATAATAGGTGTCTGGTTTTGAAATTGATACGTTGTTTCTTAAGTGGTCAACGCCTTTAATAGTCATACCATCAAATTCAATAATAACATCACCAGTTTCAATTCCAGCTTTGTCTGCTGGACCATCATTTATTACACTTGCAACAAGAGCTCCCATGCTTGATTTTAACCCTAATGCTTTAGCAGCTGAATCATTTATGGGTTGAATTTGTACACCTATGTATGATCGTAAAACTTTGCCGTAACTAATTAAGTCAGACATAACTTTTTTTACCATATTTGAAGGTATTGCGAAACCAACGCCCTGATTTCCCCTATCATATCCGTTGGAATAAATTGCAGTATTAATTCCAATTAGATCGCCAGATGAATTTAATAGAGCACCTCCACTATTTCCTGGATTGATTGCTGCATCGGTTTGAATAAAATCTTCATAAATATCCCCTTGAATGATATTACCTCTGCCTTTTGCAGATACTATTCCAGCAGTTACTGTATGGCTCAAATTTGAAGAAAATGGGCTTCCTACAGCAATTACCCATTCACCAACTCGAAGTAAGTCAGAATCTCCAAGATCAATATCTGATAGATTTTTCGCTTTTATTTTTATTACAGCCAGGTCAGACTTAGGATCTTTACCAATAACAGATGCTTCATACTCAGATTTATCTAAGAGTCTAACGGTTATTTCATCAGCATCTTCTACAACATGATTATTAGTAATGATATATCCATTTTTTGCGTCGAGGATAACTCCCGATCCTATCGCTGAAGATTTATATTCTCTTTGCCTAGGCTGATTAAAATAAAATCTGAAAAGGTCCTCTTGGGGTGAATTTCTATTTGATTGACTGAGATCAATTTTCTTTTCCGTTAGTATAGTAACAACAGCTGGATTCACTTTTTCAGCGATATCTGCGAATTGATCGCTAAACTGCTTTAAAATGGCATTTTGTGCTAAAGTGAAGGTTATTGAAGAAAGAATCAGATAGCTAAAAACAAAAAATCTTTTCATGGTACTCATTTCGTTAGTTATGTGATTTAATGAAGAACAGAAAATAAGGTTCCAAATTATTTCTAGAGATATGGTTTTAGGTCTTTGTAGAAAACATTTTCTGACCTAGGTCCAATATAGCCTTTTACAATATATCCATCCCGATCAATAATCAATGTTGTGGGGACACCAGTAAGTGGCCTTCCAATGGTTTGACCATAATCAATCATTACCATTTGGGTCTCAAATCCATTAATATCTTTCAAGATAGTATAGTTCATATCCCAACGTTTCATAAATTTAATTAATTCTTTATCTGAGTCAGGCTCACCATACCTTGGCAACGTTACGCCTAAAATTTCAAGTCCTTTTTTATTGTATTTTGAATACAACTTATTAAAGTCAGGTATTTCTTGAAGGCATGGACCGCACCATGTTCCCCAAAAATTCAGTAAAACAACTTTTCCTTTATAATCACTCAAGTTGACCAATTTGCCTTGAACCGTACGAAGTTTAAAATCAGGAGCCTTAATGGCATAATCTGGCCTTTGAGGCTGCTTATTCTTATCTGATTGTGTTGAAAGGTCGGAAGGACTGCTTACCTCTTTTATTGATTTCGTTTTTTGGCAGCTATAACTTGAAATAGCAAAAATAAAAAGAAGCGTTTTTATTAAATTATTAAAATTCATCCTTCTAATCCAGAATCTAGAAAATCAATGAAGTCGTTAATATTGCGGGTCATGCCAGGAAATGTGCTAATAACTTCATCATTTGGGGTCAAAATTACATAATATGGTAATGCTGCAGTTCCAAATCGCTCAATTTCATAAATTTGGTTTTCCTTGTGATTTGGCCCTCCATCAGTATAGAGCTGAACTAAGGTCATCTTTTCAAATCTTTCTTTAACTTCAGGTTTTATAAATACATTCACCTCCATCCATCTACAGTTTGTGCATGTATATCCAGTGAAGTCTACAAAAATGGGTTTACCTGATTCGATTGACGCCTCAAATGCTTGATTTAGGTCCTTATACCAAGTCAAGCCTTCATGATACGAAAATTTACTAGCAGATCCTCCAGACACACCTTCATTCATTTTAGGTGGAAGATACGAATAAATGAGTCCATGCAAACGTTGACCATAAAGGCCTGATGAAAGATATAATCCAAAAACTAGAAAGATCACACTTATACCCAATCTGCCAGTGCTTAAAAACTCAACTGGAGAATCATGCGGAAATCTAATCTTTCCAAGCAGGTAAACTCCACAAAGAACCATTAAAACTGCCCAAATCGCCAAAACTATGTTATGTGAGAAAAATCCCCATCCCCAAACTAAATCAGTATTGCTTATAAATTTGAATGCTGCAGCCATTTCTAAAAATCCCATCACCACCTTGGTTGAATTTAGCCATCCTCCTGATTTGGGAAGATTTGCTAGATATTGCGGAAAAAGTGCAAGTAGAAAAAATGGAGATGCAAAAGCTGAGCTAAAAACAATCATACCAATCATTGGCCAAAACCACTGACCCTGTGAAGCTGCGACTAACAGTAGCCCTACAAACTGAACTGTACAAGTAAAACTTGTAAGTGTAAAAGTAACAGCCATAAATAATGTTCCTACAATACCATCCCTACTCTCTTGCCTTAGTGATAGCTGTTTAAGTTTATCTGGAACATCAATTTCATACATACCAAATAAAGATAGGGCAAAATAAATGAATAAAGATGCAATAAATAGATTTACCCAAGGATTTGCAGCAAGCTGATTTGCACCTGAGGCCCCTAAAGTTAAAGCAAGTATGAAGCCAAGCAGGGAAAAAGTTGCAACTATCCCTCCAGCATAAATTAGCGCATTGGATAGAGGCGATCCTTTTTTTGATTCTCCCCGCTTTATAAAGAAAGATACTGTGATAGGTATCATTGGAAAAACACATGGGGTTAATAAGGAAAGGAACCCCATTGAGAGAGCAAGAAGAATAAATGGAAAAAATCCTTCCATTATTGCGGCATCTAAATTGATATTCCCAGAGCTGTCTAGAACAGAATCAGTATTTAATACCATATCTGAATACCCATCTCTTGGAGGTCCCTCATCAATTTTTACTCTGAAATCAAAGGATTCTTTATTTGGTGGGTAACATAACGTTGCATTGCACACCTGGTATAGGACAGATACTTTTATATCGTATTCTGCAGCTGAAAAATCGCTTTTTACTAAAAATGGTGCCTCAAATGAAGTTCCCCCATGATGAGTCCTTGTTGTAGTTTCAAAAGCATCATCGTATTTGACTATTGGGTCATTCTCCATGACCATTCCTACTTCTTGTACAATATCACCAGAAATAGTCACCTTTGAAGCTACTGGCCCTTTGCCCTGATCGCGTAAAGCATATATTCTCCATTCATCGTCCATTTCTGCATTGACAATTATTGTAGCTACTTCACCTGGTCGAACATTTTCTTTCTGAGAAAGGCTAATTGTAACTGGAGTTTCAAATTGGGTCCAAGCTAAACTAGAAAGAAAGGCAGTAATAATTATATTTTTTTGAATCATCTTGAAATTGTCTTAGAAAATCATACTATTATAATAATGAAAATTATAAGGATTGGTTCCTTAATCAATATCGCTTCTATTTACAAGTTTGACCTGCATTTCAACTTTTTCAAGAGGATTATCTCCATCTGGACCTCTATAGCTAGGGTTTTGTTTTCGAGGTGTATCTGAATATACTATTTGATCTATAACTTCTAGGCCTTGAATAACTTGACCAAATACTGTGTATTGATTATTTAATTGAGGCGTTGGTGCGTGGCAAACAAAGAATTGACTAGAGCCGCTGTTAGGATCCTTTGATCTTGCCATTGATAAGGTTCCCTTTACGTGATCCTTATCGTTAAATTCAGCTGGTATAGTCCATGTATTTGGATCATCCTCACGTCCTATTCCAAAAAACTTGCCAGCCCTACCTCCAGTGCCATCATTCATTCTATTTTCATCTTTTGAATTAGGGTCACCACCTTGGATTACAAACCCAGGAATCACTCTGTGAAATGTGGTCTTATCAAAATAACCTTCATCTGTCAAAGCCTTAAAACTTTCAACGTGCATGGGTGCAACGTCTTCATAGAATTCTACAACCATATCTCCATATTGTGTTGATATAATTGCAACTTTGTCTTCTTTTTCACAACTCATAATTCCTACTCCAAGCATAATTATAAAAAATATTTTTCTCATTTGACTAAACTCCTGCTTCCTGGTTTTTGAATCGGTATATTTGCTAAGCTTGAAGGTAATTCGCTGGGATCATAGCTTTTTACCTCTAAAGATGCTAACGACAATTGGTTTTCGTGAAGATTAACGGATCCATTACTTCTATCAACGATTACACCAACACCACAAATACTGCCTCCATACAATTCAACTAAATTCATTACTTCTTTCACTGAGCCTCCAGTAGTAACCACATCCTCTACAACTAAAGCTTTTTCATTCGAACGAATCTCAAAGCCTCTTCGTAATGTCATTTGACCACTTTGTCGTTCTGCGAAAATAGTACGTTTTTTTAATATTCTACCAATCTCTGTGCCCAAAACAATTCCTCCAACAGCAGGAGAAATAACAAAATCAATCTCTTCACTTTTAAAATTCTCAGCTATAGCACTTGAAAGTGATTCAAGGTATTTAGGATGTTGCAATAACTTTGCGCATTGAAAATAGGAAGGACTATGTCTTCCAGAAGTTAAAACAAAATGTCCTTCAAGTAATGCACCAGAATCTTTAAACATTTTTATATATGAATCACTATTCATCAATACATTCTCTCATCTTATCAACGTACTCTTTTGCAGATTTTCGAATCGATTTTTCACTTAAATCGGTTGAGAAAATAATACTTCTTGAAACATTTATTATTGAAATTCCATCTTTATTTCCATGCTTCATACTTTTTTCGAGACTCCCACCTTGCGCCCCGACTCCAGGAATAAGTAATGGCAGACCAGGTGCATAATTTCTTACCGATAGTATTTCTTCTGGGGCAGTTGCTCCTATCACTAGGCCAATATTATCTTTTTCGTTCCAAATAAAACATTTTTCAGCCACCAATTCAAATAATTTTTTATCGTTTTGCTGTAGATTTTGGAAATCAGAAGCAGAAGGGTTTGATGTTTTGCATAAAATAAAAACACCTTTTTTTGGATTAGATATAAACGGTGCAATCGAATCAAGCCCCATATATGGACTAAGAGTTACTGCATCAAAACCAAAATGCTCAAAGAGACTTTTTGCGTATTGTGTTGCAGTGTTTCCAATATCTCCGCGCTTAGCATCGCCAATCACCAATACATCCTCTTCAAACGAATCCATTGTTTCCTCAAGCCACTTAAAACCTTCAGAGCCCCATCTTTCATAAAATCCTAAATTAGGTTTGAAGGCTACGGCTAGGTCATGAGTAGCGGTGATAATTTTTTGTGTATAGAACTTTAAATCCTCTATTGTAGCATTGTGATTATTAATACCTTCAGGGTTAACATCGAGCCCAATGCAAAGGTGGCTTTTTTTATCATTGACTGCATTTACTAATCGAGAATTAAATGAATCCATAAGACGAATTTAGCTATATCTTAAGAGAACCTCAAAAAGGGAATATTATAATTATATATAACAATTTTTGATTAAATATTAATTTTATTTACTTAATATTTATCAATCTAAATGAATCCTTCTTCAACTATTATTGCCTCAAGCGGTGTTTTTCAAATTGAATACCTTATAGAAGCTCTTGAAAAAGACTTTGATGGCTTAATATCGGTATCAAAAGCATTAAAAAAAATTTACGGTGCTCGATCGATCCTTACAAAAAATACCATCACAAAATATTTTAACCATCCTGAATCGCTACCTTTCATTGCAAGGTACAGAGATGAAATTATTGCATATATTATAGGTATACCGCTCGAGGCCTTAGCTCAAGAGCCATGGGCTAGGACAGAGCAAAATTTTGGAAAAAATAATACCATTTATACTTATGCATTTGTTATTAAAGAAGAGTTTAGAAAAAATGGCTACGCAAAAATGCTAAAAAAAGTCTTTTTAAGTAAGGCTGAGAAAATAACTCATATTAATTATGTTACTGGGCACGTCGCTAAAGGTATTTCAGTAAATTTTACTGGAAATATTAAAATAATAAATCACGTAGAAAATTGGCAAGGAACTGGTAAATCATTTGAATACTATCGAAGAATACTTGATTAAAATCACTTAGGATTCTTTTTCTGGGTAAGTAAGCTAACAAGAACAAGAGATATTACAGAAAATGTGATAGCAGGTAAAACTTCATCCATATTTCCATAAATCTCATCTGGGACAATACTCATAATGAATGATGACTCTTTCCATAGTAGAGTTGTTAAAGTTCCAACTAAAATTGATGTTATAGCGCCTTCTTTTGTTGCTTGTTTCCAAAACAGAGCCGCAACTAGACTTGGGGTAATAGCTGCTCCATATATTGTGTAAGCGTAAAGGGCTCTCTCAAAAAATCCAGCTGATTTTGCAAATCCCAAAGAAACCGCATAAGCTATAATTCCTAAGATGATAACAAGGACCCTGCTTAAAAAAACAATTTTTGCCTGATCAGCATTTTTGTTGAAATAGTTGAGATAAATATCTCTCATTAGAGTAGTTGTTGGAACCAATAAGTAGCTATCAGCTGTTGAAATAATAATACCCACAATTGTTGTCATCATAATTGCCCCAATGAAAGGTGGTAAAAATTCATGAGAAGCATATATTAACACATACTTACCTACTTCTGCATCAGGAATCATGCTTGATGCAATCCAGGCAGCAACAATGATCATAAGTTCAGCAATTAGAACAGCTACAATCAAAGTTTTCGTTGCAGATTTTGCGCCTTTAGCATCTTTGCTTGCGAAGAATCTTTGATACATATTAGCATCACCCATAATTAATAAAAATGATGGAAGGCAAAAATTTATAATATCCATGCCTGAATAAACTCCCCAAAAGTTCATGTGATCATTCTTACCCATTTCTGCAAAAGAAATAGCCATACCCTCGAGTCCTCCCGCCTTCACTAAAAAAATTGGAATTGCAATTACAAAGGAGATAAGAATTATTATTCCGTTTGCAACATCGGTATATGCAACACTTACCAGACCAGCAAGCATTGTATATAAAATAATAAATATTGCAGCAATAATTGTTCCAGTTTGAATAGAAATCAAAGGGTTTCCATAGTTGTCGAGCAATACATCTTTTAAGACGGTGTGTATTACTGCACCTCCAGCGTTATATTGATAGCTAACAATCACCATATACGCAATAACAAGAGCAATAACTGAAAGTGTCCTTGCTACTGGACCAAACCTATCACCTAAAATTTCAGGAACAGTAAACTTTTCATAGGCTCTAACTTTTCCAGCAATTTGAGTTAAAACTACTACACCTAATACACCTCCAAGCGGAAGTATCAATGCAGCTAAACCAGTCTGATAAGCCTTACCTGCATTACCGAGAACAGAGCCAGTTCCAAGCCAAGTAGCAAGCATAGTCCCTAAAAGTATCCATGGAGTCAATGTTCTTCCTGCAACGGCAAAATCTGACTGAGTTTTAATTTTTTTAGCCTTATATGCACCAACTGCGATTAAGGTTAAAAGATAAATTAGGATAATTGATAAGTATATCATTGGTAGTAGAAAGTTAGTAATTAAATGTATTTAAAGTTAATTTTAATTATGTCATTATCATTAATAAGTTATTTCTAGTTTAGAATTAACAATTTTGATATTTTAAAAAATTAATTTACTTAGGTTAATTATGAAACTTGAATTACACTGGAAAATAATCATAGGTCTTATATTGGGTTTACTTTTTGGAGTGATTGCAGCCACACAAGGATGGGGAGTGTTTGTTTCAAATTGGGTTTCACCTTTTGGAAAAATATTTATAAATCTGCTTAAATTGATTGCTGTCCCCCTTGTTCTCTCATCGCTAATTACAGGAGTAGCCTCACTATCTGATCTAAAAAAATTATCTCGTATAGGTGGAAGAACTATTGCAATTTACATTGCAACAACAACCGTTGCTGTTACTATTGGCCTTCTTTCAGTTAACCTTCTTGAGCCTGGTGCTACGGTTCCAAATGATATGAAATCAAAACTTCAAGAAACATACCAATCTTCAGTTTCAGGTAGAGTTGAAGCTGCTGAAGAAGTAAAGGAAAGAAGCGCTTTACAACCAATAGTTGATATGGTTCCAAGCAACTTTTTTAATTCTGCATCTAATAACCGTAATATGCTTCAAGTGGTTTTTGTCGCAATTATAATTGGAATTGCGCTCATTCAAATAAGTAAAACAAAAGCAAAACCTGTTCTCGATTTTTTTGAAGGTATAAATGAGCTCGTTATTAAGCTTGTTGACAATATTATGTTTATGGCGCCATACGGTGTTTTTGCATTAATTGCAGATACGATCACATCTATAGCTGGGAATAATATTAACAATGTTTTAGAGTTGCTAGGCGCGCTTGGTTTTTACATGTTCGCTGTTATTGTTGGCCTTACTTTTCAAACTCTTGTTACTTATACAATTGTTTTAAAATTATTTTCAAATATGTCAATTAAAAGATTTTATCAGGGTCTTGCTCCAGCGCAACTTCTTGCATTCTCCACGAGCTCAAGCGGGGCAACACTACCTGTTACAATGGAAAGGTGTGAAGAAAAATTAGGTGTATCAGAAGAGGTTTCATCATTTGTACTTCCATTGGGAGCTACAATAAATATGGATGGAACTGCACTCTATCAAGCGGTCGCTGCAGTTTTCATTGCTCAAACACTTGGGATGGATTTGACTTTAGGAGCTCAATTAACGATTGTTTTAACCGCTGTTCTAGCCTCAATAGGAACAGCAGCAGTTCCTGGTGCAGGAGTAATAATGCTAGTAATTATTCTTGAAGCTATTTCAGTGCCTAGCGCAGGAATAGCATTAATTTTAGGTGTTGATAGAATTTTAGATATGCTTCGTACAGTAACAAATGTAACAGGTGATGCTAGTGTTGCGGTGGCAGTTGCTTCTTCAGAGGGTGAATTGAATAATATTTAATCTACCATAATTTTGATTTTGGTTGCTGAAAATATTTATCATTACTATTATCAAACCTTATAATGGTAGTTGAATTTCAGGATCTTCAACCTTTATCCTAGAGTCAAACTTCTGTATTTAAAAAACAGGCCTTTCCTACTTTGGATCAAGGAAGTTTGCTAAATATAGAGAGCTCTACCGTGTTTTATACGGATCCTGAAATCGATACCATTATAATAGAAAAACCCCGAATTTTCGGGGTTTTTTATTTGTTTAATAAAATTTTAATTTGATCAATTCTTTTTATCGGTCCTTTTATTTTTAGATAAACATGGTCGCTTTTATAGTCTCTTTTTATTATTTTGACACCTTGCTGGGAGAATGCAATATCTTTTGGTTTATTGTAGGGTAGTTGTAATTCAATTTCAATATGATCTTTATCCATCGTGCTTGTGATTGATTTTTTTAAAGATTCTATCCTTAACTGATCTAATGCAGATACATAAATTCCATTTGGGAAAAGATTTTTTAAAAAATCAAATCTACTTTTTGATTTAATTAAATCAATCTTATTTAAAACTATTTGAGTTTGATTTTTTGCACCTATATCACTGAGAACATTAATTATAGTTTTATAGTGGTCCTTGATGTATTCACTGGATGAATCTAATACTATCAAGATAAGGTCAGACTCTACAACTTCTTTTAATGTACTTCTAAAGCTTGCTACAAGATTATGTGGTAATTTTCTAATAAATCCAACAGTGTCACTTAGCAAAATAGTATGACTTTTGTCAATTTCAACAGAGCGAATTGTCGTATCTAGCGTAGCAAACAATTGATTTTGGATAAATACATTTGATCCTGAAAGAGCTTTCATTAAAGTTGATTTACCTGCATTCGTGTATCCAGTTAAAGCAACTTTGTAATTTTCTTTTCTTTTTTTTCTTTGGGTCTCCCTTTCTTTGTCAATCTTATCTAGCTCCTTCTTAAGATTTGATATTCTTGTTCTAACTAACCTTCTATCAACTTCAATTTGTGTTTCACCAGCACCTGCTCTTGTACCAATTCCCCCCATCTGTCTTTCAAGATGAGTCCAAGCTCTTGTTAATCTTGGAAGCATATACTCTAGCTGAGCTAATTCAACTTGAGTTTTTGCCTCTTTTGTTTTTGCGTGTTGTGAAAAAATTTCAAGTATCAATGAACTTCTATCAATAACCTTGATGCTTTTAGATAAATTAGAAAAGTTTTTGATTTGAGCAGGACTAAGTTCATCATCAAAAATTATCAGCTTAACATTTAAGCTCTTTGCATGCTCAATAATAAGCTGAGCTTTTCCAGGACCAATAAAAAAAGATGGGTTTATTCTATTTAACTTTTGAATATATCTATGGATGACACTAGCTCCTGCAGTTTTTGCTAAAAGCTCAAGCTCCTCAAGATGCTCATTAACTTTATCATAACTAAGATTTCCAAATACCGCTCCAACTAAAAATGCATCTTCAATAGAAAATCTAGATTCTTTTTTTTCAATCAACTAGCTGGTTTCCTTGAAATTGGTCTACTTAAAAATGATTCAACTAAAAACAAGAAAACGGCAAATATCAAAAAGATTCTCCACAATGATTTTCCATGGCGTTTGGATTTAATTGATTCAACTATATTTTGACTATCAAGAAGAATGCTCGCATTGTTTGTTTGAAAATTGCTAACTAATTCATTTAGGTTTGCTCTTATTTTTGGAGTCTCGTATTCTGAAAGACTTGTTGAAAAAGCTGTATAAAATTCACCATCAACATATACATCATAAGAACCAAGTTCATTGGTTGATTTTATATCTAACCGCTCTTTTTCATAGTTAGGAATAAGAAGAATCTCATTTTTATTAGGTGTAATTAATTTCCATTTCTGATTAATTAACTGACTTTGGACTTTTATTTTTTTAACCATCCCAACCTCAATCGGCGCTGTATTGAATTCATCTATTGCACTTAAAATTATAGAACGATGAAGCATGGGTATTATAAGACCTTTAAGACCAAAATTATTCCATTCAAGATCAAGTGGTGATGATAAAAAAAGGATTTTACTTGAATTTGATTGAATCTCAATTAGAAGAGGATCATCATTATTTAATGCAAGAATATGTTTATGATTTTTTTTTGTTTTAACCTTATTATATTTAAAAATTTTAGGCAAAGATAAATTCGGATTTCTCAGGTTCAGATCATTGAAAATAGGATTTTCTCTATTTGCAATTTTTGCTGAAAAATAAGAATCTGATCCTACGAAAACTGTGTTTTGATAGGTAGGCAGATTTAAATTCACTAAAACTTCGCTATCAACATTCCTAAAGTTTTGACCGCTTATCCAAAATATCGAGCCACCTTTTTGAAGGAAAATTTTTAATGCCTGAATACCTTTTGGGGTTATGTTTGTGGGATCGATTAAAAACAGGATATCGGTTTGATCTAGGTAAAGTATATCAATTGAAGACATTTCTTTTAATTCAATATCTAAAAGCCTATCTTTTCCGCTAATTGACTCAAGAGCAATTTTTATTATTGATGTTTTACTAACATCTGAAGCAATAACTTTGCATGAGATTCTTTCAGGGATGTACATTTCAAAAGTTTTAGTATTGTCAAACGCATAATCATCTTTGCTAATTTCAATCCTCCCTTTAATTATTCCGCTTTTACCAGGGTATGCTTGAAATAGAAAGTCTTTTGTTCGGTTCATCATAAAACTTGAAACAATTTGACCAATTCTATCTTCATTTAAATACAGCTCAATTGGAACATTTTTTCTTTCCGTATTACCAGAATTTTCTATTTTGGTATTTAATTTCAACAGATGATTTGGAAGTTTCATTTGATTAACAGTAGAAACTGTATTTATCGATAAATTATTTAAAGCTTTATCATTTTCAGTAAAGTAAAACTGCCATTCATTATGATTGCTCATAAAATTCAACGGTGGATTAGATGGGATATCGCTTAGAATAAATAATTCTTTATTTGGAGTATTATCATTTACGTGCTGGAGGATTGAGTCTACAAAAAACCATAGATTGTCTTTCCCCATAGACTGTTGAATTTTCAAGTTTTCATAATCTATCTCAATCCCCTCCTCTATAAAATCATTAAAAATCATTTTTGGAGGATTTGTTTGATATATTTTAAGATTTGTTACTCCCTCGAATGCCGAAAATATTCTAGGCAATAAAGAAATATTTTTTTCTAGATAAGTCTCTCCATTTTTTTCAACACCAAGACTAGCAGAATTATCAATAACTACAACAGCAACGGATTCTTTAGTACTTGGAACCCATTTTAAATTATTGCGTTGAATTGGTCCAGAGCACATCAAAATCAAACAAACAATTATAAGACTTCTAATTAAAACTAAAATCCACTGCTTTAATTTAAGACTTCGAATTGAGTCGCTCTCTAAAGCTTTGATATGTTGAATCGATGAAAACTCGACAGTTTTAGTAGTATTTTGGTTAAATAAATGAACAATTAAGGGAATTAACGATGTAAACAAGCCCCACAATACTGATGGAAATAAAAAAGACATTTAATTTAAACCCATTAATACCGACATCGTTAATGATGATATTATTGGAATTTTAAGATTGTCATCAAAGGGAAATGGAAGAGTTTCAATCAGCATGCCAAAAAAAGCTCCAGATGCTGTTACTTGTAACGGTAAAGGTTTGTATAGGTATGCTATTATTAAACATGTAGAAAGACCAGCTAAAAAACCTTCCAGAGTTTTTCTGCCAATTTTTATTCTACCATAATTCTTTCCAAATAAACCAGCAACTGTATCGCCAATACTCATAAATACTAATGAAATAACTGCAATATTTTTAGGAAAAATTGCTATAACTACAGTTGAAGATATCATTACCCAGGTAGCGCCTGTAAATTTTCCTTTTAATTCATGGTCTTTTAGCATTTTGTTAAAAAATAAGGCAAAAAATCTTCTTATAAAATTTAATTTCAACCTTTGTGAATCAAAAAAAATAAAGATCAATGTAAGTAATGCTATGACAATGCTAGCACTGTTCTTATCAGTAATAAAATAACAATATGAAATTGGAATGATTAGGCTAAATATATGAGTAGCCTTGCGATAATATTGATATAAAGAAATCATTTGTCATTTTGAAGTTTATCAAAAATATCCTGCAAGTCAAGAATGCTTACAACTAAATCAATCTTAGCTGATTCATCTAGAACCGTTCCGGGTATAATCGACTGATCTAAAACGGTATAAGGAATTAGGTCTTCATTCTGCTGGTAGGATACTTTTCCTAAGCTAAATTTTGATTTGACAAGCTCTTTCTTTGCACTATTTAAACTAAGTCCAAATAGTTGTGGAACTTGAAAAAAATCTGGAGGAAGACCCATGCTTATTGTCAGTTGTAAACCATATCCTTTTTTAATTTGATCACCAGACTTGGGAAATTGCCAAGCTACGGTTCCTTTTTGATAGTCTGGATTATATTCTGTATATACTGTATCAATATTTAAACCTATTTGCTGAAGCGATATCTCAGCACTTCTTCGTGATTGACCAACTAGATTTGGAACCATGATCATTTTTTCCTGTTGAGCAACCTTTAATCTTATCGTTCTCCCTCTTTTCACTCTGCTCCCAGAAACTGGGTACTGATCGATAATAGTTTCAGGATCAAACTTTGATGTGTAAAGAGTGTCAAATATTTCGGCTTTAAACCCTTCAGACTCTAATTGTTTTAAGGCTCTTTTAACATCTTTTCCTTGAAGATTCATAACAACGACACTCTTGCCTTTTCGAATATATAATGGCATAATCAACCAATCAAAAATAATGAAGATCAAAAGGGAAGAAGTAATTAGAGATAATGTAAAATTAATTATTTTTTTTAACATTTTTTTATCTTTGCAGCAAACATTCCATCAACATTGTCCCTTGGAGGGAAAGTTTCAAGACATTTATTGCTATTCAACCATTGTTCAGGTATTTTTCTTTCTACAGATTCCAGTTTAAAATCCGGGTTAAATTTAAGGAATGACCTTACCACATTCCAGTTTTCTTGGTCCTCTAATGAACAGGTCGCATATACAATCACTCCACCTTTTTTTAAAAACCTAGAAACATTATTTATAATCTTCTTCTGAAGTAGGGTAAATTTCTCTATATCGCTGGAATTTCTTCTCCATTTTATATCAGGTTTTCTAGCAATTACTCCAGTACCTGTACAGGGAGCATCTATCAAAATTTTATCAGCCATAGGATAATTATCTGTTGAAGCATCCATTCTTTTCCAATCTATATCCATTCCCAACTGCTTAGTTTGCTTTACAGCATTATCAATCTTAGATTGATTAATATCGCAAGAAAAAAGCTTGCCCTCACCTTTCATTTTTTCATATATATAAATAGATTTTGTCCCTGGAGCTGCACATACATCCAGAACAGTATCTCCTGGTAATGGGTCTAATGCCTCAACAACAGCTCCAGCTGCACGGTCTTGGACAAAAATATGTCCTTTAGAATAAATATTTGAAAATAAAATGTTTCTTAGCCCAGACTTTATTCTAATATAGTTTTTTGAAAAGGGACTAAAGCTCCATTCGATTTTTTTATCCTTTAATAAATTTTTTATTTCTTCACTATTGGTATCAAGCCTCAAATCAATTTCATGTTTATGATTAAGATATTTGCAAAGATTAATTGTTTTTGATCGTCCATATTTTTTTAACCAATTTTCTATCATCCAATCTTGAAATGAAAATCGAGAACCTAGGTTCTTACGACTTATAAAGGTGTCTTTGTTTACGTATTTTGCTTTTCTTAGGACTGCGTTAATGAGGCCTGATATTTTTTTATTATTGAATTTTTTTGATAACTCTACCCATGAATTCACCGCTGCATGAGGAGGAACCAAATCATCCATAACATATTCATAGTAGCCTAATCTTAAAATACATAAAACATTCAATGGTAATTTATTTATTGGTTTATTTAACGATTTTGATATGCATTCATCTAAAGCTCTCTTCCATCTAACCGTCTCATTGGATAACGCCATAGATCTATTTCGCTCATTTGATGACAATTTGTTTTTATTAAAGTATTCTTGCCTAACTAATTTTAGTTGTAAGGCTGTGGATTCGTGTTTTAAAACGATATTATATGCATGGAGCCTTGACTTGTCATTATCAATCAAACTTTAATCCGGACTGTTTATTTATACCTCTATACCAATCTATTGCTAACATTTTTTTCTTTCCTTCAAACTGAACATATATCAATTCAAGAGAAAAATCTAAACATGAAACAAAAACTTTATTGTTGATACAGACCACTACCCCTGGCTGGTCATCTAATTTTTTTGAAGTTAGTTTTGATTCATATATTTTTAGTCTTTTTCCATTAATATTAGCGAAAGTTCCAGGAGAAAAAGATAAGGCTTTAATTTTTGAATAGATGAGATGTGCCGATTCGCTCCAATCTATCTTTCCAAATGATTTATCTATTTTAGGTGCAAAAGTTGCAATAGAATCGTCTTGAGACCTAGGTTTAAAATCTGGATTTTCAATAACGCTCAATGATTCAACAAGCAGTTCTGCTCCAAGCTCTGACATTTTCTTTGATAAAGTTGCAAAGTTATCGTTGGGTTCAATATCTATTTTTTGCTGAAGTATTATATTTCCAGTATCAACATTTGGTTGGATTAAAAAAGTTGTATTTCCAGTAACTGTTTCTCCATTCATCAAGGCATGATGAATGGGTGCAGCCCCTCGATATTTTGGAAGTAATGATGCATGAAGATTGACTGCTTTAAGATTTGGAATATCAGTAATAGTTTTTGGAAGGATTTTGAAAGCTACTACTACAAGGATATCTGGCTTTAAGTCCACTATCCATTCTTTCAATTTTGGATTTGAAAGTTTTTCTGGTGTAAATAAATCTAAATTGAGTTTTCTTGCTAGATTTCCAACAGGAGTATATGAAACATCCCTGGATCGCTTCATTCTTTTTGGTGGATTACTTACAACTCCAATAATCTGGTGGTTAGAATTACTTATAGCCTTAAGAGATGGACATGCAAATTCAGGGTTTCCCATAAAAATGATCTTCATTCTTTACCCTGGTATGATATTTTATATAAGATAACGGTGTTAATGAATCTCTTTTGATTTCATCGTTTTTAATGAATTTTCTTTTATCGTTCTAAGCTCTTTGTTGACGCTTATTTTTTCAGCTTTTGACACTCTATTGATAATCAAATTTCCATTTAAATGATCTACTTCATGCTGAATCACTCTTGCTAAAAGAGCATCAAACTCGTTTGTGAATTTATTACCATGTCTATCTTGATATTTTAGCATGATTTTATTTGGACGTTTTACATCTAATCTTACGTCAGGAACGGATAAACAACCTTCGTTCATCCAGGATTCACCCTCAGCTTCAATAATTTCAGCATTAGCAAAAACATGAATAGATTCACCCTCTTCATCAATATCTGAAATATCAACAACAAACAATTGTAAATCCACATCTATTTGGTTTGCTGCTAAACCTATACCATTTTCCTCATACATAGTGTCGAACATATCATCGATCAAAGGATCTAAGTTGCTAAAATCTGTAACTGGCTTACACTTTTTTTTAAGTATTGGATTGCCGTAATGAACAACGCTTTTTGCGGTCATTATTAATTATCCTCAATTTGCTCATTTTGAGAATCGTTATTACCTGCTAGGTTTGAAACAGATGCTCTGTTGATAGTCATTTTTGTATTTGAGTCTACTTGCAGCAAAAGAGTTTTTTTATCTTTATCCTTAAATCCCGCTATAGTGCCATGAATACCCCCAATAGTAACGATTTTATCACCTTTTTTTAGCGCCTGTATCATTGCCTGTTTTTCTTTTTGGCGCTTAGCTTGAGGGCGAATCATTAAAAAATACATAATTGCTAAGATTAAAATAAAAGGCAGATATGCCATCATTCCTGCACCTTGTGCAGCCTGTATAAATAATAAAATTTTCAATTTAACTCCAATCTTGTAATTAAAAATTACCTATAAATCGATAAAAAAATAAACTATCTTTGCTTATGGAGTTTTATTTGAAATACCGTACCATCGCTTGCTGAACTTGATTTAACAAATATGCTACCACGATGAATTTCTTCAATAATTCTTTGAACTAGGGATAGTCCAAGACCCCACCCTCTTTTTTTTGATGAAAATCCCGGTTTAAATACATTCTTCCAGTCTTTTTTATTAATGCCTTTGCCGTTATCTTTAATATAAATACATCCAAATTCGTTCACAGCTCTGACTGTTATTTGAACTTTTCCATTGTCTTTTTTGATTGAATCAATACCGTTACGAATTAAGTTTTCCAGTACCCATCCTAGCAAAACTGAATTGCCCATAATACTAATTTCATTAATAATTTTAATTTCTAATTCTATATCTTTATCTAGTGAAGGTATCCTTTTTCTTAAATATTTTGCCTGCTCATTAATTAGTTGAGTAACAGATAATTTTTCTAAAGGAGATTGCGAACCCATCTGACTAAACCTATCAGCAATCTGCTCTAATCTCATCATATCTGAACGCATTTCTTTTGCAATATTTTTTGATTCTTTAGGGTGAGAATTAATTCTGTCAATCCAACCTATCATTGCTGAAATAGGAGTACCTAGTTGGTGTGCGGTTTCACGTGCCATCCCAACCCAAATTAAGCGTTTTTCATTTTCACGAATTGAATTAAAACCTAAAAAACCAACTATAATAAACATTAAAACTATTAATATTTCAAGGTACGGTAGCCACTCTAACCTCTGAACAAGAACTGAGTCGCCAAAATGTAAATACCCTAAAAGCATTTTTGAGTTTGACCCTGAATCAAAATATTCTATTGGGATTGGCTTATTATTTTTATCCATCCTCCCAATGAGTTTTAGTAATTCATCTTTATTTTTATTTTGACCAATATTCCTTGAATAAAGTGGAATATTTAATTTGTCAGTATATACAATTGGAAATTGAACTTTTTTAATAATTTCATCAAATACAAAACCTAGATTGGCATCACTCTCTTCATTGATAGTATTTGCAATAATCCTTGAATAAACTGTGACTATCTGTCTGTTATCATCTCTAAGCTGTGAAACTATATAATTTGAATAAAAAATAGCTCCAGCCATTAATGTCAGCCCAAAAAAAAGAAGGCTGATTTTTATTTTTGAGCTATATGTATATTTTTTCATTTTCTCTTTTGGATGTATAAGCCAAATCCAATTAACCCAATTGATATTAAAAAACTCAATATGGAAACAGAGAGACCAAAATTGAATGATGATTTATCATAAATAAATTTGATTGTGTGCGATCCTTTTGGTACAATTATTCCCCGGAGTAATCCGTTAACTTGAAAAGTCTTAACTGGGTTATTATCAATAAAGGCTTTCCATCTGACTGGGTAAAATACTTCACTAAGAACTAGGAATTGATCTTCATCGGACTCTGTTTTGATAGTAGTCATGTGGATTGACTGATCTATGGAATTTATTTCACCTAGCTCCTTAGGTGTTATTTTTACCGTATCATAAACAAATACCTCTTCTAAAGGATTATAGTCTTGAGATGTAATTCTCTCCCAAATTTTCGATTCTTCTACTTTAATAACATCTTTTGCAAACCACGCCCGTGGGAGGTAATTATTTATTTTATAAATAGCAGTCGCTATGTCCCCTCTTGAGGTACGCAGAGAACCTCTTTTTTCAAGCAAAAGATCTGGGTGGTTGATTCTTTGTGCATCTGGTAATATTATATATTTTGTATTCATCATTCTCAATACAGGTAGAATTCCGGCATTTTGAGTGTTTTGCAAAAAATCATTATAAATATTTAGCTTTGCTGGGTGATAGCCGCCAATTGATTCTAACCCAAAGGCAGCAAAACGCGAATCTCCAAAAAGTTGACCCGCTGGGTAGATTCTAAATTTTTCGCTATCATTTGAAAGATGACTAACAATTGGGTCTTCACGATAATACTCTTTAACAAACCTCTTTGAAATTAATTGGGACCCTCTTCCGCTAGATCTATCTGGCTCAATTATCTTCTTATCTACTATGCTAATATCAATTAAGGCTAACATTATCAAGCACGATGAAAATACTTTTTTTGAAATCTTATTATTATACCACATCCATGTCAATGTAAAGAACAAAGCAATAAAAAGAATCATTACCCATGCATCATAAATCCAAAGATCCCATCTTATAGAATTTACAGCTTGTATTTGAGAAGGGTCGCTTGTTCGAGGAACAGTAAATCTTTCCATCAAAAATCGCTTGATTGAATTTGAAGCAAAAACTAACGATAATAAAAATACAACAAAGGGTGAGATTGAAGGGTAGAACCATTTGGGTAGAGATCGATTTTTTGATTGAAGTATTTTATCAATTCCAAAAGCTGCAAAAATAGCAACATTGAATTGCACTAAAATCAAAATCATATGTGGAACTCTAAATTTGTCAAAGTATGGGAAAAAATTAAAAAATAAATTATATACCAAACTAAAATGTCTTCCAAAAGATATGAGCAATGCTAAAATTGTTGCTGATAACAAATACCATTTGAATATTCCTTTTTTATAAACCATTCCAATAAGTGATAGGCCTAAAATAATGATGCCCATATAGTTTGGATAGTCAGTAAAAGGCATATAGCCCCAATATACCTGACCACCAAAGCCAAAAGACGACGGTATTAGGAATGTTAATATTTCATATGGATGAAAAGACCAGCCTGTTGCATAATTATAATCTGATCCTCCGCTCGATGATCCACCCCGAACAGAAAATGGGGTATATTCTATCGCAGGAATATAAATCAATGCTGAAATTCCAATACCAAGAATGCAAGCCATTAATATGAATAATAATTTCTTAGATATAATCAACTTTTCATTTTTTTCGATTAGGCTGTAGATAATCATTATTAAAAAGTATAAACCAATTAAAAGCCAGGTATAATAGGCTATTTGAGCATGGGCTCTCTGCAATTGAAAACCTAATATTAAAGCAAGGGAACCGGCATTAATTAAAGATGGCTTGCCCCATAATCTAATGGACAGCCAGAGAGCCCAAGGAATAAATGCAGCTGTCATTAGTTGACTTCCATGTCCATAAACAGCCATTGTAATCATAAAAGGTGTTATCATGTATGCTATCGCACCTAGAAATGATGCTGTTCTTGAGCATAATAACTCTCTCAATAAGACCATGCACCCTAATCCTGAAAATATAAGATGTAAAAATTGAATTGTAGATCCAGAAAGAGAAAAAACTTTAAAAATATATTCAGGAAAATAGAGTTTAGACAAATAAGAGAAGGATTCTGCAGTAGGCATTCCGCTAAATACCCAAGGCTGCCACAATGGATATCCCCCGATACTCTCAGAAGCTTTATTTAAAGCTATACCTACAGATCTTGGGCTTAAGCTATCAGGAGATCCAAAAATTTTTGCTCCAAAAATAATATCATCAAATAAAAAAATAATTATTGCTGTGAAGGCAAAGACTGATAAAAAAAGCGTATTTTTATAATTAAATTTCATTTATTTATTTTTTAATCCTTTTCTTATAATTCCAAAGCCGTTAATAAAACTTTTATCCTCCTCTTCGATTTTCATTACCCATATAATTAGCGAATAAATAATTAAACAACTAAAGCATCCGATGAGTAATTCAATAAAGAAATGGAAATCTTCATAGTAATTCTTAGTTTGTCTTAAAATAAGATAGGTCACTAATCCTGATACTAACGGCTTCATCATTTTTAATGATAAAAAATTCATTTTTAAATAAAATCTAACCTGAATAGATCGTAATAAACCAATTAAGGTCATTGTTATGAGTGTAGCGTAAGCTGCTCCTGTAATCCCGTAAAGAGGGATTAAATAATAATTTAAAACAAAATTTAATATGAATGCGATTGCAGTATTTACTAAAACCAATTTAGAAAAACCTGACATTCCTAGAGTTGGCGAGGCTGCTCCAAAAAAGGCTTGAATTAAAGTTGATGCCGTAAGAACGATTAGAACGTTTTTACTTACCAAATACTCATCTCCAAACAAAGAGAGGATATTTTCTGGAAATACAAATAACATAATCGATACTGGAAGTGAAAAAACCAATAGCCACCTACTGACAAGTTTATAAGTATCTTTCATTTTTGAAATATTATTTTCACTGTGAAATTGGGAAATTAAGGGAGCATATATTCCAATAAATGACATTAATAGCGATTGTAATAAACCTGCGGTTCTGGCTGCTGGATGATACAAACCAACTGTTGTTGAGTCAGTAAAAAAACCAAGCATCAAAATATCCATCCAATGCATCAATGTTTGTAAAATTACAACGAACATAAATGGATAAGAAAACTTTAATAGATCATAGTTAAATCTTGAAGAAATAATATCAGAAAATTTTACTTTTGACAAATAACGTAATGGCTGGAAAATCGAGATAAATCCAATTATTCCGGTAATTAGCATAGGATACATCATTGCTGATTCTTCGGAAATAAAAGCAAAGCATAATATCATACTAAAAAGCAAAGTTGATGGATTTATAAATTGCGTTACAAAAGCCTTATATTTTAGTTTTTTGTAGCCTTGCGTGGCTGATGCTGCAATGAAGGTGGCAGAATTAAATGGAATAGCAATCGAAAATACCACGAGTACGCTAATCATCAATGACTGTTCAGACAAAATATTGTTCACTATAAATGAGGCGGAAAAAATCAGGATAATCATTATGGCCAATGAAAAAACAATGCACATCTTTAAGGCAGATGTTATGATTTTTGAAATTTCATCTCTATCGTTTTTTGGATCTAATCGGCTTATAAATCGCATTACTCCAGTTTCCATTCCCATCTTAGAGAGTACTTCACTGATCAGCATGATTGCGTTTGCCATAGAATAAATACCAAGATACTCCGGTCCTACCCATCTGGCTAATAGAGCTGAATAAAGATACCTGTTCAAGCTACCATAGAATATACCAGTAAATGAAATAATTGACTCTTTTGCAATTTTTTGTGCAGTATTCATTGTATTTTAGTAAAAAATCCCCTAATTATACCTATTGGGGCCCAAAAAATAGCTAAGGGGCCATGTTTTCTTTTAATAAGGTCTTTCAAAGCTACAGCTGCTAAATAAAACACTGCAGGCAATATCCTTAGTATTAATTTATGTTTTCTTAAAAAATAAATAGTATTATGAGACCTGTAATACATTCCTTTAGAAGGTGATTCTCTTCGCGTTCCTCCCAAATTCACTCTTAAGTGTTCCATAACTGGACTAGGTTCATAAATTACTCGCCCCCCACTTCTAATGATTTTGAAACCAAAGTCCGCATCTTCAAGCATTGCGTTACCAATGAAATTTATATCGAAACCACTAAGCTCTTTAAAACGGCTCTTTCTTACAGCAAAATTACCCCCTGGAGCCCATTGACATTCGCCTTTATTATCTGTGTCAAAGTTTTTCAGTGTTTTTCCATACCATGTGATCCATCCACCAACAATTTTATCACTTTGTCTGAAAATATTATTATTTTTTTCTATTACTCTACCGGCTACACACCACGTTCTTGAGTCTAATTTATTAAAAATCTTCACGTACGAGCTGACCATATCGGGATTAGGAATACAATCATCATCAATATAAATCAAAATATCCGCTGAGGATACATCAGCCCCTACATTTCTTGCATTAGGTAATCCAATTTCTTCAATATTTATATATTTATAATTAACTGAATTATCGCTAGGCGTAAAATCAGTTAATTGCTTATCAGGTAGATTGGTCTGGTCAATAATAATAATCTCAAAATCCTTACCAACCTGCTGATTTAGATAGTCAAGCGTTTGAAGTACAATCTTTTGTCTGTTGTATGTAGGTATTATTAATGATGCAATAGACATAAATCATTCAATTCTAAGATTGTATTTTTCTTTACCTTTAAACCATATTTTTTCAAATACTATTCTCAGGTTTTTTGGTAAAAATGTAAAGAAAATATAAATTATATTTTTTAAAGCAAGTACGTCAAGGAACAATGAGCTAAAGAAATATTTTCTCGCTAATCTCATTTTGCCATTTGCGTAAAGCCTTCTCCCACAATAAAATTTGTAACCAC
>CAJWZD010000013.1 GCA_913049685.1 uncultured Fidelibacterota bacterium
CCTTCTGACCAGGTTGGTATAGTCCAAGAAAGTGTAAAGTTTGGTTCGGTGCTCCAAGTGTCGGGTGTAATGGTTAGAACTGGTACAGGAGGAGGAGCCCCAGTAACGAGCTCTTCAATAACATACATCTCAGAGCGCATGGTCCCTTCACCAACTTCAGCTACGATTCTAAACCTAAAACCTTTTGACTTTGCCTCTTCAGACACTTTAAATCGTGCGGTAGCGCTTCCACCAGAAGTAGTTACATCTGATGAAAGTAAATTTACATATTTTGCTGATGGAAATATGCTCCAGGTTACACTCTCACTGCTGTTAACAATATTCCCATCAATGTCATTTGTGGTGACAGTGAATTCTAGCGTGTCTTCACGCGTTACAAATGTGGTGTCTTGACTACCCACAAGATCATCTTGAATTGCAAGGATATATTTACTTGCCCCCGCCTCTAAAGCTCCTATGTCAGGCATACCCACGCGGTAATACCCTCTATAATCCAAGACGTTTCCAAAATCTACACCAGCGTCAATTGCGGGGCTGGCAACCTGCAAACTATAGTCTCCGCTTTCAGGATTTCTGAGTTTTGGATCTGAATCAATATTATTTACTGAAACAAACGAGCCTTCTACATTTGACTGTAATATATTGGATTCAGTATATATTGTTGAGGTATTGCTTTTCTTAAATGCATTCGACTCACCTTGAATTGAATTATTGGACCATACAATATTATTAATAAAGTTAAGATCTCCAAAAGGAACATTTACAAAGCCATTGTTACCGCTATTACCATAAAAAGTATTATTTGCTATTAGCGAGGTTGCTGCGTTACCACCTTGGTCAGGTTCACCCACCAGAGCTATCATTTGATTTGCATTGTTATTATTTGGAACATAATTATTTACAACCAAATTATTTCTAAATACTAACGGTCTATGCACTTTTAGAAAAGATACGTCTACTATACCTGCTGCAAAGGTATAATTTTCATTGAAAAATGATTGTTCAATTACAACCGAAGGAACGTTATTCCATAGCGGCACAGGTTCAGCGTAAGTCACATTTATCAGAGCGATTGCCATTGAGTTGGCACCTGAGGTAGCTTCAATATAATTTCTTTCGAATCTACTTTCTGTGATATAGAGACCCACCATATCAGCAGACTCTATGGCCGACCCAGAACCAGAAGCACTAGTCTCAGTTGCAATAATACCGTTTTCAATAAATTCGCAGTTCACAAAATTCACCCGACCGTATTCATCACCATTCACGTTCGTAATATTAACAGCTCCACCGCTACCAAAGCCAAGTTCTTCTACATCGATAGTATTTCTATTAAAATCGACGTTCGAAAAGACTGCCTCTTGAACAGAATGAATATCAATAGCTCCTCCAGCTGATCGCGATTGATTTTGACTAAATACGACATTGCTAAAAATCAATGTATCTACATTATCTGACTGAACCGAGCCTCCTGGAGACAATGAAAATCCATTAGATAGCGTCATTCCTTGTACGTGTATTTTTTCAACTTCTTGAAATATAAAGTGGGTTCGACCTTCACCGTTGATAACTGTATTTAAAGGGCCAGCACCTATAATTGCAACGTCCCTTACAGCTAAGCTTTGATTTAATTCAGCTGGAACTTGAAGATCTTCGTTTCCAGATATAAATATATCATAATCCGAAAAATTACCTGCAACAATTCTAATAGTGTCCCCTCTTTCAGCGAGCTCTGGTACAGCACGCTGCATTGATGAAAATGGAGCGCTAAAGGTTCCGTCTCCATCTTGGTCTAATGAAGGATTAACCCACCAGTTTGGACCATCGTATTTAGGAGTCGCAGAAACCGTTTCAGATAACGGTCCTTCAAAATTTGAAGTATCTACCGCGCTTACCATAAAGTAATATTCAACTCCATTGAGTAAATCATTGACAACATATGATGTATCTTGCGTGCTAGTTACTTTTGTCAATTCGTTGGTATTTACGGTTATATCTAAGGAATAATAAACGTTATAGTGCTTGATATTGAGGGCATTGTTTGGGCTCCACTCTAGCTCAACAGCATTGGATGTTTCAAGGGCAACAAGATCTATTACCTGATCAGGATAAGGTGATTTCGATAATGCGTTTTCATAAGCACCTAGGTCAGGATTGGAGCCGGATGGAGTAGGCCTTCTATTGCCATCAATATCAATGGAGGGAGCCGGTGTTGAATCAAGAATTGATATGCCCGCACCAATCATGGGGCTTATATCAGAAAGTTGATAGCTACCGGTTTTAAAACCCGGGTCAACGCTAGTGGTATTTTCACCAAAGTCAAAATTATACATTTGTTTAATTTCAGCTTGATCTTGAATGTTATTATATCCGTCAGTTAATAAAAAACTTTCATGATCATTTTCATATTCCATAGTGTTTATCCATATACCATTTGCTGCAGATTCTTCTGCTGAATTACCCCATATAATATTGTTAAACATAGTTAAATCGTGTCCATCGGGGGCCATGACAAACATTCCACCTCCCAAGCCAGTTTGATTGACATCATATGTTTGTGTTACGTTATTAACAATAGTATTATTTATGAGATCTGCGAAGCCGACATTGAACCCACCATTATTTTCATTCGCACGAATATTATTATAAATACCACCACCCAATGCATCAATTTGTCCTATTGCAAAATTACTATCCACGACGCTTCCGGTCATAATAAACGGATAAGAGAGGCTTAGTGCTCCACCATATGAGAAAACACCATCCGATACAGCTTCATTTTTTGTAAATCTGCTATTAGATATATCCAATACTTTATCAAAGCTCGGATCCCAGAAAGAACTTGAAAAAATAGCACCACCTTCAGCATGACCTTGGTCTGAATAGCTTATGTTTTGGCTAAAAGTAGATCCCGAAATTACGATATTAGTTGCAATTTGAATGAATATTGCGCCTCCCATAGAATTGGGATTACCATCATTATTTTGTACACTGTTATTTCTAAAAATTGAATTACGAATATACATAGGCCCAATATCATCATATATATCACCACTAGAAAATATTGCGCCACCTCGATTTGAAAAATTGGTATCAAAAACACAGTTTTCAAAAATCGGGGAGGCATTATATGTGTAGATAGCACCACCCATGGCAACAAATTCATTATCGCTTGCTGAATTATGAGTAAAAACACAGTCTGTGAATTTGGGTTGTACAACCGGCGAGTCAAATCCTTGAGTAATAGATTCTATGGTAAATGAACCGCCTCTTTCATTTGAATAACCACCTCTAAAAGTGAGTCCAATAAATTGGAAGCTAGAATCAATGTCTTGATCACTTGCGATCAAATTAAAGTGTCGCCCTTGACCCTGAGCGTTAATTGTGGTAGAGGATGCACCTTTTTGCGATCGAATAACCAAACTATCAAAGGACTTTAATGTAAATCCGCCCGTAATATCATTGTAGATCTGAAGCGGATAGGTTATCTCATCAAAAAAATACGTTCCAGGTTTTAACATGATGGTGTCACCGGACGCTGCTTTTTCCATCGCATTTTGAATACTAGCTAACGGACCACCCGCACTTCCATCACCATTTTGATCGCTTCCGTCAGTTGCAATCCACCACACTGGCCCAGTGTGGGTAGGCGAAATAACCAAACTAGCGGGACTGCTTTCGTACCCTGCTTTATTAACAGCAGTTACTTTGAAATAATATGTTTTTGCATTATCTAAACCTGAAGCGGTATATGTTGTAGATGTTGTACTGGTCACATAATTTTCATTAGATAAAACTGAAAATGGTTGATCTGATTGATATATTTTATAAACTGAATCTGCCTCAACAAGCGCATTCCAATTTAAAGTTATCTGTCCACTTCCACCTTTACCAACTAAGCCTTGGATTGCTGGAGGGTAAAGTGACTCTCCTAGATTATTTTCATAGGCCCCAAGGTCAGGATTAGTGCCGCTAGGAAAAGGTCTATTTTTACCAATAATATCTGTACTAGGAGAACTTAATGGAATATAAAGATTCCATTCGCTGACGCCTTTACCAAGGGCTAGCGATTTATCAGACAGCGTAAAATCACCATTCGCAGTATCTTTAAAAGCAGGATCAAAATCATAGGAATAGTCGAAAGTAAGATCAGGGTTCTCAACTATGCCCTGATCAAGATTTTGTATCAAATTGTGGTCAGATCTAATTATAGCATCATCGAAAGTAAGAGGTGATATAATTTGGGATACTGCATTTCCATAAACAATGTTATTGAATGCATACACTGTATGTTGAGCTCTTGACATTTGGTCATAATAATATTCTCTTACATAAATACCCGAGGTATTATCATCAGATAGTGGACCTACTGCATTGTTATTTACTACGGTATTATTAACGAGAACAGAATGGTCTACTATTTCAGTGTCAATATCCTCTAAGAAGATTGCGGCTCTAGCAGTCCCTTGCTCAGAACTGACTGTATTATTATAGACTAAGTTATTTTTTAATTCTAATGGAGAATTGGTAGCTATAGCTGAACCGGCGGCATTATACTTTCCAATAGATTGATTTCCTTTAAAAATAGAATTTTTAATAATACTGCGACCTTGACCCCAGGAACTTATACCAATCGCTCCACCCCATACATCACCGTCTGTGTCTATACTTACGTTATCAATAAACTGGCACTTATCAATATTAAGTGGCCCGCCACTTGATGAGAAAATTGCTGCACCGCTCCATCCAGCTCCGGATTCATCTCTATTTTCTCTAAAAATAACATTGTAGAATTTTGGACTATGTGAATTAGTAATGCGCACAGAGCCACCTGCAGCAAACCATGAATTGTTTAGCGAATAACTTGCTTTTCCTCGATACAGTGTGAGGTGTTGGATAACCCAATTGCTATCTGCGGGTACGTTATTATTGTAAGTGGCAAAATCAAAGGTAAAATGCCGGGTAACATGCTCCGCGTCTATGATGATCTCATCGGGGCTCTTAGTAAGATCTCCAGTAATTACTAAACGCTTACTTATATTTAAATTTCTGTTAGTTACCCCTGAATGTGTACCTTCCAGCATAACTATAGTATCACCTGCTGCAGCAACATCAATAGCATTGGTTAAATGATTAATAGGGAAATTTATGCTTCCATATTCATTCGTGTTGCTAGCGTCATTTGGGCTTTTGCCTCCAGTTACAGCAACATACCAAGGACCAAGATATGAAGGTGAAGTAGCGAGAGGACCTATCTTAACACTCTCTGTAGTATCATCGATTTTTAATGCAGCTATCGAGAACGCATAGGTGCTATCTAGCGATAATCCTGTAACGGTATAAAGGGTGTCCTTAACTGTAGCAATTACTCTTTCATCTTGAAAAATTTTATATTCAATGTTTTCTTCAAGGGTTGCATCGCTCAAGCTTTTAGTGGAAGGAGACCAAGAAAGCTTTGCACCATAACTAATAGGTATTAACGTGAAATTACTAGGTGGCATAGGACCAACCATAGCTCCATTAGCATTCTCATAGGCACCTAGATCGGGATCTGATGCTAATGGGGTTGGTCTAAAAACTCCGTTAATATCATAATCTGGTGCTTTTAGCCCCCAATCATTCCAAGCATCGACACCCACACCTATTAATGGACTTTTATCTGACAAGCTATAATCTTGATTTCTCCTATCAGTATATCCAGGATCAATGTCGTATACCTGGTTTCCGGCCCAGTCTTCACCAGCAGCATCCTGGATAATACTATAATCCGCATAAACCTTATTATAGTCTGGGGAGTATGTACCTACAACAAGGCCAGCGCTATTGTAATCATCCGTGGGTTCAAAGATTGTACCATTTAGAAACACTGCACTATTTGATATAATGGAATTAAAAATAAATACTTTAGTTGAAACACCACCATAGCTAATCGTACCGCCCATTCCAATACTAGGCCCGGTAACGAAGTTACCATCAAACGTAGAATTGATTATTCTGGCGTCCCCGCCGACACTAGTCTGTTGCTGTTGATCCCAAGAATAAATGTCCAGAGCAATTGCGCCGCCACTGCTACTATAATACTGTTCTTCCCCTTGAACAAAGTTTCTCCCAAATACGGAACCAACGATTTCAACCTGTCTGGATGAAAAAATTGCGCCACCACTACCACCACCATCGGACTTTACTTTATTGTCATAGAACTGAGATTTTGATATACTGAGAAATTGATTTCTTAAATTTGCATCGTTGTAAACAGGATCATAATCAATAGCTCCACCTCTCTCTCCAGCTTCATTGTTTGTAAATGTACAAGATTCAAAATTGACCGTTGCAGAACCCCCAACGTAAACGGCTCCACCTGAGTAGTCGGCTTTATTATTTTCAAAAATACAATTTCTAAAATCTGCTAGAGTGTTTCCATAGATTGCAACAGCGCCACCTTGTGATCCTTGATTGCTGGGCAAAAGACCATCCTTGAATGTTAGCCCATCAAAAACAGTAATCGCATCTTCATTGTTAAAAGATAAAATTATAAATCTATTATTTTGATCAGAATCGAGTATGGTTTGAGATGCCCCTCCTGTACCAATCATAATAAATGGTTTGTTGGCATTACTTATGTATCCACTACTAAAATCATATGTTCCAGGATTAACCTTTATTGTATCAGTATAATTACCCAACAAATACGAGTTAAAAACGTTTTGAATTGTTTTAAAGGCAGTTGCCTCGGTTTTACCATCGTTACTGTCGTTTCCATTCGCACCATCCACCCACCATGTTGAGGGTACTTGCGCAAATCCAAAAGAAAAAATACATAATGCAGCTAGTAAGTTTTTCATCAGTTTGACTCCCCAGGAAGTGTCGGCGGCTCTGGAAGAGGTACGGGGTCCTCTACGGTTGCAGCAAGATACGCTGCAGCACCTCCACCAACTAAAAGTGTTGTCCACATCAATCTTCGCAGTGTTTTTCCTCCACCTGATTTTTTTGCACTAGCCGCTAATGCGGGGTCTGCTGCTGCCAATATATCAAGTTTATCCTGCGGCGGTTTTAATCCAACAATTTCCCAACCCACTACTTCGATCACGGTAAGAAGATTATCTACAGGGCCTTTATAGGTTTTACTCACCGTGCGAATCGTTGCACCTGTTTCTACTGAAAACATCTTTGCATCAATTGTATAGGAATTACCTAGCTTACCAAATGAGCCAGAAACCATATTTTGCACTCCGAGTAACGCACCAACTTCTGCAGCGCACTCTGAAGAAGTACAGCCAGATTGCTGAAAACCTTGTTCGTTAAGAATCTCATCCATTTGATTACGCTCAACCATAATAACAGCATCCGTATTCACCATTTCACTCATTAAGCGATCTGTAAGCGTTTTTGCTTCAAGCTGACTAATGCCGCGCCCTTCAAATTCTAATAATGCTACAGTCTGCTTCCCTTCAGCTACCTGGGCGTTAACATTAAGGGTACACAAAGCTAGCGTTAGAAGTGATATGGTTGATCGATAAAATATTTTCATAATATTCTCATGTTATACTAATTGATGAGTCTATCCAAAGGAACTACTTTACAAGCGGTGGTAATTCGGCCAGTCTCTTGTCAATTTCCTCAGATAATTCTCTAACAAATTTTTCTTCTTCCCCTTCATGAAACCCTTTTCGCATAAATGTGATACTTCTGTAGCCATCCATTACAAAAAGTCTTGGTAGCTTCATTGCGTTGTAACGCTTCATAGTATGTCCTCTTCTGTCATAAAGGATGGGCATCGTCATTCCTTTTTTCTTTAAAAAGCCTTCCGCTTCCGGTGCATCGGCATACTTTATTCCGTATACCTCGCCAGGGTTATTGCGGGTGGCGTCTGTAATATCAATGAGGAAGAACTTTATTCTCGTATCCTTATATTCCTGATATACTTTTTCAAGCAAGGGAAGTTCTTTCATACACGGCTGGCACCATGTAGCGAAAAAACTAAGAATAACTGCATGGCGGTTCGGCTGCGTAACATTCTTTCGTAGCTTTTTGCCTTCCACCTCAGACCAGTTTTTTAAAAATTCAAATTTACCCGGTGCAAACATCAAAGCAAAAGAAGGTGCTTCATCACCAATTTTTAGATCTAGTGGATCAACAGCGGATTGTTTTTTTGAATCGTCTTGAGCGGTGGCAAGTGTTAACGCTCCAAAGATAAAAATTAATTGAAAAAACTTAAGTTTCATGATCTTCCTTGTGTTGTTAGTCTATTAAGATTAGCACTCGACAGTCATTGAGCACTTTATAATTTGAATTGGCTGTAACAATTTTTGACACATCAGCATTGCTAATAGTGATATCTGTTTTGTTGGTTCCAGATGCAGCAACGCCTTTCACAACAATCGGGTTTCCCATTACGCGTTGGTCTTTTTGGGCTGCTTCGATGGTTTTTGAGTAGCCAGCAACTCCATTTTCTACCGCATATTTTCGTGAATATTTTCCTGGACCATAAATCGGATTTCCATTTTGATCCAAAATCCTTGGTGCCATGGCAGGACGCGCATTTAGACCGCGCGCATCAATGATGATACCGGTAACCCCGCCAGTTGTAGGAGAATTTGATTGAGCGGTTGTTACAGCGTTATCATTTGCAGGTTGGGTTGACATTGGTACGGTTACTGGAGGAAGAACAATATCACTAATTCCGCTCATTGGAACAGAATATTCCATCTCAACTGACGTATCGCTCAAATATTTGGGCTGACCTACAGGTCTTGCACCTCTTATGAATCCTTGAACTTTGGTATTGATCACATCATCAACCATCGCCCCACTCATTGTGGTTTCACTTGTAAGGGTAACCCCGTTTACAATTTCAATTAGTTGGCGCATTGCATCTTGCTTGGCAATTCGGAGCGCCATCCTTCTTGCTTGGCCAGCATTGACAGCATTTGAGGGTACAAAGCCAATGCCGACAGCATTGATCAATTGCTCAGAATAATTGATACTGCCTTTGTCAAGCTGCGTAACAACTCCTTGAGCAAATACCCAGCTCAAGATAAAAGCATTTATAAAAATAAATTTTTTCATAGATTTTCCTTTAAACTAAAATTACTGGGAAACTTCAGCCGTAATCCGGTTACCACTGAGACCCGTTACTTTAATAGTTAGTCCATCGGGACTCGTTTGAGCAAGTCCCATAGCTAGCGCTTGCGCTTTACCTTCAAATTCAACTTCAAATTCTGCAACACCGTCGTTTAAACTTTTTGCATACGCATTACGAATTCCTGAAACGGTCTGCGCTTTTAAAAATGATTCAAACGTCATGTAAGACATAAAGTCAGCCTTATTTAGCACGACGAAAATCTTTGTAAAGTTGGATTGTTGTGTGCTCCATTTTGTTATAAGCTGGGAAATAATATTTTTTCCAAGCTCCTCAGCGGCCTGATTTGCAGCCATTGTTCCTGCTGTTGATTCAGATATATGAGGTTTTTTACCTCGCGCTGATGGAACCACCGCAAGAATTTCACCGGTATCGGTTCGAACTATCTTTCCATTTGCATCCGCTTGACCTGAGAACATGGGACCAAATTTTCCCCCTGATGATATTTTTGCTGTTCCTATGACAATTACCTCTGCTCCTAATTGCGATGCTATCTTTGCTGCGGCAGACACATTACCTTGAAGGGCTTTTGAGTAATCTTGGTCTCCTTTGAGCGCTTGGACTAATTGGCGATCAACGACATCAAAACCTTTTTCATAGAACATCGACAGCAGCTTTGTTTCTGCGAAATTGGTCGCTGTCTTATCAATTAAATTTTCCTCATTCATGAGAAAAATAATTCGAGGCCGATTCATTGAATTTAAAAGCGTTTGAAAAGCAGCTTCGTCCGCCATTACCTGGTCAATCATATCGGTGACCTCTGCTTCAATAGTGACCTCAAAATTGCCGTCAGGACCTTTACTCTCTTTAATAATCTTAAATGTTTTCACAAAACCCTGCGCTTTAGAATATATGTTATCCTCAATTGATGTAGCAGTAACGGTAGTGGTGGATGTCATATATGCACCCAAACCCTGCTCAACAGCATCTCGTTTTGCCTGCTCAACAGCAGCATCTTTTGTCAATCCATACCCCACACCGGTCGCTTTTTGCTGAGCGAAAACCAATACTGAGGTGGCGATCAAAGTATACAAAAAAATATTTTTTATCACGTTTATCATTTCTCTCTCGGTTATGTAAAAAGGACGTACCTATATATATAAGGTACGATCTAACATAAATTATTCAATTCAAAGCCAGGAAGCAATACATATTCCCTCGGTGTGATGCAGGTCAAAATTAAAGATTACGCTTATTTTATTTAAAAAAAATTAAAAGTATATTCAATGTATTCAAAGTTTTTTAAGGAAAGCCTTATGTTAAAAAAATATTTATCCCGTATTTCAATTTTATCACTCGTATTATTTGCAGCCTGTGCTACTAAACCTGAAAGCGATGTGGATACTCCGGAATATCATTATAAAGCCGGTATGCGTGCTGTTGAGAACATGGACTACCAACAAGCTATCAAATCTTTTCAGCGATCGGTGGATCTTGATAGCAAGTTTGCATTGGGATTCGGAGGTTTAGGTTTAGCGAATGCGAAACTTGGAAATAATAAAGAAGCTAAGAAATTTGCGTCTACCTGCGCGTCAAAAGGTAGTAAAGATTCAGATGCGCTAGCATTGAGTGCACGCATATGGATCGATATGCGTGAATCTGAAAAAAAATGGTTCAATCGAGCTGAAGGGCACCTAAAAAAATCCCTAAAAAGGGATAAGAATCATGAAGGTTCGCAGTATTGGTACGGTGTTGCATATCTTTATAGCTATAAATTTAATGAAGCTGAGGATTATTTTAGAGTAGTGGTCAACAAGCGTGGCGATTACGCAGGAATGGCAGATTCAAAGTGGAAGTTATCTCAAAAAATTGTTCGTGCAATGCCTGGTACTCCTGTAGGTAAAAAAGTTGCACTTAAAGAACAAATTAGTCGTGCGGATCTTGCGGTTCTTTTTTCAGAAGAATTAAAAATTGGTGTTTTATTTGATAGAATGCCTACCCAAACTGCGGGTTTTCAGAGCCCCAATCAAGTGGCGCAAAATACCGCAATCCAAATACCTCTTGACTCACGAAACCATTGGGCGGAAACCTGGATAAAAGATATGATCCGTTACGGTGTTATGAACATTGAACCTGATGGAAATTTTTACCCGGACGATAAGATTAACAGAGCGACATATGCCCTAGCTGTTCAGCGGTTGCTTGTGGTTGCTACGCGTGATGAAGGACTTGAAACAAAATACTTTGGCGAAAGCCAAAGCAGATTTAGCGATGTCCCAAGCAGTCACTTTGCATATAATGCGATGGCGGTTTGCACAGAAAGAGGTATCATGCAGGTAGATATGATGAACAATCGATTTAATCCCACTGGAGATGTAACTGGAGCAGATGCTCTACTGATCATTAGAAACCTGCAAAGCTCTTTACGCATGACATTTTAGAATTTCTTATCCGGTAAGTTGAAAAGGGTTGCTACGGTGACCCTTTTTATTTTCCATAACCTTTTATTCAGTTAAATTCATAAATGATAAATTTTAGGCTAGCCGTCACTCTAGTTATATGTTCTCTTTTTATTAGCTGCGTTGAGACACTGATCACAATTAATGTTTTACCCGATGCCAGATATCGAATGAGTATCGTATCTAAGGGTGATAAGGAAGATATAGAAAATAACGATTTCACTCTACCAAAATCTGCTGAATGGAGTATTAAAACGTTCCAAGAGATAGACGATGAAACTGGTGATATGATATTTTTTTCAAGCGGTGAAAGTATGCTTGAAGGAACAAATCTTTTAATCAATAACGATCATCAAAACGCACTCCGTTATCCAATATCTGTTAAGCTAAATAAAGGGGTTTTTTCTGATACTTATATCCTTCACCAACTTTTTGAGGGCCGACAAGTTGCTGTAAAATATCCAACTCTCGCTCAAGCTTTACTCGAGCCTAGTGATGAAAGCAGGCAAATTACTGTCTTTACTGAGGTCATGCTGTACTGTATAAAAGAATCTATAAATAATTCCCAACTGCAATTTGATGTGAAAGATTTATTAAAGGAGCGTATTATTAATCACTTTAATGGGGCATTTTATAAAGCCGGTGAAGATGGATATTTGAAAGACATATCTCAAGATAATAAAAATGGCAATATTATTGGTTTACCAGAAAAATTCATACGTTCAAATTTTAAGCCTTTTGATGAAATACTTCCTTCAGGCTTTATTGATTCATCGTTAATTGGAATGCTCCCTTGCATTGATGAGGCAAATACAACAATAAATCTCAACGATGATACATTTAAATTAATTAGCACACTCCCCGGAAGAGTATTCATGAGTAATGCGGACTCTGTTTATAATGATACATTGCTTTGGTCATTTGATTTGAAAGATTTTACTAATGATCCCTACACTATAGAAGCAGCCTCAATAATTTATTACCCTAAGAAGATTCAAAAAGCTATATTGGTTGGCACTATTTTAATTTTATTTGTGTTATTTTTGATTGCTAAAAGAAAGGCAATATTGTGAAATATATAATCACTATTTTGATGGCATTTGTTACTTTAGTTCATGGAAAACCAAAATTTTCTGATCAACAAATTGCTGCTATGACTCCCCAATATTTCAAACGCAATCATAGCGCGCCAAAACTGACCGGGCTTAAAATTTATACCGATAACGGTCAAAGGGTGTATCAGGTTGAAATCAGAGTAAGTAGAAATCGGTCAAATGATGATTTAAGTTTTGCAGTTTCTGCTTTGGCTAATATGGGCCAGTATGCAAAAAAACCATTCAAAAAATACGTAGTCGTAATGCACTCAGATGTTAGAGGAAAAACTGTTGATGTGTGCGAAGCTAACTCGCGCTGTACTGCAGATTATATGATTCGAAAACAGGTCACTTATGACCACTGGTACAAGAAATGTATTACTTTCACCGCAGGGTGAGGACAGCGCTATTAAATATATATCATTAGTATTTCTTATGAGCATTGCATTCTCACAAAAATCAAATGGAATGCCTTTAGACTCTACAAAATATATTAAAAATGATAAAATTTTCCACCACCCTGCAAAAGTGCTTTTTAGATCGCGCGCATTTGATCTTGAAGTATTCACAGATTTTGAAAAGAAGCTGATTAAGGAAATTAGCTTATTTTTTCGAACAGATTCCCAGCCACGGTACCGTGAAATTTCTTTTCCTCATGATGCCAAGCGATTTTTATATCGCTATAACCCGCAAACGAATCCTGCAAATTATATTACTTATTTTTTTACCGTTGAATTAAAATCGGGGGAGGTATACGCGACGCCCATTGACAGCTCAGGCCTATTGAAACCCATTACAAAAAAACTTGTAGACCCTATAAAATACTACAAGGAAAGGGCTGAGGGTAAACGATAATGGAAGATAAAAATAAGATAAATGCTCTTAGAAAAAAAATTGATGATCATAATTATCACTACTATGTTTTAGACAATCCGATAATATCAGATTACGAGTATGATAATTTATTACGCAACCTTCAAGATTTAGAAGATAAGAACCCAGAGCTAATAACTCCAGACTCACCCACGCAACGCGTTGGCGCGAAGCCACTTGATGCATTTGATTCTATTGATCATTCAATTCCTATGCTTTCATTGGAAAACGCTATGGATGCAGATGAATTGACCGGTTACTATAATAGAACAAAACGCGGACTTAAGACAGATCACAATATTGAGTTTGTTGCAGAACCCAAACTTGATGGGATTGGTGTTGAACTAGTTTATGAAAATGGTTTGTTTGTATCTGGTCTTACCAGAGGAGATGGAATAAAAGGTGAAAACATAACTCAAAATTTAAAAACGATTAATGCAATCCCTCTTTCGCTTCGTACAGACAAACTCACACCTCCAGAGCTATTAGAGGTAAGAGGTGAGGTCTTCATGGAAAAAGACAAATTTAAAATATTTAACGATGATCGCTCTAAAAACGATATGTCTATTTTTGCTAATCCAAGAAATGCAGCAGCGGGGAGCCTAAGACAGCTTGATTCAACTATAACTGCGGAGAGACCCTTATCAATCTATTGCTACGAACCTGGTAAAATAAATGGAAAAAGATTTACGAAGCACAGCGAGTTTTTATCCGCTTTAAAAGATTGGGGTTTTCCGGTAAATCGAGAAATTAAATTAGTTAAAAACATTGATGAGATTATCTCTTACCATAATAATCTTGAAAAAAGACGGCATTCCTTACCATATGAAATAGATGGGACTGTTTTTAAAGTAAACGGTATTGAGGAACGAGAAATTCTTGGCCTAAGAAGTAGGTCACCTAGATGGGCAATTGCTGGTAAGTTTAAGGCCGAGCAGGTTACGAGCAAAATCCTTGATATCGTTGCATCTATTGGTAGAACAGGAGCCGTAACTCCTGTTGCAAAATTAAATCCAGTTAATGTCGGTGGAGTCGTAGTTACAAATGCAACGTTGCACAATCAAGATGAAATTGACCGAAAAGATGTAAGGATTGGTGACACTGTATTAGTCCAAAGAGCTGGAGATGTTATCCCTGAGGTTGTAAAGGTAATAAAAAGCAAAAGACCTCATAATGCATCAAAATACTCACTTCCGACCGCTTGTCCAATTTGCAGTAAAGAGGTGTCACGTCCAACAGGCGAGTCTGTGGCTAGATGCAATAATTTATCATGTCCTGCTCAGATAAAAGGACGAATTAAACACTTTATATCAAAAGGTGGGTTAGACATTGAAGGTTTTGGCGATAAGCTTGTTGATCAGCTTGTGGATAGGAACCTTATTAAAACTTTTGATGATATTTTTAGATTGAGTTTTACAGATCTTGAAAAGCTAGACAGAATGGCGGAAAAATCTGCACAAAATGTTATTGATGCTATAAATAATTCTAAAAAAACAACATTTTCAAAATTCGTTTATGCTCTTGGAATACGAAATGTCGGTGCGCATTTATCTAAGGTGCTTGAAGAAGAATTTGAATCAAATATTTTAGAGTTTCAGAAAGCATCAATTGACCAGCTGGAAGAAATTAACGAAGTGGGTCCAATTGTTGCTGAAGCAATCATACGGTTTTGGTCAAACCAAATAAATATAAACATAGTTAATAATTGCTTTAGTAATGGGTTAGAGTTTTCTCAAAAAATATTTCAAAGCAAAAATCTTGAAAATCTAAGTTTTGTATTTACTGGTACGTTAAAAAAAATAAAGAGAGCGGAAGCAAAAAATCATGTTGAGTTGAATGGTGGTCGTGTCAGTTCATCTGTAAGCAGAAATACGGATTATCTTGTAGCTGGTGAATCAAGTGGATCAAAACTGAAAAAAGCCTCAGACCTTAATATCAAAATAATTGATGAACTTCAATTTTTGGAAATGATTGATAGATAAATCATCGTATTTTTTATCACTTTATATACTTCTTCAATTAACAATACATAGGCTGTTTAAAACAAATGGATGCAATAACAATAAAAGATTTAAGAAAGAGCTATTCTGGTACTGTCGCACTTAAAGGGGTCGACATCAGCATTAGGGAGGGCGAGTTTTTTGGCTTATTGGGTCCTAATGGAGCTGGCAAAACAACAACAATTAATATCCTTACGGGTTTAGTTCGTAAGGATGCGGGTGAAACTAAAGTTTTCGGTTCAGATACAGTAACCGATTTTAGATTTACAAGAAGGCAAGTTGGAATTTCCGCTCAAGAATTTACTCAGGACTGGTTTTTCCCTTTGGATAAATTACTTTTATTTCAAGCAGGTTATTATGGCATTAAGAGCGCTGATGCAATTGACCGAGTTGAGGCTCTTCTAGACAGGTTAGGTCTGAAAGAAAAACGTAATGCTAGAATTCGTCAACTTTCTGGTGGAATGAAGCGCAGGTTTCAGATAGCAAAAGCACTTGTACATGACCCAAAAATTTTGATTCTTGATGAACCTACTGCGGGTGTTGATGTTGAATTGCGGCATGAGTTGTGGAGGTTCTTTTCTGAACTGCATAATGAGGGGAAAACTATTCTTCTTACCACACATTATATTGAAGAAGCTGAAATGCTGTGTGACAAAGTTGCTATTATTGACTCTGGAAAAGTAGTAACAGAGGGCTCTCCAAAAGAACTAATAGGTAAAGATGCTACATCGGGAATTACGATTTTTCTTTCTGAGTCATTTCAAGGGCTAGAAAGTATTTTACATGACTATATGTACACCGATGATGATAAAAGAATTCATTTTTCAACCAAAGACCCTGAAGGAGATATGCCAAAAATTATTAGAATTCTGAGCGAGTCTGGGGCGCATATTCAGCGAATTGAAACAGATAAATCATCCCTTGAAGACGTATTTCTAAATCTAACTGGAAAGGGAATCAATAAATGAATTGGGTTGGATTTAAAACGCTCACATTTAGAGAAGTAGGTAGGTTTTTTTCTGTATGGAGACAGACAATAGTTCCGGGCCTTATTTCATCCATTCTGTATATTTTGATTTTTGGATTTACCCTTGAAAAGCGAATAGACAATATTGATGGCATTCCTTACACTCTGTTTATTCTGCCTGGACTAATTATGATGAATGCACTTACAAACGCAACGTCAAACTCTTCCTCGTCTATGCTGCAAATGAAACTACTTGGACAATTACCTGATATTTTACAAGCACCTTTATCAAGCTTTGAAATTTCAATGGCGTATATTATTGGAGGGATGGTAAGAGGAACAATCAATGGGATTCTAATTATGGTTGTGGGAATTTTAATAGGTGGTATGACTGTGGAAAACCCATTCCAAACTATTGCGTTTATTTTTATAGTGTCTTGGGCATTCTCAAGTATTGGTTTATTATTAGGTCAACTATCTGAAAGCTGGGATCAATTGGCTACAATGCAAAATTTTATCCTTACCCCTCTTAGTTTTTTAGGTGGGATATTTTATTCCATAAAGATGCTTCCTGAATGGGCACAACTATTAAGCATGTTCAATCCGATATATTATATGATTAATGGTTTGCGGTATACGATTTTAGGTATTTCTGATTCCGACCCATTATACAGTTTTTTAATTGCATCACTCATGACGTTAATTTTTACCATCGCCTCTATAAAGGTGATGGAAAACGGTAAGAAAATCAAACAATGAAATTTATTTCATTTTTAATTATTATTTTATTGTCACATTTGAATGCTCAGTCAGATTCTACAGAATGGAAACAGTACAGTCGCGTTGGCTCAGTCAGTGTAGACTCTACAAGCGGAGTCTTTGGGTTTTTTCGATTTAATAGAAAAACTGATGTTACATACAAAGATCTTAGACTATTTGCATACGGGATTCAAAATCAGTCATTTGTTTATTTAAGATATAAGTCCAGCAATAAGTACGGTGTTAATTCAAAATTTTATAGATATACAATTACTTCTATAAGAAAGAATACTCGTGTAGATATGGATCTTCAATATCACTATAATCAAGGATTCGGATACTTTGCTAACCAATACAAGAATGGATTAGTTAATGTTGAGATAGGTCATGGCTTTGATATGTCGGATTATTTAAACGCAACAAGAAAAACATCATATTTAAAAGGTGGTATTTTTTGGGATCACAATACTCCTTGGTTTTTTAGTAAGTTAGAATATGAGCACTTTCAACAAATAAGTGAAATTGTCCAAAGCAATCTTTCGAGAAATCAGTATATTTTTGAAGTAATTTTTCCCCTCAGCAAAAACGTATACGTAAATTTAAATATAGAAGTTGAAGATTTCTTAATGCGGGAACAAACAGATGCGTCATCCCTAACATTGGCTGTGGGATGGGAAGGTGATATTAGAAAATTATTTTAGTTTATTTTTAACAAATGCTAATATTGTTCTTGGGTATTCATCCACAACCACAATAAAACCTTTATTATCGAAACGCACAACGCCTTCCCAATTTCTTGATTCTTCATTAACCACAAATTGAACAGGATCTTTAGTTGTTCTCTGAATTTTATTTTTATAGATCTTGTACTCTACGAGTCTTTCAACATGTTCGTACATTTTATGTGTTGCTCCTTCATCAATATTCATCAAGACCTCATCAAGAGCTGGTTTGAGTCTTTTTTTCTCACCTGGCCAGTAAAAGTTAAGAGCCCAAAACCTACTTTTATTATCAACTTTTGTTGCATCAGTCAATCGATACTCCAGGTTTTCAAACTCTAAGAGCTTTGATTTTGTAAGTGACCTATTATATGAAACGATTTTTGGCTCAGGATAAACATTTTTACCATTTGCCTCAAAAATGACTAATATTTGATTTCTGTATCTGACCAAACTTTCAAAACCCATATTTTTAATATTTACAGGGACCGTTATCTCGGTTAGTGAATCATTATCAATTTCAATAAGTGAATTGTCTCTATTGATTTCTCCCTTAACAATATAACTTCTCATAAAATCATTGTCTTTTGACTCAATTACTAGATAGACGTTCCTTCCATCAAAACATACTGCTTCAAACCCTTGATATCCTTTTATACTTTTTCTGAAATCCGGTAGTTTAATTTTTATTTTTTGCGGAACTATTGGTTCAGGTAGCTTTTGATTTAACCAATTATTCAATTGATGCTTAGAAATTGAATAAAAAGCAGGGTCATCGTAATCGATGTATTGTGGTAAAAGTATTAAATCATCTTTGTACCATGTTAGTCCTGACATTTCTAATGTTCTATCGTTCACAGAACCTTCAAGAATAATTTCTGTTACAATCTTTTCCTCGGCCCTAGTAAACGAAACTACAGCAAACAGTATTAATATAAATGAAGTAATTCTATTTAACATATTTTTTGTACCAATCTACTAATCTATTCATATAATCTAATTGGTGGGGTCTTTCTAATAAGCCATGTGGTTCTCTAGGATACAAAACAAACTCTGTTTCAATATTTTTAATTTTTAAAGCTTGCCAAAGCTCCATGCCTTGCTCTGGATGAACTCTAACATCACGCATACCATGGATGATTAGTGTTGGTGTTTTGGCTTTATTTATATGCGACAAAGGTGACCTGTCCCAATGCAATTGTTGATTGTCGAACCACCATTGATTCCAATGAACAACTGACATTTCATACGGAATATCGGTCGTACCTATAAAGCTTATCATATTGGTCAATCCCGCTCCAACCATCGACGCTTTAAATCGTGATGAGTACTTTGTTGCTGCTAAGGCAGAAAAATAACCACCATAAGACCAGCCGCCTGTACCAACCTGATTCTCATCAACAAAACCTTTTTTAATTAAATTATCAATGCCCTGAAGAACATCGATAAACTCCTCACCACCAAGGTCATCATGATCTGCTTTTGAAAATTCTACTCCTCTTCCAGCACTTCCTCTATAATTTGGCTCTAAAATAAAATAACCATTGGCTGCTAACAATTGAACTGGATATGTTGGTCTTGTATTCCAGCCATCCTGGCTAACACCTTCAGGTCCACCATGAATCTGAAGAATCAAGGGGTATTTTTTTCCATCGCGATACACCAATGGATAGGTTAGTACGCCCTCAATTGTTTTGCCGTCTCTTGCCTTCCAAGATATTGTTTCTTGTTTTGATAGCTGTATGTTAGATAATGCTGGGTTTGAAAAAGTTATTCTTTTCATTTTTTTAGAATTATATAAACCAACATACAGTTCATTTGGGTTCTTTCGACTATTTGCGGTGACAACAAGCTGTTTTGTATATCTATGAAATGAAAAGCTGGATATAATTTCATCTGGAGCTAGTACATCGTTCTGATTAAAAACATCTTCAGGAAGGTTATTTGCAAGAAATATTGTTGATAAAACGGTTTTAGTCCCTCTTTGCGATAGACCAATAACTGTTTGATCATCAATCCAATCGACATCTACAAAAGACTCCTTAAATCCTGGGGTAATCAATTTAGATTTGCCATTTTTAATATTATGAACATAGATGCTTTGAGCCAATGGGTCATTATATGATGTTGCACCTAAATAAACTAATTGCTCTGAGTTTGGAGATAGCGACATACTTGAAAGCTTTCCAGGCGTTTCAGCAATTTTTCTGGGATTTCCGCTAGGTGCCTTGACTAGGTACAAAGAACTCTCTAGATATTCAATATCAGTATCTACTTTTTCAGCGGCTTGAAAAACAATGAATTTGCTGTCTTCTGACCATTCAAATGAAGACACATTAAGGTCTTGTCTAAAAATTGTTTCATGCGATTTCGTTTCAATGTCATAAATCCACAACCGATTATAAAGCTGCTCTTTACCCATGACTACCATGTCATATCCATCTTTTTTCATCTTTTTTGTTGCTGGGCTTTCTTCGTCTTTTGATATAAATGCTATCCATCTTCCGTTAGGGGACCATTTATAAGAACCAATACCACTTTCATGGTTTGTCAATGGAAATGCCTCGCCTCCGTCAGTTGGTATTGTGTATATCTGTGTCGACTTGTGATGAGCCTTTCTTAAAGACAAGAAAGAGAGATTGCCATCAGGAGTCCATTGTGGCGACCAACTATTATTTGGAGTTGATGTAAATTTTCTTTGATTTAGTCCATCAACATCCGTTACCCATACCTCTCTAAATGAACTTCTACTTTTGGAGTTTTTTGAGGGGGGAACTATCTTAACATAAGCAATCCGGGTTCCACCTATATTGATAGCCGGCTGACTTATATATTCAAGATTAATAATATCTTTAGCGGTTATTGGCTTATCTGCAAATACAAATGAAAGGCTAACAAAAAATAATAAGAATTTTTTCATGACTTCTCCTTAGGGCCTTTTTTCACCACCTGGTGAATACGATTTAAGCAGGTTTAATTTAATATCTTTTATATTCATCCAAACTGGTTTCATTTTATTGGTTGAAAATAGCTCAACTTGATCGTCATAATGAATTGAAGATGAATCTAGTGTAGCTGAGCCATATTGATGAATGCTTTGTGAGCTTACCTCTCCGTTTGGACTCCATTCTACAATTTGAAAATAGCAGTCTCCGGCAATAGCTTTTCTCTGACCCTTATCTCCTTTGGTATATATTGCCCTGAGTATATCTGGTCCACCACTTAGTGGCATATTTTTATTACCTCGCTTTAATCTTTGAATCTCACCCCATCTAATATCAAATTTTCCAAAATGTTCATTTGTTTTCTTAACGCTTTCTGTTAAACGCTTCATAATCAATTCATAATTATAAATATAGTCATCAGGATTGTATACTGGCTTAATCGCATCTAGCGCATAATGGACACCAATTGCTAGACTGTCTGTTTCATAATTCCATTCCTTAAGAATATTGAGAACTTTATTAACATCTTTATCTATCGTTTCTGCTTCCAACAAAAATCTTTTAAGATTCCTCACCAAAACTGATGCTTCTGAATATTTAGTATCATACTTGTAGTTGTAAAACTCATTTCGATCAATAGAAATATCACTTCCATATATTTCAATTGCTCGAAGAGCACGGTTCGTTTGAAATCTCTCGATACCTAGATTTTTTTTATATAGATTAGCATCGGGATTTTGATTGCCTGTTGTTGTGAGAAATGGGGAGCTATTACAGTTTTGTAAAAAACCAGATTTAGGGTTTAATATTTTAGGAAGAGCCGTATAGGGTAAATAATCTTTCCACAAATTTTCTGAAGTATCACCAGATAGTGGGTCTCCTTCCCATGTATACCCATCCTTTCTTTCAGGAAACAAGGCATTGTATAGATAGAATATATTTCCTTTTTTATCTGCATAAATTGTATTGAACATTGGAATTGACATTAATTTTAAAGCATTTTCGAAGTCGTTGAAATTTTTTGACTTATTCATTCTAAACCATTGCTCTAAATATCGAAATTCATCATGCCCAGAGTATCTTATTGCAAAGAACCCATGATCGTTTTTGATAACAGGTCCATGTTTTGATCTATATACTTTTCTTTTGAATGTCCATTTAACAGGTCCCCATATTTTCACTTTTATTTTAGCTTCGGACAATTCAAAATTTTCATATTTACCATCAAAATAATATTGATTGGGATTTTTTGGATTAATAGTTAATTCATAAATATCAATTAAATCGGGACTATTTACGGTATGGCTCCATCCTAAATTTTCGTTGTGACCAACTAATACAACCGGTGAACCAGGAAAAAGGCCTCCCACCATATTCCATCCTTCATTGCTATGCAAATGGGCTTCGTACCACGCAACTGGGCCTGACCAAGGCTGGTGAGAATTAATTAATAATCGAGTATATTTATCTTCTGATCGAACTGGAGATACTGCTATAACATTTGACCCCAACATTCTCTGATTTAGAATATTACTAGACAGTGCAGAAGAAGAATCTTTATTCTTTTTTGGATAATTACCAGATGCTAGCCCTGATAGAGCGCCATCCAAACCAAACATTAACGGCATTCTATGTATAAACCCTGCAACTATATCTTTTCCTTGTACAGGAAATACCCCTTTAAATGCCTTATCGGGATAAAGTGATACATAATGATTAATTCCATCCGCATATGCTTCACTAATTCGGATCACATCTTTGGATAAACCATTGTCATAATTCTTTTCAACGACGTCCCAAATTTTTAATAATTTTACCATGTAATCGTTTGAAGCTACAGACCTTCCATGGTATTCGGCCAAATCTCCTCTAGCCGCAATAAGAATATCTTGTATTGTTTTAAAATCGTCCTCAGCATGCGCATAGCCTAAACCATAAGCAGTATCTTCGTCCTTGTCTCCAAAAATGTGAGGCACTCCCCATGTATCTCTATATATTGTTACATTATATTTATCATACGATTTAGACGAATTATTATATTCATATGAGGTGATTGATATAAAACTATTTTCAATAATTAAAAATGTAAAAATGAATAATAATATTTTATTTAGAACAATTACCATTCAAAGGGGCCATCTATTATTTCCCAAAGATACAAACATGCTAAAGTTCTGTATGGCTTCCATTTCTGTGAACCTTTTAGCATTTCATCCTTTTTAGGAAGATTTTTCATGTTATAAAGTTTTGCATAACCCTTTTGAATGACAAGGTCGCCAGTTGGGAAAACATCGGGTCGAGCTAAAGAAAAAATAAGAAACATGTCAACTGTCCACTGCCCTATTCCTTTAACCTTCATCAGTTCTTTTCCAATAGCGGTATCATCAAGTGAATCTATATCAGCAAATTTTTTTTTAATAGCGGGCCACTCATATGCAAGTATTTGGATATAATTTATTTTTTGCCTTGATAAGCCGATTTCTCTAAGATTATTAATAGATATTGAAATAACGTCTTTTGGATTTATTATTGAAGAAGAAAAAAGTTTTTTAAATCTGTTATGAATTGCGAATGCAGACTTTGTACTTAATTGTTGGTAGATAATATTTCTTACCAAAGATTGGAAATGAAATTTTGTCTTACTTATTTTGGGCTCTGGATATTCTTCAATGATTTTAGCAAGTTTATTATCGGACTTGCGTAGATGTTCGATTCCTTTTTTAAAATCCATAGATTAAAACTTGAATTGGAAATTATATCAGAGACTGGATCGATTTTCTTTCAGCTTCAATCTGTTTTTTATTTTCTCCTTTTTGCTCAAGAATGTCAAGTACATCAAGTGCTCTTTGATAGAGCTCTTGACCCTTAAGAACGTGCACTAATGTAAAAGTAGCAAGTCGAGGACTAATTGAAGCTTTTTCTATCATAATATCTGCAGGAATTACTTCTTTCTTTTTATTCTTTTTTGAGGTTTTTGGAGATAAAAAATCACTAGCAAATTCGTTGCTTGGATCTACGTCCTTTGCACGCTTCCAGCTATCAGCTAAGGTGTTCTTTGATCTACCCAGTTGCTCTTGGAGAACAGGTAGTGCTGCTGCTGCTGGCTGGTGCGATGGAATTTTTTCTAATACTTTTTTTAGCAACTTTTCTGCTACATTTAGATTGCCAAGAGCCATCTCAGCTTGAGATAAAATAAATTGTCCATCAACAGATTCTGGGTGATGCTCTAAACCAATCTCACATACTCTTTTTGCCCTAACATAGTCAGCTTTGCTTTGGTAAATATCAGCGAGAACTGGAAAAAGGACTGTATCAAAATGATCTGCAAAGTATAATTCTAATTCTGTCTGGTTGTTTATATCCATTTATCTTCTATTTTCCTTGACCCAATTTGTTATATAATTTAATGTTTCTTCTACAGGAGTTCCAGGGCCAAATAATTTTCCCATCCCAAGACTTTCTAGTTCTTCCATGTCTTTTTTTGGTATTATTCCACCTCCAACCAGCAAAACATCATCCAATCCTTTTTCATTCATTATTTTCAAAACATTTGGAAAGATTGTCATGTGAGCATTATTAAGACTTGAAAGAGCAATTACATCAACATCTTCTTGAAGTGCGGATGCAACAATCATTTCTGGAGTTTGTCTCAAGCCAAGATAAATTACTTCCATGCCAGCATCTCTATATGCAGAAGCCAAAACCTTAATTCCTCTATCGTGGCCATCAAGACCTGGCTTAGCCATTAAAATTCTGATTTTTCTGTTCATATAACAATATTAATATTTTTCACTCTGAAATCCACACATTCTTTTTTCCGCATATGTCCCTTACTTCATCTAAAAAAGGTTTGCTTGAAGAAACTTTTATATTGTGAGCAATTATGCGTTGCATTCTTCCATTTTCACCAGACGTGTGGAACATTAATCCGCATTTACCCTTATGGTCCTTGGCTAATTTTGAAATTTTTACTATATCTAGGTTGGCGTTATTCAGGTCTATCTTAATATTTATATTCTTCGAATAAATCTCTTTAGCTTTTTTCACTGTAACAATTTCTTCTGCTATTAGCTTAAGATCGGAGAAATCAGTTTCATCTGTTTGTTTACCCTTAACAAAAACGACACTATCATTTTTAACCAAATCTTTATATTTAGAAAAAATACTGCTAAATACCAATATTTCTGCTTGCCCTCCAAGGCAGTCTAGCTTGAAAAAAGCCATCTGATTGTTCTTTTTATCAAAATGAAGTTTTAAGTCTGAGATAGCGCCACCAATTCTGACTTTATCTTGATTTCTAGGGTTTATCTTTTCCGTAAAGTCGAAATTTGAATGCTCCTCTAAGTCATCCGCATATTTTAGCAATGGATGACCTGAAATATACATACCTAATACCTCTTTTTCATTTTCCAGCATTTTACTTTCAGGCCATTCTTCAATTTCACTTAATGTAGGCATCATTGACTGATTAGATGTCGATCCCGCACTTCCACCAAACAAATCAACTTGATTTTTAGATTTAGCATCCTGCTCGCTTTGTCCATACCTAAGAGCAACTTCAATCTCGTTGAATTTCTGCGCCCTATTTCCTTCAAGAGAGTCCATTGCTCCTGACATAATTAAGCTTTCTAAAACTTTTTTATTAACAGTTTTTAGAGCAACATTTGCGGTAAAGTCAAATATTGATTTGTACTTCTTTTTGTCTTGTCGAGATTCTATGATCTGTTCAAGAGCTTTAGTTCCAACATTTTTAATGGCATTAAGACCAAATGATATTGTGTTATTATTAACCGGCCTGAAATCAATTGAAGAAACATTTACATCTGGTGGGTTTACATCAATCTTCATCTTTCGACACTCATTTATAAGTATTACAACTCTATCAATATTTGACATCTCACTTGTTAGGTTTGCACTCATAAACTCTGCTGGATAGTGTGTTTTTAACCAAGCGGTTTGATATGCAACGTAGGCATATGCTGTTGAATGGCTTTTATTAAATCCATATTCAGCAAATTTTTCAATCAATTCATATATTTGCTTAGCGGTTTCAGGCTGAATGTTATTTTTCTTTTGAGCACCATCAATAAATTTTACTTTTAACTCATCCATTAGTTTTTTGATTTTTTTACCCATGGCTCTGCGCATTATATCTGCCTCAGCCAATGAAAATCCTGCGATCTCGTTGGCTATTTGCATTACCTGCTCTTGATAAACAATAATCCCGTAAGTTTCTTCAAGGATGTTTTCCATACTTGGATGCAAATATTGTATTTCTTTTTTACCGTGCTTCCTTTTGATAAAATCATCAATGTTATTCATTGGTCCTGGCCTGTAAAGTGCATTCATAGCTATTAGATCTTCTATGGCTGTTGGCTTAAGCTTCTTTAGAAATTCTCTCATTCCTGATGATTCAAATTGAAAAACACCAATGGTTAGTCCTTTAGTGAATAGCTTATATACCGACTGATCATCGAATGGAATATTTTCAATATCAATATCATTGCCACCATCTTTAATTAGCTTTATAGCATTGTCAATTACAGTGAGATTGCGTAGTCCTAGAAAATCAAGCTTCAATAAGCCAAGCTCCTCAAGACCTTTCATATCGTACTGAGAAGTAATATCTCCCTGAGTTGACTTATACAGAGGCACATAGTCTGTCAATTCGCCTGGTGCAATTACAACGCCTGCAGCATGAATTGATGCATGACGATTCATTCCCTCTAAAACTTTAGAATAATCCAACAATTCTTTGAACTCTCCTTTTGAGGCTGCTAAAAGCTCAGGACTTTGATCTAGGGCTTCCTCTAAAGTAATATTTAGTGTGGTTGGGATCATCTTTGCTAACTTATCTGTCTCTCCAAAAGAGTAACCCAAAACTCTTCCAACATCTCTTACTACTTGTCTTGCTTTCATTTTTCCAAAAGTAATGATTTGAGTTACAGAGTTTTCTCCATATTGATTCTTTATATAATCAATTACCTCCCCGCGCCTTTCAATACAAAAGTCTATGTCAATATCAGGCATACTTATTCTGTCAGGGTTCAAAAATCTCTCAAATAGAAGCTTATGGCGAATTGGATCTACGGTAGTAATACCCAGAGAGTATGAAACTAAGCTACCTGCTGCTGAACCACGACCTGGTCCAACTGGTATCATATTATCTTTAGCATATTTTACAAAATCAGCAGTGATTAAAAAATATCCTGCAAATCCCATTTTCTTTATTACATTTAATTCATGATTTAGTCTTGTTTCAAGTTCAGGAGTATAATCACCATATCTATTTTGTACGCCTTTTACACATAAAGATTTTAAATAGTGATCTGGATTTGAATTTTCTGCATCATTTGGAATTGGGAAATTTGGTAAATGATAATCACCCATTGGAATTTCAAGATCAATGCTATCTGCAATTTTCCTAGTATTTTCAATTGCTCCTTGTACATCTTTAAACATATGAAACATTTGGTCCTGAGTTTTAAAATAAAATTCAGGAGTTGCATACCTAAGCCTATTTGGATCATCTCTATCTTTTCCAGTTCCGAGACATATATGAACATCATGCGCTTCCCAATGCTCATGTTTTGCGTAGTGCGCATCATTGGTACATACCATTGGTAAATTAAGCTCGTGACTTAATTTTTTCATATTTTCAATATTTTGTATCTCTTCCGGGATTCCATGATTTTGCACTTCAAGGTAGAAGCGATCATCAAAAATTTCTGAAAAACGAAGAGCTGCTTTTTTTGCTCCAGCCCAGTCACCTTTTATCATTTTTTCTGGTATTTCACCTTTCAGGCAACCAGAAAGGCAAATGATCCCCTCGCTATGCTCTTTAAGTAAATCTATGTCGATTCTTGGTCTGTAATAGAATCCCTCTAGATACCCGAGCGTTACTAGTTTCATTAGGTTTTGGTAGCCAGTATAATTTTGAGCTAATAGGACAAGGTGATTATTTCCCCATCCTCCTTCAGCTGTCGTTTTTTTGTCAAATCTGCTTCCAACAGCAACATATACTTCACAGCCAATGATTGGTTTTACTCCAGCTTTTTTTGAAGATTTATAATAAGGTATAACGCTAAAAAGATTACCATGTTCAGTAAGCGCTACAGAGTCCATGCCTAAATCATCTATGGTGTTTACAAGGGTTTGAACTGTCTGAGCACCGTCAAGCAGACTGTAGTCAGAGTGATTATGTAAATGTACAAATTCTGATTTCATTTAAATTTTAACCCTTAAAACTCTTTTGTTGTTGTTATAGTCAGATAGTAAATCAATATCTTTAAATCCTTTCGATTTAAATAAGTTCAAAACTTTTTTTGAGTGATCATTTACGCCAACCTCAAGTATCATCCAACCATGCTTTTTAATAAGCAATGGGCCAATATCTGAAAGCCTGGCATAGAACTGGAGCCCGTCTTTAAAATCAGTTAGCGCTAACTCAGGCTCAAAATCTTTTACATCAACCATTATATTTTGCATTTCATCATATGAAATATAAGGTGGATTTGATATTAGCATATCATATTTACCTCCTGGTAAATCATTTAAAATATCAATTTTAGATAAGCTTACATTTGTTGTTTTATGATACTCGGCATTTTCTTTTGCTTTTTCAAGAGCACTTTCTGATATATCAATAGATACTATTTGAGCATCTTCTCGTTCTAATGCTAATGAAATTGCAATACAACCTGATCCTGTACCCACCTCAAGAATTTTAGGATTATTGATTTGCTTAATACACTCTAGAGATATATCGATAAGCCTTTCAGTCTCTGGGCGAGGAATCAATACGTCTTTGTTGAGAAAAAATTTTTTTCCGTAAAATTCCGTATTTCCAGTTATATACTGTAGGGGCATTCTCTTTAATCTTTTTTTTATCCACTTTTTAAGAAGTTTTAGCTTGATAGGTAAAACTATCTCATCAAAGTTTATATATAGGTCAACTCTTTTGTAATTTAAAAGATCACACAGCAGCCATTCGATTTCCTGTTTCGGGCTCTCAAAGTCATTTTTATTGAAATAGTCCTCCCCCCAATTGATTAAATCAATTATTCTCCAATTCTCTTTTTTATCAACTATAGCTTGCAATTATTTATGATACTTCTGATAGCTTTAACTGCTGATCTGCAAGGTTTAAGTTTTCTATCAGTTCACTAATATCTCCATCCATAACACCATCCAGATTGTATGCTGTAAAATTTATTCTATGATCAGTTATTCTTCCCTGTGGGAAATTATAAGTTCTTATTTTTGCAGACCTATCGCCTGTTGAAACCATATCTTTTCGTGCAGCTGCTCTTTCTTTAGCTAGTTGCTCTTGCTCAGCAGCCAACAGTCTTGATCTCAAAACTTTTAATGCAGCTGCCTTATTTTTATGTTGAGAGCTTTCATCCTGACAAGTAACTACTAAGCCGGATGGTAGGTGAGTTATTCTAATAGCTGACTCAGTTTTGTTAACATGTTGCCCGCCTGCACCGCTCGCTCTGTATGTATCAATTTTGAGTTCAGCGTCTACTATTTTCACATCAGCTTCCTCTGCTTCAGGCAGAACTGCAACTGTAGCAGCCGATGTGTGGACTCTTCCACTTGTTTCTGTTTTTGGAACTCTCTGAACGCGGTGAACACCACTTTCAAATTTCAAGGCTCCATATGCACCATCACCATTAATTGACATGATAAGTTCTTTAAAGCCTCCTATGCCAATTGGGCTTGACTCCATAACTTGATATTGCCACTTGTTACGCTCTGAGTAGCGAGAATATAATCTATAAAGATCAGCGGCAAATAAAGCAGCTTCGTCTCCTCCTGTGCCTGCTCTAATTTCTAATATAATATTTTTATCATCATTTGGATCATGGGGAAGGAGGAGAATTTTTAACTCGTCTTCAATTTTTACAATATTATCCTTTAAACTTTCGATCTCATCCTTTACAATAATTTTCAACTCTTCATCATCCCCTTTTAAAATGGATTCGCCTTCTTCAATTTGTTTAGTAATTGAAATATAATTTTTTGATTTATCAATAACAGGTGTTAGTCTTCTGTGCTCTCTAGTTACTTCTTTGTATTTATTTTGATTATTTATCAGAGCGGGATCAATCATTTGTTCTTCAAGCTCTTCAAAATGAAGGATTATATTTTGTAGCTTATCAATCATCCAACTGCTTCAGCAACATATTTCTTTCCTGACATTTTTTCTAATTTATCTCCGAAAGCTTTTTTTATTGCTAAGATCGCTACTTCTATCATTTCATCGTCGGGTTTTCTCGTTGTGATATTTTGTAGCCAGAGGCCAGGTTTTCTAAGTGCTCTAAAAAATAAATTATTATTTCTTGAGCTTATTTTAATCAACTCATATGATATGCCAGCCACTAAAGGTATAAGAGGTAAATGAAAAGCTAAGCGTGAAAATAGATTTATATCGCCAGTAAATTCCATTATAAAAGTATCTATTATTGAAAATACGACAATTGCTGATAATAGCACTATAAACATAAAACTTGTGCCACATCTCGGGTGCTGTGTTGGGAATGACTGAGAATTTAGTACGTTTATCTCTTTACCGGATTCAAAATTATATACAACCCTATGTTCTGCTCCATGATATTGAAAAAGTCTTTTAACATCACTCATTCTTGAAATAAGAAATAGATAAAGCACAAAGAAGCTTATTCTAAATGCACCCGAGGTAAGATTAAATATAAATGCCTCTTTTTCGATGTCCATTATTTTTGTTGTAAGCCACATCGGTGCTACCATGAATAAAGTAATTGCTAAGCTTATTGCTAGAAGTGAAGAAAAAAAGTCTGCGAATTTATTTTTAGGTTTATCTTTTTCATCAGGGATGGCTATGTCAGCAGACCATTGCAATGTTTCCATTCCCATTTTCATTGATTCATATAGTCCTGCCATTCCTCTAAGAATTGGCTTTTTCCAGAACCAAGATTTTTCACCTAAAGATTTAAAGGGCTTTCTATCAATATGAACTTTACCTTCTGGATCTCTAACTGCGGTAGCATATGCTCCAGGAACTCGCATCATTACACCTTCGATAACGGCTTGTCCACCTACAAGAATTGTAGGCTTCATTATAAACAATAAAATTGTCTTAAGCATTTTAGCTTTAAGCTCTATTATACTTCTTTTTAAACTTTTCAATTCGACCAGCAGTGTCTACAAGTTTTTGTTTGCCAGTGTAGAATGGATGACATTCAGAACAAATATCAATAGATTGATCACCCATGGTGCTATACACTTTAAATGAGTACCCACAGGAGCATGTGACTGTTCCTAGTTTGTAATCTGGATGTATATTTAGTTTCATTTTATTTTCCTCAAATTATCATTTTATTTCAAATATTATTTTTTCAATTCTGTCTATACCATTTTTTATAGTTTTTTTATCAACAGCATAAGAGAACCTTACATAACCTGGAGCACCAAACCCATCTCCAGGAATCGTAGCAACATAAGCTTCATTTAAAAATATTTCACATAGATCAAATGAATCATTAATTGTTTTATTTTTATATGTTTTTCCTATGTAAAAATTAAAATTTGGAAATGCATAAAAGGCGCCACCTGGTATACGGCAATCGACTTCAGGGAGATTATTTAATAACTGGATCATGTAGTCTCTGCGCTCCTTGAACACTTCTATCATCTTGTCAACGGTGCTTTGATCTCCAACAAGTGCCTCTATGGATGCTGCTTGTCCAATTGAGTTTGCACATGAAGTAGCTTGGCCTTGAATTTTTGACATTGCTTTGATTATATCAATATTTCCAAATGCATAGCCTATTCTCCACCCCGTCATAGCATAAGTTTTCGACATGCTCATGCAAGTTATTATTTCTGTTTTTAAATTATTGTTGTTCGCAATTTTTTGACTAATAGTAATCTGTTCATCAAAAACAAGTCTTTCGTAACACTCATCAGATATTACTATCCAATTTTTTTCTTCTGAAATTTTTAATACCTCAAGAATTTTTTCTTCACTCCAAACAGCACCTGTTGGATTTGAGGGGGAATTGATGATTATTCCTTTTACGTTTTCATTGTCAATTTTTTGAATATCCTCAAGATTTGGTTCAAAATTATTTTTTGATTCAGTGTTAATTAAAATTGGCTTAGCACCTGAGAGCGTAACAAACTCAGGGAAAGATACCCAATATGGTGAAAAAATAATAACCTCATCACCCTCTTGAAATAATGCCTGGCAGGCTAGATAAAGGCTTTGTTTTTCACCATTTGACACAAGAACCTGTTCAGGTAAAATATCAATTTTATTTTCACGCTTAACTTTTTGACAAACCGCATCTCTTAATTCAATCATCCCTGAACCAGCAGTATATTTCGTTAGACCGTTATCCATAGCAGATTTAGCTGCACTAATTATATTATCAGGAGTATTGAAGTCAGGCTGACCTGCGCTAAAGCTAATTACATCATGCCCAGCATACTTTAGTTCTGCAGCTCTGGAAGTCATCTCAAGAGTGAATGATGGCTTTATTTTGTTTACTCTATCTGCAAGTTTCATTATTAAATCGAGTGTTGTTTTTTATGATATTCATAGGAATTGTAATTAACAGGTTCGTCGCTAGACTGTTTTGTTATTTTTTCTTTTTTTAGTTGGGAATTTTTTGCTTTACCAAAAGATTTTTTTTTCTTTTTTGATTGATGAGCTTTTTTCTTTTTATTTTTTCTTATGCCAGGCTTTTGGATAGCTGAAACATCAACTTCAAATAGTGTAGATGAAAAATTTCCAGTTTCTGTAGAAAAATGCGAATTTTCAGACTCTGATTTTAGCAATCTAAATTCTTTATTATCAAATTGTAGGATATCATTTGATTGGCTACCAGAAATAGTTCCATACCCTCTCGTTATTCCATTTCCAATTCCAATGTAACTTGGTAAAACAATATTTGAATAAAACTCTCCATCAAATGCCCCCCATCCGTTTTGATCTAATTTTATTGGATTGATATCAGTAACATTTATTTTCGAGTAAATGTATTTTGCTAATTCAAATCCCATTTCTCGTGCAATAAAAACTATATTTTTGGCGATAAGATCATTTAAATATTGCAATTTTTCTTCATCTTCTTTTGTATTATATTTTTTTGAAGTATTGATATTCAATGCCACCCAATTAGATAAAAATCTATATCTATGTAGTGATGAAGAAAAGAAAAATGCCTCACTACTTTCTTCAACACTTTTTTCTAAAACTTCAAATGTTATATCTCCAAAATTTAAATCATTAATTTTTTCATGAATCGCAAGAATTGGATCAACGCCTTGATGAAGTCCTACTAATAAGATTTCCTCATCAACTATTTTAACCTGAATCCTTGGGTAGAGGAATTTTTTTCGATAAGATCCATTAAGCATGGGAACAATTCCGTCATTAGGAAAATTTCTCATTAAAACGCCTTTTACTTGGTAAGGTGTTTTTTTAACAGGTCTATCTGTTTTTAATTTTACAGTAACTGATTTGATTTTTGGTGTAGTAAGGGTCATGAAAAGTTGAAATTATTGGCTCATTGTTTCCATAAATTCATCATTATTCTTTGTTCTTCTCATTCTGTCTTGAATGAATTCCATAGCTTCTATTACGTTCATATCGTTTAAAAGTTTTCTTAATATCCACATTCGGGCCAATATCTTCTTATCAAGCAGAAGCTCTTCTTTTCTAGTTCCAGATTTTATTAGATCAAAAGAGGGATAAATCCTCCTATCGCTTAACTTTCTATCAAGCACGAGCTCCATATTTCCAGTACCTTTGAATTCTTCAAAAATCACCTCATCCATTCTACTACCTGTATCAATAAGCGCAGTAGCAAGGATAGTCAAACTACCACTTTCTTCAGTGTTTCTCGCTGCACCAAAAAACTGTTTAGGTTTTCTCATTGCATTTGAATCGACACCTCCAGACAAGATTTTTCCACTATGAGGAATTACAGCATTATGTGCTCTGCCAAGCCTAGTTATACTGTCCAGCAGAATTACCACATCTTCTCCAAACTCAACCATACGTCTAGCTTTTTGAATTACCATATCTGCTACTGCAACATGTCGCTGTGGAGCTTCATCAAATGTAGAACTAACAACTTCAGCTTCAACATTTCTTTTCATATCGGTAACTTCTTCTGGTCTTTCATCGATCAAAAGAATTATCATTTTAACTTCAGGGTGGTTTTGTGATATTGCATTAGCAACTTTTTGCATCAATACTGTTTTTCCTGTTTTAGGTTGCGCAACTAATAGACCGCGCTGTCCCTTTCCTACTGGAGAAATCATATCCATCACTCTGGTGGATAAATCTTTTGGGTTTACCTCGAGGTTTAATTTATGATCAGGGTAAAGTGGTGTTAGGTTATCAAAAAGTATTGCCTTTTTTAGTTCTGCTGGGTCTTTTCCATTTATTTCTTCAACCTTAAGAAGTGCATAAAATCTCTCTTTTGACTTAGGTGGTCTTATTTGGCCTGACACCTCATGACCCGTTCGCAATCCAAAGCGTTTTATTTGTGAAGGGCTTACATAAATATCATCTGGTCCTGGCAGATAATTAAAATTTGGACTTCTCAAAAAACCGTAACCTTCGTTAAGAACTTCTAAAACACCAGTTGCTGTTACTCCGCCATCTTTTTCAATTTGAGCCTCTATAATTTTAACAACAAGCTCTTGCCTATTCATTCCTGAAAAGCTTTCAATTTCGAGCTTCGAAGCGAGCTCTGCGAGCTCTTTAATTCTTAATTTTTGTAATTCACTAACATTCATAAAAAATAACCTTAATTAAATAATTGAACTAACTTTGAAAATTTTTAGAGGAGTACGCCCGGTTTAGTTCGGGTCTTTATAAACACGTATATCAATAATTAATGGTGATATTACACAATTTTACATAAAAATGCCAAATTTATCAAAAACTGCTTTGGCAATATAATGACTACCCATAATTATACCAGGCTGATTTGTTGAATTAATTCTATCTATGAGAATATTAAAGGCGTCATTTGGATCATTTTTTATTTCTATGTTGTAATTTAATCCATACTTAGCTAAAGCCTGAGCCAGTTCTTTTGCTTCCATTAATTCCATTTTAGGTGATCCAGTTATAATTAATTTTTCATATTTATTTTTAAGCGCACTAGAAATTAACTCAACCTCTTTATTCCCTTTTAGACATAAAACAACATATGGCACCTTACCATATACTGATTTAATTGTTTTAATCATTACAGATATTCCGGCTGAATTATGTGCAACATCATAATATAATGGGAGATTATTTGATATTTTTTGCAATCGACCATTCCATACTGTCTTGTTCAGACCTTCCTGTATGGTTGAAAAATTAATTTTAGGGATAATTGATTTTATAACTCTAATCGCAGTTACAGAGTTATATGCTTGATGATGACCAAGCAATGGTGTTAAGTAATGACCTGATTTTATTTTAAACCGGGTACCCTTTAAAGATAAAGAAATTTCTTTTATCTCTTCAATATCAACGACTGGTGCCTTCTTTTGTTTTGCTATTTTATGAAGATGCGCTTTAACTCTTTTATCCTGCAAGCCTAAGATAAGAGGGATGTTTTTTTTAATTATTCCGGCTTTTTCATTAGCAATTGACAACAGGTTGTCCCCTAAAATATCTCGATGGTCTAGAGAAATGGGGGTTATTGCTGTGACCTTAGGTATAACAACATTGGTGGAATCTAATCTTCCCCCTAATCCAACCTCAATAACAGCAAAATCTACTTTTTTATTAGCGAAATGCTTAAGCGCCATAACTGTTGTTGTTTCAAAAAAAGTTGAAGAAATCCGATCAATATCTTGTTTGTATGCATCAATAAACGATCTTATCTCATTATTAGAAATACATTCACCATTTACAGATATTCTTTCATTAAACCTTATTAAGTGAGGAGATGTATAAAGCCCAACCTTATAACCAGCTGACTCTAAAATAGAAGCGACCATTGAAGATGTAGATCCCTTGCCGTTTGTTCCTGCAATATGAACTACATTTAAATTTTTATGTGGGTTGTTGCATTGATCCAATAGGTCAAGAGTATGATCCAAGCCGGTTTTTATTCCAAGCCTTCTTAAGTTATATAAATATGATAATTTTTTTATTTTTTATTCCTCTGATTAAAGACTCAAAGGTATTTACGAACTAGTTTTCAGCTAAATACTGTTCTCTCGAATATCTGAATTTCACAATTGCTTTGTATATACAGCTTGCGATTGATTGACGGTATTTGGCATTTCTAAGGTTTTTTTCTTCATTTCTATTGGTTAAATATCCAGCTTCAACCAAAATATTTGGCATGCTTGCACCAATTAAAACATGAAACCCTGCCTGCTTTACACCTCTGTTCTTTGATTTAATTTTTTTAGCCATTTCTTCCTGAATCATAGCTGCAAGCTCCTCACTCTCTCTCATAAATATGCTTTGAGCCATAGTTGCCATAATTAGATTCTCACCAGATAAATCTTTATATCTGTTATCAGTTCTGTCTTCATATTTAATTACTTCATTTTCGCGAGAGGCAACCTCGATCGCGTCTTCTGTTTTTCCAGGTCTAAGCAAATAAGTTTCAAATCCATAAACTGCTTTATTAGGGCTCCCGTTTAAATGTATGCTTAAAAAAACTTTTCCATTTGATTCATTTGCTATTTTTGTTCTTTTCCAAAGCGGGATAAAGACATCTTCTTCACGGGTATAAACTACTTTTAGCTTGGTATTTTTCTCTAAAAGAAGACCAACGCGCTTTGTTATATCAAGAGCGATGTCTTTTTCTTTTGTTCCTCGTTGTCCCATTGTACCTGGATCCTTACCTCCGTGACCAGCATCTAGAACGATAGTGTCAAGTTTCCATCTATCCTTTACTTCCTTGATTCTCGCAATACTGTTATCCATGGGCGTTCTCAGTGAAACAACAATCTCACTAGGATCTTTTCCTTGATAAAGCTCATGGCTTTCAACTTTAGTCTTTATCTGAAATGCAATCTGGGCAGTGCTTCCAAGCTGATCGGCAGTGATTTTTCTAACAACGCCACGTGCATCACTCCTTCTCAGCTCAGTTGTATCAACAAGGGCATCAGCTATAGTAATATAAAACCATCCGTTTTCATGAAAAAAAGAGCTAATATTTCCCTCTGGAAAACTAGAACGGGTTTTTACACGTAGCACGGTTCCGTTTGCTTTTTCATTAATTTCTATTCCAGTGATGTTGAACTCTTTTATATCGATATCTAAAACCATTCGCCTAGAATCATAATCTATTCCAGGCATTGTTGTTTCTTTGATCAAATTAAAAAGAGCTTCCGCCTGTACATAAATATCTTCGTTATCCCATATAGTAAAATTTGGAATTTGATAAACACGTTCATCAACCAGTATGAAGCTACTGTTTCCTGAAATTTTTAACCTATTATTTCCAAGATAAACTACAATTTTTAGTCTATCAGAATTTATATATGGGTTCCTTTTTGATAGAATCCTTGAAACATCTTTTACAGATACATAAACCCCTCTCAAATTATCGAGAGTTTTAATTTCATCTGTTGAATTATTAACTCTATTTATGACTCGCACTGTAGATGATTCTAGATCTCCAGCGAGTACTAAATTTAAAAGTATAATTAAAAAAGATAATGTTTTAAACAATGACGAATAGCTCTTATAAATATTTTTGAGATTGATTATTAGATACTGAAAGTACCTAAAAATAAAGATAAACTAAATATAAAACGCCCCATGCAATAAGACGGAGCGTTTTATATTTTTTGGTAAAACTAGTTTTTGTTATACCAAAACACAATGATCATTAATGCAAGTAGCCCAGCAAATCCAGCGTCACCAAATTTACTCATTAGCTCACCGATAGCAGCAACTACGCCAAAATAATCATCAAATAGAATACCGACGACAATGCCAAGCATAACTAGGCCCCTTAAAAGAGCTGATACGTCTTCGACAAATGCGGTTACGGTTTCAAAGGCCTTTTTCATTTCTTGTCTCCTAATTTTTTTAAAGCAGAAAGGGGTTCTATTTAAAGAACCCCTTTAATTTCTACTGGTTAAGAGGCGAAAGAAACAAAGATTAGTAAAGCCAACAGACCCGAGAATCCTCCATCTAAAAAGGACTCAACTAAGTCTACAATTCCTCCAATAGGGTCAAACCCAGTTGAATAAATGATGTTTACAAAAACAAACATCACAATAAGTGCTTTAACTAAGCCAACTACTGAAGTGGCTATCCCTGATACGGTTGAAGTAAAATCAGCCATATGATTCCTCCTTGGTTAGGTTTAATTGACGATAAAAAAGGGGGCAGGTATCCCTGCCCCCTTTTTAGTCAATTCTTTCGCTTTTATGTATGTGGTTATATTTTCCACTGTATTTTTAATTACTTGAATTTAACAATAAATCCACAATAATCAATAAACATTGCTTTTTCTTTCTTTTCTGTTGTTTTCATTTTTTAATAGTAAACTGTGTTGTTATTATTTGATGTATATATTGCTAGTAAAAATTAATTTACCAATTAAATAAATGAAAATTTCAAAAATACATGCAAGGGAGCTATTTGATTCTAGGGGGAATCCTACCATAGAAGTTGATTTGGAGCTTGATAATGAATTTGCAGGTAGTGCAATTGTGCCTTCAGGTGCTTCAACAGGTGAATATGAAGCTGTTGAGCTCAGAGATGGGGATTTAAAGAGGTTTTTAGGTAATGGAGTTTTACAGGCTGTAAAAAATGTGAATACTATATTAGCTCAGGCATTAAATGGGCAATCTTTTGATAAGCAATCTGAATTAGACAGTTTCCTTATTGATATTGATGGTACAGAAAATAAAAGCAGATTAGGTGCTAATTCCATTCTGGGTGTGTCAATGGCGTTTGCAAGAGCCTCAGCTAAATGTAATCAAATATCTTTCTACAAATCTTTTCAAAGTTCGTTTGAACATATTCTGCCAGCTCCAATGATGAACATCATAAATGGAGGAAGTCATGCGAATAACAATATTGACTTTCAAGAGTTCATGATATTCCCAATTGGTGCTGAGTCTTTTTCATATTCGATGCAGATGGGTGTAGAGGTTTTTCACCATTTAAAAATATTGTTAAATGAAAGAGGTCTTTCAACTGCTGTTGGTGATGAAGGTGGCTTTGCTCCAAATCTTAGATCAAATCACGAGGCTATTGAGATAATTCTTGAGGCCATTACAAAAGCTTCATTCGTTCCTGGAAAAGACATTTTTATTGCTTTAGATGTTGCTGCAAGTGAATTTTATGATAAAAATTTCTATTATTTAGAATCTGATAATTCAAAACTCTCAAGCGGCAGTATGATTGATTATTTATCAAATCTTGTCAAACAATATCCAATAATTTCAATTGAAGATGGTTTAGATGAGAATGATTGGGATGGCTGGAATGAATTAAATAGTAAATTGGGAAATATATGTCAAATTGTTGGCGATGATTTAACCGTTACTAATAAAGAAAGGTTGGCCAAATCAATTCAAAATAAATCTATGAATGCAATTTTAATTAAACTTAATCAAATAGGAACAATAACCGAGACTGTTGATGCAATAAATCTCGCAAAGAAGCATTGTTTTGGCACAATTATTTCACACCGTTCTGGAGAAACAGAAGATACAATTATATCTGATTTTTCAGTTTCTATGGGAGCAGGACAAATTAAAACAGGATCTCTTTCCAGAACAGATCGTGTTGCAAAATATAATCAACTCTTAAGAATTGAAGAACAATTGGGAGATGGGGCAATTTTTGCAGGTAGCAATGCTTTAGGAATCGACATAAGTTAAAATGAACCCAAGAAAAAATAAAAATAAATCAAACATTCAAAAAAAAGTTATTAAACTATTTTTATTATTGGGCATTGGAATTTTGTTGATCACTTTCTTTTTTGGTGACCACGGACTTTATCACTTATATACTATAAAATCTGAACGAAATAAAATTCAAAAAGAGATTGATCATTTAAGAGAAAAAAGAGTTGTTTTAGAGGATGAAAAAACAAGACTTAAAACTGATTTTAAATATATAGAAGAAATGGCTAGAGAAAAGTATCGGATGGCTAAAAAAGGCGAAAAAGTATTTAAAGTGATAGAAAAAGAGGATTAGTTAATTTTTTTTCACATCTCTTCCAATTCTCCTACTATACGCATAAAGCTGATCTTTTTCATCTTCGCTTAAAGAATCAAAGCCTTTATCACTAACCTTATCTAACAATCTATCGATTTTTTTCTGCAATAGGATTGTGTTCGCTCGCCTTTTTTCAACTTTCCTTTGCTGAGACTCTATTATTTTATTGTTTATTATTATGGATGATCTGGATTTAAAATTTGGAAATTTTAAGTATATAAAGCCAATAATCATTCCAGATAAATGAGTAAGATGGCTGATATTTGACCCGTTAGTATCTATTGTTGAAACAAAAGATATCAATGCTAGAATCGTAACAAAATACTTAACTTTGATAGGAAACAAAAAATAGATTAAGACCTTACGATTAGGGAACATTAATCCGTACGCTAATAAAATACCATAGATTGCACCGCTCGCTCCAATTAAAATGCTGTAGTTATTATTATAATTAAAGAGTAGCCAAACAAGACCAGACCCAATTCCAGTTGTTAAATAGTATTGTAAAAACTTTTTTCCTCCCCAAATAGACTCCATCTCTGTGCCGAACATCCATAAAACAAACATGTTCATAAATATGTGAAAAAAGTCTCCATGTACAAACATATATGTGATTGGTTGCCATAATTTTGGGTTCGATGATAATCCCAGGCTTAGCATATCAAACTGACCAACCATAAAATATCTTATCAGAAATAATGCTGCATTTATTGATATTAAGGCTCTAATAATACTCCTTGAAAAATGGGGTTTAAAAATGTGACCTCCATGTTCTGATTGAAATTGATAATTCATGGTCTAAAATACAGGTAAAACATTAATAGCTAACCCATTGTCTCTTTCATAAATTTCAATGATTTGAAATTATCTAAACCATCAAAATGAATTTTTAAGCAAGTATTTAGGTAGTTTGAAATAATTTTTCTATCCTGCGATGAAAGCAATAGATTTTCCTCAGAGCCTGATTTATTGTTTTCAAAGCAATCAAAAATTATTTTTGAGTTTGTAGATTTGTAAGGATCAGGGAGAGGGGTATTATTTTGATCTTTCTGACTGAAATCAGGCCTAAATCCAAGCTTATTTAATATCTGATATTGATAATACCAAAAATTCAAATTGTCATTATTTGTATTATTATCAATTGAATTTAATGCGCTAAATAATTCGTCAAATAAATCTTCATGAGGATCGCTCTCAGTTAAGCATTTATCCGTCAATTCCAATAAAGCCATGGAAAAAGTTATCTTTTTAAAGTTTTGGGGAATATTCTTCCATGTACTGGTAAAGCTGGACTTAGAAATCGTCTGTAGATTTTTTGATGGTTTATAGTAATAAACCAAATCTAAACAATTTATAGGCTGAAAGTGTGCGCTCCTTGGAGTTTTCTTTCTGCGTGCCCCATGAACAATGAAGCTAAGTTTTCCATTGTTTCTAACAAAGCATCTAGCAATTATACTGCTTTCACCGTAAGGAAATCTTTTAAGGACTATAGCGCTTGAATTAGTTATCATTAAGGATTAGTTAATAAGCTTTAGCAAAAATCACTTCATGTTTTGCTGGTTTCCCAGTATAAACACACACAAGTTTTTTTGGATTTTCATCAAAAGGTATAACTCTAATTGTTGCTTTTGTTTCATCTTTTATAGCTTGCTCGGTTTCTTTAGTGCCATCCCATCCACATCTAATAAATCCACCAGTTTCTTTTGTTATTATTTTAAAATCGTCATAATTATCCACTCTAAAAGTATTCTCATCTCTAAACTGCAATGCTTGATTAAATAGGTTGGATTGAATATCACTTAAAAGGGAGATGATCTCACCAGTTAACATATTTTTAGCAATTGATTTTTTTTCATTATTATCTCTTCTGGCGACAATAGCGCAATTATTTTCAATATCTCTTAAACCAATTTCTAATCTAATAGGGGCGCCTCGCATCTCCCATTCATTGAATTTAAAACCTGGACTTTCCTTTCTCCAGTCTTCGTGAACTCTAACATTTTCGGTAATTAAATCATCAATTATAGGTCTGGTATATTCTTGGATTGTGCTTTTATCATTCTCATTTCTAAAAATAGGAATGACAACTACTTGAAACGGTGCAATTTTTGGTGGAAGTCTCAACCCCTTTTCATCGCCATGTGTCATAATTACGCCGCCAACAAGCCTAGTGCTTACACCCCAACTAGTTGCATATACGTACTCTTCAACGTTGTCTTTAGTTTGGAATTTTACATCAAAAGCTTTTGCAAAGTTTTGGCCTAAGTTATGTGAAGTTCCGGCTTGTAATGCGCGCTTATCTCGCATCATTGCTTCAATACAATATGTAAATTCTGCTCCTGCAAACTTTTCAGATTCAGATTTTAATCCAGTATGTACTGGCATTGCTAAAAAGTCCTCAGCAAGTTTTCGATAAAGCTCTAATATCAAAAGAGTTTCTTCTTCAGCCTGTTCGTATGTTTCATGTGCAGTATGACCTTCTTGCCACAAAAATTCAGTAGTTCTTAAAAATAGACGCGTTCTCATTTCCCAGCGCACAACATTAGCCCATTGATTTATTAGTAAGGGGAGGTCTCTATAGGACTGAATCCACTTCTTATACATTGACCAAATAATTGTTTCAGATGTCGGCCTAACTATAACCTCTTCCTCCAATCGGGAATCTGGATCAACAATAATACCTTTATCACTATCTGATTTTAAACGCGTATGGGTCACTACAGCACATTCTTTGGCAAACCCCTCAACATGATCTGCTTCTTTTGCCAAAAATGACTTAGGTATAAATAATGGGAAGTAGGCATTTTCATGACCCGTTTCCTTAATCATCTGATCAAATGAATCTTTGATTAATTCCCATAAAGCAAAACCATATGGTTTAATAACCATGGTTCCTTTTACAGGGCCATAATCTGCCAGACCTGCTTTAATAACAACATCGGTATACCACGATGCGTAATCTTTGCTTTGAGATGCTATATTTTTTGACATATTTAAATTCTTTTAATTTCAAATAGAAATTACCGGTTTGTTGTAGGTGTTACAATCAAATTTGTAATTTGAAATAATAAGCTTATTGCTTTATAATGAAGCTACTAGTTGACGAGTAAAGGAAAGATTAAATGAAGATAAAAATACTATTTATCAGTTGTTTCATTTTTTTATTGAGCTGCGAATCTGAAAAGGCAGATATGATTATTTACAATGGAAAGATATATACAATGAACGATTTAATGCCAATAACGGAAGCAGTAGCTATAAATAATGGAAAAATTATTGCCTTGGGGAAATATAAAGAGCTAGATCGTCTTATATCGCCAAATACACAGATAATTAATTTAAGTGGTGCAATGATGACGCCTGGAATAATTGAAGGGCATGGCCATTTTTATGGCTTAGGGCTTGCAGAAATGCAGCTTGATTTGTCAACTACAGAAAGCTACCAAGATCTAATCGATATGGTTTCTGACGCAGTTGATAAAGCAAGTCCAGGTGATTGGATTTTAGGGAGGGGATGGCACCAAAGCAAGTGGAGTGATAATAGAGATAGCTTTATAAATGGATTCCAAACGCACGATAAACTTTCTGAAATTTCACCAAATAATCCGGTTTGGCTGAAGCATGCAAGTGGCCACGCAGGGTTTGCAAATAAGAAAGCGATGGATATTGCTGGTGTTAGCAATGAAACGGAGTTTGGTTTTGGAGGAGAAATAATAAAAGATTTGTCTGGTGCTCCAACTGGGGTTTTTAATGAAAGAGCTCAAGGGCTGATAAGTAAACATGCAGATTCTAATCTTGGTGATAATTCTGATTTAAAAGCCATTGAACTGGCTGTAAATGCATGTTTAGAAAATGGAATTACCTCATTTCATGATGCTGGAACAAGCGCAAAAGCAATTGAGGTTTTAAGAGAATCTATTGATAAAAACTTATTAAAAGTGCGCATCTATGCAATGCTAACAAGTAGAGATACTACCTTACTGAATACCTGGTACAAAAAGGGACCTGAGATTGGAAGTGCAGATGATTTTTTAACCATTCGTTCTATTAAAATTAATGCAGATGGCGCCCTTGGGTCTCGAGGAGCCTGGCTAATTGATCACTATTCTGATAGGCCTGGTCATCATGGAATGCCAACACAATCAATGGAGTATGTATATAAGGTTGCAAAAAATGGTATCTTAAGCGGGTTTCAAGTTAACTCTCACGCAATCGGTGATAGAGCAAATCGTGAGATCTTGAACCAATATGAAATTGTATTTAATGAATTCCCTAATTTAGCAAGAGATCACAGGTGGAGAATTGAACATGCTCAGCATATTGACCCTATAGACATTCCCAGATTTGGAAGCCTAAAGGTCATAGCTTCGATTCAGGGAATACATATGTCATCAGATAGACCCTGGGCAATAGATAGATTAGGAGAAAAACGAATTATTGAAAGTGCATATGTGTGGAGAGATCTCATAAATAACGGTGCAATATTGATCAATGGTTCCGACGTACCAGTTGAACCTATAAACCCTATCGCATCATTTTATGCAAGCAGTACTAGAAAAACCTTAAAGGGGTTTCCAGAAGGGGGCTTTGAACCCTCCCAAAAGATGACTCGATTAGAAGCTTTGAAGAGCTACACAATAAATGCAGCTTATGGAGCTTTCGAAGAAAATAAAAAAGGTTCTATTGAAATTGGAAAGTTTGCTGATTTTACAGTTTTTTCACAAAATCTTATTACAATTCCTGATGATAAGATTTTAGATACTAAAGTTCTGTACACAATTGTCAATGGTAAGATTGAATACAGGGCAAATTGATTAGCAAAAAAACATATAAAACTATAAAATCTTTAAAAAGCAGGAAATTTAGATACACGCTAGAAAGATTTACTGTTGAGGGATTAAGATTAATAAAAACTATTTTGGAAAAGGGTGCGTTTTTAGAAAGTGTTTTTTTCACAAAAGCTTTTGAGAACAAAAATTTAGAATTTATTAAGCAAATAGATAGCGATATACTGTTTGATGTTTCTGAAAAAGAGATGAAGGATTTATCAAACATGACCACCCCTTCTGGTATTTTAGCTATTTCAAAATTCCCTAACTACGGAAAATTGAATTCAGGTAAGAATATTATTTTTTTGGACCAGATATCAGACCCAGGAAATATGGGTACTATTTTGCGAACAGCGTCTTGGTTTGGTGTTGAGCAAATAGTTCTTTCAGATAAATGTATTGATCCCTTCAACCCTAAGGTAGTTGCAGCCGCTATGGGGAGTCACTTCCAAATAAAATTTTTAGGACAAGAAAGCATTGATAAGCTTGATGATTATTTATGGATAGGCGCTTCGCTGGATGGAAAAATGTTAAAACAGTCTATAAAAATCAATGAAAAATGGATTCTAGTCATGGGTAGTGAGGCGCACGGTATCGATAAAAAAATAAAATCAAGACTTGATGAGATTTACACAGTTCCAAAACTGGGTGAAGGGGAGTCGCTGAATGTTGGAGTAGCGATGGGTATTATCTTGAGTAAGATTCTTTAATAATTGGTTGCTTTCACCATTGACTAAATAAGTATTAATTTTAAATGTTATGGATAATATAGATATAGAGCCCTATGAGTCGAATTATATCAGTACCGTTTGCTTTTGGAATCATAATTTTTTCTTTCCTATGCTCTCTTTTTATCGCTGGAATATTTAGCGCCTTAGATCCTGCAATACTATCAGGGGCTGATCTGGGAATATTCTCCTATCTGGCTTTGTTTTTTGCTCAAATATTCCTTGTAGCACCAGTTGCGTTTTTTTTATTTAAAAATGGGTATAAATTATCTGATAACTTCAGGTTTAACTCTGTTTCAAAAAATATACTTTTCTATTCTTTCGTACTTTCATTCGGAGTAGTTTTAATTTCGAGCGAATTAAATATTATTATAGATTCGATATTTCCTCTGCCTGATTCTTTTCTAAACCTTGATTCCCTTTTGTCACCTGAAAACCCTTTTTCTCTAATTTTAGTATTTTTAACAGTTGTTATTGTCGCGCCGATTGGTGAAGAAATGGTTTTTAGAGGCTTTTTACAGCGGTTTTTGGAAACTTCTTGGGGGGATATAACCCGCTCTATTTTGGTCTCTAGTCTGTTTTTTACTTTGATTCACTTCAACCCTTATTGGGCAATTCAGATTTATCTAATGGGTCTAGTATTGGGGTATTTGTCGTGGTTGACAAAATCAATCTATCCATCTATATTGTTACACATGTCAATAAACGGAACGTCCATGTTGTTCATTTTTTTAGGTGAGGGAGCTGAAAACTCGCTTTTATGGAAAGGGCACATCAATCCTATATTATTGGGCATTGGAATTTTTGCAGCATGGTATGGTCTTAAAAATATGCATACAAATAAGCAGGTAGTTTCATGAAAAAAGAAATGTACAGTTCAGAGGTAACTCTTTTGAGAGACACTTTTAGAAGACTGCTTCGCAGACACGCTAAAACTAATATAGTTAAGCTAATTGACAAAACGCATCCCTCAGACCTTGCTTTAATATTCAGGTATTTTAACGATTCTGAGCAAAATGCAATTTTTTCTAGTATGCTAGCCTCGGAGGATACCGTAAAATTTTTATATGAACTCGATGAGTCCATAGCAACGAGACTGATTGAAAACGAAACACCCGAAAGACTTGCTGATATTATGGAGCAGGCAAGTTCCAATGAGCAGGCATTTTTAATGGGACTTGTTAGCGATCAATTTGCGACCTCAGTAATTGATTTATTACAAGCTGAAGAGCAAGAAGAGCTAGAAGAGATGATGGCCTATCCTGATGATAGTGCTGGAATATTAATGTATACAGATGTCTTTACGCTCCATGAAGAAACAAAAGCCAGAGAAGCAATCTATGCGTTGCAAGACCAAGAAGATGCTGAAATGGTTTTTTATCTATATACGCTTGATGATGATGGAAGGCTTACTGGTGTTATATCCCTAAGAGACTTGGTAACAACTCCTGGTGAAACCATGTTAAAAGATATAATGTCTAAAAATATTCAAGCGGTCAGACCAGAGACAGACCAAGAAGAAGTTGCCAGAATCGTTTCTCAATATAATTTTCTCGCTGTTCCTGTGGTTGACGCAGATGAAAAACTTTTAGGTATAGTAACAGTAGATAGCGTCGTTGATGTGATTAGGGAGGAGGCAACTGAAGACTTTCTGCAACTTGCTGGAGCAGGAAAAGATAGAGAAATTTTGCTCAAATCTTCATGGGAAAATGCCCGCATTCGCTTACCCTGGCTATTTGCAAGTTGGATTGGGGGTATTATTGCAGCTTTTATCATTGGAGTATTTAATAATATTCTAGAAAGCGCCATTGCTCTTGCAGCGTTTATACCGGTTATCATCGGTATGGGTGGAAACGTTGGAACACAGTCATCTACAATAATTGTAAGAGGCCTAGCAACAGGAAGGGTAAGCTTTGAAAACTCAATTAAAGTGCTGTTTAAAGAAATGCGCGTTGGTCTTATTCTTGGAACACTCTACGGTATCCTTTTAGGAGTATTTGCTATTTTTCAATTTTTAGATGCTTCCCCTTTGTTAGGGCTAGTTGTGGGGCTAAGTATATGTATATCAATGATTTTAGCTGCTACAATTGGATCTCTTGTCCCGCTTGTTTTAAATAGATTTGATATTGATCCAGCTGTTGCTACAGGCCCGTTTGTAACAACCGCAATTGATGTTATCGGTGTGGCGTTTTATTTTATAATTGCACGATCGTTCTTGGTGGCGGGTTAGATGAAAAAGGGTAATTTTTTTAAAAATTATTATAAACACCTAATCATTTGGGCGATAATTATAAGTGCCATCGTAATTGCTCTCAAATACGGTGTAGACAAAAAAGCCGTTGTTTTTGGAACTGTAACAATTGGAGTATTTACACAAGCCTTTGCCAGTCTTTCTGCTCTGATTGGTGCTCTGCCATTAATTGGTCCTTTCATTGTGAAGCTTTTTGCGATACCTTTAGTATGGGTCATTCAAGCTAGCGGATCTCTTGTAGGTGCAGTCGCCATTAAAAAAGGCTATACAAAGGAGATGGTGAAATCACGTGTGCTCACATTGGCATTATTAATTGGAATACTCATAGGTTATATAATTGGACACCTTGTGCCAATTAGTTAATATATAAAATGAATTTACTTGTTCTTCATGGCCCCAATCTAAATCTTATGGGTTCTATATCTGCTAGGAATAGCGAAAATATCACCTTATCAAAAATAGATTCAAAACTTAAGCGCGTTGCAAGAGAGTTAAGCATTAATCTTAAAACTATGCAAACACATAAAGTGTTTAATGCAATCAATTTCGTTCAGCGCAATCGCAATTGGGCAGATGGTTTATTGTTTAGTCCTTCATCTTGGTCAAAATACGAATATTCGCTATTAGAATGCCTTATTGTGTCAGATATCATAACTATTGAAATAGTGTTTAGTAAAAAATATAATTTAATAGATAGTGATTTAAAATCCATTTTTACTGGAATTTGTAAGAAGACGTTAACTGGGGACCCTGACAAGGTGTATCTTGATGGTATCAAAGAAATTCAAAAAATTATTAAAACTTAATTTATTTGCTCATATTGTAGCCGCTCTTCTTCTAAGTAGCTGTGCGCAAGTTAGCAATCAACGACAAGCTAATGATGACAATCCTGCTCATAATACTAAAGTCATTTTCAGTGAAGACAGCTTGAAAGCAAAAATAGTAACTAGCGCTAATTTTTTAAATTTTCAAGAGGCGTTAGTTAAAGTAAAAATACCGTTGTTACCAGAGTATTTATTAGACGGCCTTTATCCCAATATTGATGATTCAACTTCAGCTCAATATTCAAAAGTAATTTCAAATAATATACCAAGTTCTTTATTTGTTCGAACTTTAAATAGTTTTAAGGAAGATGGGGGGTTACTTCAATTTACTTTTCACATTGATACAGCATATGTTTTCCCACTAATTAAAAAAAACCTTATTCAATTCATTGAGACTGATTATGCCCATCCCATGTTTAATACTGATCCTGTAATTCCCAAATTTGACGAATTGACACCAAAAACTAAACTATTACTTCCTATTGATAATCTCAGGTTTCCATCTAGAGCTTCCAGGCTTCCAAATGCACCAAGAACCTATCGTTCTGGTACGCATAGGGGTATAGATTTTTTTTCAAATTGGGGTACACCAGTAAGAGCAGTAGCGGAAGGTGTAATTATTAGATCTGATTTATCATACAAGGAGGTGTCTCCTGATTTTAGAAAAGAAATGCTTAGGCGCGCAGCTATGCTAAAACGTACACCTTCTGATATATTTAATGAGCTCTTGCTGGGTCAAGCCGTTATTATCGATCACGGTTTTAAATTATTCAGCGGCTATAGAGCAATCACTATCTATGCACATTTATCTAGCATTAATTCTAATGTCAAACCTGGGTATATTATAAAAGCTGGTGAAACATTTGCGATGTCAGGTAACTCTGGAACCGAGCCAAGCACACTTGGCACTAGAAATGAGTCGCATTTACATTGGGAGCTTATATTGCAAGACTCTGGAGGGGAATACTACTTCGGACGAGACCTTGACCATGAAACACTTATGATGGCCCTTGATCGTATTTTTGAGAATTAGGATTGCACTCTTTTAAGATTACTTGAAATAGTTTCATCATCAGGTAAAACTTCTGATGCAAGCTCATAACATATCTTAGCTTTTTCCCTATCGCCAGATAAAAAATAAACGCTACCAAAATAGTCAAGTATCAAACCCCATCTTCTGCGAACCGCTTCCTCACTACCATTCAAGCTCTTTACCTCATTAACTAAAAACTGCTTTATTTGCGGATTATTATACTGACTATAGTGTAAACCAGCATACGCTAGAGCTTTAATATCGATGTCCTCATACTTAGCATAATCCTTTAACTTTTCAATAATGCTTGTATCTAAATACTCCATTCCCGGTGAAAGATAACGTTTAATAAAATAGCTGAGGTTATAGAATTGTCCCATCGGGTGGAAATGGTCTGGTTGAAGTAATATTTTTGCAGCATCACCACCTAATGTATTTTCATTTATTTTTAATCTGTTTGCAATTACAGGATTTAACGGTTTAAGTGGCCCATACCAATCCTCTACAATCGATTGAAGCTGAGGCTCCGATATGTCAGCATGACATTGCTGACACGCTGATTCAAATCCCTGAGACACATCAAACATTGGGCGTGGAATGGAAACTGTATGATCAGAACGCTTGTAGGTTATTTCATTGCCTATAGCAAGATGTTGCCGTGTGGGCATATGACAAGCAATACAACTACTTCCATCAGATTCCTCTTCATGGAACGTATGGGCCGTTACATCAAGAGATTTAGTCACATGGCAAGACAAGCACTGGTTATCATCGAAACGATCGATTAAGGCGTTTCCTGCAATGTCTTGATAATCATTACTGTGTGGATTGTGACAGCTGGTGCAATCCATCGATCCATTAATATAACAATCGCTGTACAAATGATTTAGAGAATACCCAAATGTTTGAATTCGGCCATTTGCTCCGAATGGATTTTCATTGCCCAGTAAAGGCAGCTTTAGGGAATAAAATTCGTGAAGATTCTCTCCGGGTAGATAATCTTCACGCAGAGGTGTTTTAACTGCGTGACATTGAAAGCACATGTCCAAGCTTTTATCGGTACTTAACCCAACAGCGGATATCATAGCAATGTCGGTATCGGACTTGATTATACCATCGACAATATTTGACATAATCGTAGCATGTTTTTTTGCAGGACCATGACACGATTCACAATTTATTTCAAGAGATGTAAACTTTACATCATAAACATCATTGACTTTTTTAGCAATAATTTGACTACCATGACATTGTTGACAGTTAGACATGTCAGCTATTTCGCCAATTACCCTATGAGGTGGCCAGTTATATAGATCATCAAGTACAAATTCAGGTTTTATCTTAACCCACTTTTCGTCTGATCTGAGCTGCACAAACCATACGTCTTCATGTTTACTATAATCAAAGGGTAGAAAGCGATAGGTTCCATCAGGATATTTACCAAAAAAAGTCTGAGTGCCACCATTAAGCATTAAACCCTTACCAACTACAGACTCAACAACAATAGTTTGAATTAAGGTGCCATTTCTTTTTTCGATTCTAAATTGATAAATATCATTGACAATTTCAGGGTATATGATTGCATCGTTTAGCTCTATTGGTTTTCCATCAAATGGCGCAATCACATTTGCAGGGTTTGCAGGTCCTCCAGCATTCGCATGTGATGACCCTTTCCATTGATCATAAATATCTGCATGACATGCTTGGCATTGATTGCTACCAATGAAGTCTGCAAAATTTATTTTAGGGTCTTTATGTGTAAAGCTTGATAGCTGTACTAAATCTTTCTCGCTTGAACAACTAGTAGTAAGCAAAAGAGAAAAGTATAAAATAATTGAAGTGAAACGAGTATAAAGCATTACTGGTAATTTAATGTAAAAAAAAAGCCCCGCATATTCAAAATATGCAGGGCTTTTCAAAGCGTCATCTAGTTATATCTAGAATCCAACGTTAAGAGTGAAAACTGAACTAGCGTCAAAACCATCAAATCCAGTTGGAATATATGCATAGTCGATTGATGCATTAACTCCAAGATATCTTTGAAGGTAGACAGTTCCACCAAATGAAACACCATCGTACATGTTGTCGATCTCAACCTTGCTAGAAGATTCATCAACAGTTGTAGTTCTGGAGTCATCTGTACGTTCTACAGTTTCCATTTCAAAAAGGAATCCACCGCGAACTGTTAAAAGTCCAGGAAGTGAGTATGAAGCCATTAACTTTGTCTTATCTTGTTCAAAGTTATTACTTTCATAGGTACCAGCTACTTGAAGACCAGGCATGACATCATAAGCCATACCGATTTCAAATAACATTGGCACGTCAAACTCAGCGGGCTCAACTTTTAGGAACTGTGTTAAACGATCAGTACCAACTTCGACTGCTTTTGTTAAAAGTCCAGAACCTTCGTAGCGCATAGGTCTACCAAAGTTTCTAACCGCAACACCAACATCTAAGTTAGAGATATTTAGAAAGTCCATGTATTGTACACCAGCGTCAACTGTCATTGCTGTACCTTTGACCCTTCTAAATCCTTCTGAAGTCGTATTGACTGTTACACCCATAGATGTCTTAGCTGACATCATACGAGAGAACGTTAAACCAGCAGTAAAATTGCTGGGTGAAAACTTCTCACCTGTTCCATCTGGCGCAAATACTGTAGTAACCGGTATTTCACCAACATCTAATGATCTTACCGATACACCAAATGAGTTTTTACCAAGCTTTACAGCTGCTCCAGCAAACATTACTGACATATCAGCAAAGTGTGAACGCTGTGAGAACGTTGTTTCTAGGTTATTAGTTGCCCTAGCCATTCCAGCAGGATTCCAGTACGCTGCACCTACTCCAGTAGCAGTTGCAACAGCACCACCGCCACTTAAATAAGCAGCACCCTGTGGGATGAGTAGAGACACAGCTGATGAAGTACCATTTCTAGCACCACCAGCCAGGTCACCACCATATTCGAATCTTCCCTGCGCCGATAAGGCATTTAGAGAGAATGCTAATACAGCTGTGATCGCAATTATTCTTTTATTAATCATAATCATGTTATCCTTCTCGCCTTAAAAGCGTTTTGAGAATTCTTCTTCAGTGACCATTGCAAACTTCAATACCTTTGAAGTGCCAAGTCCTGGCATGTCAATATGAATGACATACACACCACTTGCCAATGGGAAATCATTTGAATTTCTCATATTCCATCTCTGATACTGAGAGGTAGTAGTCTTTTGGAAGTTTGCTACCATTGTACCAGCGACGTTGAATACTTTGAAATAAACATCTTGTGATGTTGGAAGATGATTAAACGTTACATACTTAGGTAGCGGAAGAACGGAGTCTGTGCCTTCTAGCTCATGGCGTCCCATGTATGGATTAGGAAATACGTTTATCATTTGAACATCGTCTTTTGCAACTGATGAAGCTTGCTTTGGAGCGGTTACTGTAAACTCATCAGTAAGCTGATTAGTTTTATTAGTAATTATTCGCGTCACACTACCTTTTTCTAGTCCAGTGTTATTACCAACGCCATCACCATCGGTATCCTGTCCGGCAAATGCATCAATTGTTCCGTCAGCTACATCATCAAGGTTCCAGACAAAGAAGATATTACGCCCCATTAACTCTGGTCCCTCGTGCGTACCATCATGGTAATTTCCACCATCAGCATAGTGACCATCAGCATCTGGAGATCCTCCACCTATTGCGATAGATGATGCAAGCCAAGCTTGATAGCCTGCTTCGCCTTCACTCATATCAACAGGTAGATGTGGATATGTCCAGTCTGTGTATGGATCGTTTGATCCACCTGATCCAGGGTGATCATTTGCATGAAGACCCCATCTGTCATTACCATCATAGTCATAGAACCATGGAAGCATTCTAACATTCTGAGTAATATCCCAGATTTCAAAACCAACTCTAACTAGAGAGCTGGTAGTGTAATATGCTAGAGCATAGTTATCATCTTCCCAAGTCCAACGATACTCATAATCATTAGGTATAAGATATCCCCATCCACTACCTCTAATGATTCTTGAAATCATGTTGTCGTAACTGTTGCCAGCTGCTCCACCACCGTGGAAGAACCAACCTGTTCCATCTGATTGGTTAACACGTCCAGTATAGGAGGTTGGGAAGCCGCCCCAGTCTTGAGAACCCTGACATGGAACTTCTTCAGTACAACTGCCATCAGCATTAGCAACAACTATGAAGTTTTTAAATGCATTTGGTGGGCCAGTTACTTTCCAAGCAAGACCATCTGCAGCAGGATATCCAGGAT
>CAJWZD010000014.1 GCA_913049685.1 uncultured Fidelibacterota bacterium
GATTCACATAGAATCCCCCCAATTTTTTTACCATTTACAATAATATCATTTGGCCATTTAAGTTGCGAAGAAATATCCAACTTAGTCAAAGCATTTTTTACAGCAAGGCCACTTAAAATAGGAAGATATCCAATTTTCTTAGAATCTATATCATGATTTGAAAAAAAAGAAAAAGCAACACTCTTTCCATTTTGAAAAATCCATTTTCTTCCTCTTTGACCCTTTCCATTAAGCTGTTGATCTGTAATAACTATTCCAGATGAAATGCCTTTACTGATCATTCTCCAAGCTTCGGTATTAGTTGATGGAGTGCTATCAACTAAAATAATATTTTTGCTAAGTAAGTTTGCTTTAATTTGAGATTGTATCAGTTTAACTGATAGCGTAGTATTATGCGTTCGGATCGAGCTTTTCTCTGAGACGCAAAATCATCCCTGGGCTTAGTATGCCAGATGTTGACTTAATTGATTCTTCATTATCCAATAGAAGAATAATCCATGATTTGGAATCACCATATTGTTTGCCAGCAATTTTCCACAAATTATCGCCTGGCTGAACAACATAGTTAAAGTAAGTAGGTTCAAATGTTTTAGCCTGTAAGCGTTCTTTTTGCAGGTTAAAAAACTGATAAGGGTATATTATGTTTGGGTTATCCCCAATTTGATCTTTATTCCATTCGTAAATGTATTTCCAAAGCTTAAAATCTCCGTACTCTTTTTTAGCTATTTTGACTAAAAAATCACCGGGTTCAACCATATATTTTTCCCATGCAAAGTCTTGATAGAGATTTGGTGAAAGCTTTAACTCATCTGAAGGGTCTGCTTCATTAGTTTCCTCAACGACTTCAGGCAAAGGTCCTGATTCAATTTCAATAACTACTGGGGGCTCTTCAATGACTTCCTCAGAGGCAAAAGTTGCTTCAGGTGGCTCAGGTAATGTAGCGCGCTGATTTATTGTTTCAGATAAAGGCTTTTGGTCGTCCTCCAAATTGAGAGGAGGTGCAGTTTGTTGAGAGCAAGAAACAACTAAAATAAAAACGAATAAATTGAAATTTCTCATATTATAGCCTTTAGTCATTAATAATTTTTTAAATATATACATTTTAAAAATTTTTGAATAAAATAGCAAATATATTTAAACTATTTATACTCGCCAAAAGATTTGCGCATAGCATCAGATATTTCACCGAGAGTACACTCAGACCTAATTGCTTCAATTATTTTAGGTATTAAATTTTCATTAGTTTGAGAGCATTGTTCTATAGCATTAATTTTATTTTTTACGCTCATATTGTCTCTGCTAACTTTTAGATCTTTTAACCTAGATACTTGTTTTTTTAACGCATTTTCATCAATTTTTTGAAGATTAATATTAAGTTCATCGTCTTCAGTATATTTATTTAACCCTACAACTATTTTTTCTTTTTGATCAATAGATTGTTGATATTTATAGGAACTATTTACTATCTCTTGTTGAGTCCAGCCATCTTTAATTGCATCAATTGCCCCTCCTTTATCATCAATTTGATCAATTATATCTCGAACTTCAATTATTGTATTTTTAGTTAACTTTTCAATTTGCTCACTGTTAGCAAGCGGGTCAACATAATTTGTAACGCCAGTTTCATGTGCAATAATTTGCTGCGTTCGGAGAGCAATCTTTGCAGATTTTGTTGTTGGAAGGGCGAGGGCCTCATCAAAAGAATTTGTGTGCAAAGATTGTGCGCCACCCAGAACGGCAGACAGGGCCTGAATGGCGGTTCGAGTAATATTATTTTCTACTTGTTGTGCAGTTAAGGTTGAACCGCCTGTTTGTACATGAAATCGACACATCATTGCCTTTTCATTTGTAACTCTAAATCTTTTTTTCATTATTTCTGCCCAAATTTCTCTAGCGGCGCGAAATTTTGCTATTTCTTCGAGAAATCCATTATGGGCATTAAAAAAGAATGATAATCGTTGACCAAATATATTTGGATCTAGCCCTTTTTCAATTGCAGCTTGCACATACGCGATACCATTTGAAAATGAAAATGCAATTTCCTGAGCCGCTGTTGACCCAGCTTCTCTAATATGGTAACCGGAAATTGAGATTGGGTTCCATTTTGGCATATGCTGTTCACAAAAAGAAAAAATATCTGTTATTAATCTCATGGATTGATTAGGGGGGTAGATGTAGGTTCCTCTAACTAGGTATTCCTTAAGTATATCATTCTGTATTGTTCCATTTAATTTATCTATGGAGATTTTATTTTTTTCAGCCAAAACTATATACATTGAAAGCAGTATTGCTGCAGTAGAGTTTATCGTCATAGAAGTAGAAACTTTTTTCAAATTTATATCTTTAAACAGCGTCTCCATATCATGAATAGAATTTATTGGGACTCCAACTTTACCTACTTCACCTTCAGACATGATATGATCCGAATCGTAGCCAATTTGTGTGGGTAGGTCAAAAGCAACTGAAAGGCCAGTTACGCCTTGGCTAATTAAATATTGATAGCGCTTATTAGATTCTTGCGCTGAAGTGAAACCTGAATATTGTCTCATTGTCCAAAGTTTATCTTTGTACATATTTTTATATATCCCACGAGTGAATGGGTATTTTCCAGGATCATTTGACATAATTCTTGAGCCCTCTATGATTTTAATCGGTAGCGCTGCGCGATTTTTTAATATTACTATATGCTTGATTTACCATTTTAAATTTTTCTTCAGCTAATTTTTTAACTTCATCGCCGAGATGGCTAACTTTATCAGGGTGATATTTAACCGCCATTTTCCGATATGCCTTCTTTAATTCATCATCGCTTGAGTTCTTTGATATTTCCAAAATTTTATAGTCAGATTCAACATCTTTTATAAACATTGCCTTAATGGATGAAAAATCGCTCTGATTAATATTTAAGTAATTTGAGATCGTAAAAATTATTTTCTGTTCTTTTAAATGAATGCTACCATCAGACAACGAAAGGCCAAACAAGATATGTATTAACTCTAGTCTGCTCGGATGATCCATTGATCTTGCAATTTGCTTACAAACGTCCTTAATAGGATAATCTTGTTTTAAGATATCTCGAAAGAGGGTCATAAAATCGCGTACCTGTTTTGAATTAAATTCTTTTGATAAAAACTCTTTTACAAAATCAAGCTCAGACTTGAGCATTTTCTGATCGGCTTTCATCACTGCTCCAAAGAGCACAAGTAATGATATCATAAAATCGCCAGGCTGTGTTCTAGGATAGCTTTTCGTATTAAAGTAATCATTCGAATACTCAGCTTGCCCTTTCATACTACCAAGTGAATAGCCTATAATAGCTCCAATTGGACCTGCTAAAACCCAACCTAAGCCACCCCAGAGAATTTGTTTTTTAATATTCAATGAATTTTATCCTTTCAAGAATGAATGAAGTTAATACAATTTGGGGTTTGATTTTGATGCTTAAGAATTGCATTTAATTATTTATGAATCAACTTACATCTACAAAAGCATTACAATGGTGGCAAAGAATACGCTTCAGAGGTAAACAGCGCTTTGAATCCCTCTCAATCAAGAAAAGAGGTAAGATTCCAATTAGCTATTTAATTATTTTGCCTGAACATGCGACAGAATCTGATTTAGCAAAAAGATTTTTAGTTTCAATGAGAAATGCTTTGGGGCCTAGAAAAAAAAGAAATATGAAACTTCTTGGGCCTGAAATCATTGGAAATCTTATTGATATTAATGAATTCAACGATTACATTTTTTACAATGAGGAAGACCTTAATCGTTGGGGTATGCCAGGTAAAGATCTAACCAGTACGTGTGAAAAAATTAGTGTAGATACAGTTCTTGATCTTAATCAAGAGTTTGCTTCAGCGTCAGCAGCTTTATCTAAAATAATAAGTGCCCCAATGAAGCTAGGCTTTTACAGTGAAGAGGGCGAAAAAATTTACAATATTATGATTCGTCGCAAAGGAGAGGACTTAGCAGAAAGTGGTTTTAAGGAAATATTTCAAATTTTAGGCATTGAATGAATATATATATTTATGAAGATAAGCGATTTTCAGATTTTTTTCCAATCTCCTCAACAAGAGCAGTTTTTGATATACGATTTGGTAAGTCAACATTCCTAGAACGAATAACGAAGTTATTTCCCGAGCATTCTGTATCCCTGATCGTTCGAGACAGTCTAAAAGAGCTCGTTTCTGAACGTCATTCTAATTTTGAAGTTAATCCTGAAAGTTTCGAAGAGGGTTTATGGATCTCAGGCTCAGTCATTTGGACCAAGGAAAATATAAAAAAGCTGTCAGGTGAAAACACAGCCTTTATGAAAAACAATAGACTCGTCGCAGCAATATTATCATCATCGAATGCAAATAGCTGGGTTTCTGATGGCGGACCTCTATCATCTAATCCAGCTAATGTAGAATTAAAAAATATCGAAGTTCATCAATGTAATTATCTATGGGATATTATAAAACTAATTGGAGTATCAATTAATGATGATATTCAGGATTTAGGAAGTAGAAATCCCGTTGATTATCATCACGTAAAAATGGTAAATCCTGAAAAAATATTTATAAATAATGCAAACATAATGCCTGGAGTCTTAATTAACGCAGAAAAAGGACCTGTAATTATTGATAAAAATGCAGAGATATATGGACAGACCTATATCGAGGGACCTGCCTACATAGGACCAGGAACCATTATTAGTGCATTAACAAAAATTAAAAATAGTGCTATAGGAAATAATTGTAAAATAGGCGGTGAAGTAGATTCCTCAGTTATTCAAGGATTTACTAACAAGGTGCATGATGGTCATCTTGGGGATTCTTTTATAGGAGAATGGGTTAATCTAGGCGCGGGGACTTCAAATAGTAATCTTAAAAATAACTACAGCAGTGTTAAAGTTCGCTTAAACGAAGAGCTGGTTGATACCAAAAGTCTTCATATTGGTTGTTTTATTGGCGATCATGTTAAAACAGCAATAGGTACACTAATTAATACTGGAACAACTATTGGTCCTGCCTCAATGATATCTACCTATGGTTTTCCACCTACGCACATTCCATCTTTCTCTTGGTATGTAGATAGAAAAAATAATCGTACGGATTTTGACAAATTTGTTGCTACCGCCCGAGAAGTTCAAAAAAGAAGAAAGATTAATTTTAGCGCTATCGAAGAAGAGTTTTATAAAAAATTAAATATAATAAATGAAAGTAATTGACCTGGTATGATACTCCGATTATATTCGTTTCCCATTTAATAGGAAAAAATTAATGTTAGAAGGAATTATTTGCCCCGCATGTGGAGGGTCGCTTGATGAAGAGGGTCTCAGAGAATCATTAACATGCAAGCATTGTAAAACGGACTTGAAAGACCGGAAGTATTTAGACTTTTTGGAATACTTAATGGCTAATGCTCTAGTTGAAGATGTCGATTTTTTTGATGAAAAAGTATATAGTGAAGATGTTGAACGCCTAGAGCCTGAAGATGAGGAAGATGTTGACCCTGATGACTTTGAGAAGAAAAAAGACATCTTTAGTTTATACGAAACTGAAATGGAAATTTATAAGCAAAAAGCAGAAGACGAAGAAATTAAGGGGTATGAAGATTTTGAGGGAATTGAAGAAGAGTGGGAAGATTTTAATCAAAGCAAAACCAAAAACAAGAATGATAATTAGCTATGGAAAACAAAAAAAATATCCAACAAATAAATATTGAATTATCCCAAGAAACTAGTGAAGGTGAATATTCAAACTTCGTAGTTGTTACACATTCTCCAGCAGAGTTTGTGATGGATTTTACTAAGATACTTCCAGGTGTAACAAAAGCGCGCGTGCATTCTCGTGTTGTTATGGCTCCTCAACATACCAAGGCATTTTTATCTGCTCTCAAAGACAATATTGATCGCTACGAAAATGAGCATGGGAAAATCGTTTCTCCCGAAAGAGATGGATTTGGCGAATACCCTATAAACACGCCTGAAGACTCTCTACCCAACTAATATTTTACCCAACTCTTTTCAGCTTTTAACCCACGTATTTTTACAATTACCCACAACGTCAACGCTATCCACCCCAATCCATAGCCCAATAAGCCGCCAAATAGAATATCGGCAGGGTAATGTACCCCAACGTAAACCCTGCTAAATGCAACAAGAGCGGCAATGGAAAAAAATAATTTCTTGTAGCGTGAATAGAAATATCCAAAGATAGTAGCTGCGGCAAACATGTTTGCAGCGTGAGACGAAACGAAGCCATATTTACCTCCTCTGGGTACAAGCAATCGAATGCCATCAATTAATTCATGGCTAGGCCTTAAACGTTGAAAAAAAGGCTTTAGGATTTGTGCAGAAGTATAATCTGCTAGTATTATACCAATAATTAAAACTCCGGAGCATATTTTGCCCCTGCGCCCTCCTTTTATTGAAAGCAAAAGGACGCCAAGTAAGATAGGTATAATCCATATATCTTGATTAGTTATTATTGGGAAAAATATATCAAAGATTGGATTGGAAATTGTCCCATTGAAGAATGTAAAAATTATTTTATCAATTGAAATCAGATATTCTATCATAGTAAAAGTAATTTATTTTCAGAACAAATTAATGCTTGTGATGATACGAATGCATAAATAAATTTTAACATATTTTAGCAGGGCCGTGCTTAGGAAAGCTGGTTGTTCCCCCGCTCCCAGTATTTCTACGGTCCTGTTTTTTTATTAGGGGCGGGGTAATTTATTTTTTTCTTCTCTCTATTAATCTTACTAGTGACCAAAGTAAAATTATTGATCCTGCAAAAAATAAAAAATTTGATACTATTATTGTTACAATTTTACTCATTTGCTTTTATTTGCTATATTAAGTTTCAATCTAATAAAATAAATTAAATTAAATTTAAGCTCAACATCTTATCAATATGTTTAAAAATTAAAGTATAACCATGATAAATCAAGCCTACATTTTTGATTCTATACGAACCCCTAGAGGTAAAAGAAAAAATGGCGCACTTAATGAGATTACCCCAACAGATTTATTATCAAAACTTATGCTTAGTTTGTCTGAAAAACATAATCTGGATACCTCGCAAATAGATGATGTTATCATTGGTTGCGTTATGCCAGTTGGAGATCAAGGTGCGAACTTAGGTAAAACTGCAGCACAGTACGCTGGGTGGGATATTGATGTTCCAGGTATGCAGATTAATAGATGCTGTGGCTCTGGTCTTGAAGCTGTAAATATAGCTGCTATGAAAGTAAGGTCTGGATGGGAAGAGCTCATCATAGCAGGCGGTATTGAGTCGATGTCCAGAGTGCCAATGGGTTCAGACTTAGGTTCAATGGCTTTTGAGCCTAAAGTCAGCCTCAACAACAATTATGTCCCACAGGGAATTGGTGCAGACCTAATTGCATCAATAGATGGCTATGCAAGAAAAGACTTAGATGAATTGGCGCTTCAATCTCAAAAAAGAGCATTTGATGCTTACAAAAAGAAAAAATTTAAGTCGATGATTCCAATCTTTGATCAAAACGGTATCCTTTTGCTTGATCGAGATGAACATATAAGAAAAGACTGCAGTCTTCAAGATTTATCAAGTCTCAGCCCTGCTTTTGAAAAAATGGGTCATTCAGGGTTTGACGCACTTGCTAAAGAAAAATATCCAGACGTTGAGCATATTGATCATGTTCATACCGCTGGAAATTCATCAGGTATAGTTGACGGTGCTTCACTAACAATGGTTGGTTCTGAATTGACTGGTGAAAAAATAGGCCTTAAACCGCGTGCTGTAATCCGATCTGTAGCTACCTGCTCAACAGATCCAACTATTATGTTGACTGGACCAGCTCCAGCGACATTAAAAGCCTTAAAAATTGCAAAAATGAAAATTTCAGATATTGACTTGATTGAGGTAAACGAAGCTTTTGCAGCAGTTGTATTACGATTTATGAATGAAATGAAATTAAATAGTTTAGATAAAATAAATGTCAACGGCGGCTCTATCGCAATGGGACACCCACTTGGAGCTACAGGCTCTATCTTACTGGGTACTTTATTAGATGAGCTTGAAAGTCGCGATAAAGCTGTTGGATTAGTAACTCTATGCGTTGCCGGTGGAATGGGAATAGCTACGATTATTGAAAGAATCTAATAGAATAACAATTAAGATATGACATACCAAAAAAACCAAGATAACATTGCTATTATTCAACTAAAATTAAAAGATCAAAATCCTGATTTTCTAAATCAGGGATACAATGAAGGTTTGCTCGAAAATATTATTAGATTAGAAAATGACCCTGATTTAAAAGGGGTAATAATAAGATTTTCAAAAAATTCTTATTTACCTAAATATGACATCGAAAAACTTTTTAAGGTAGATAAAGCAGATATGTGTTTTGAATATATAGAATCGCAAAAAAATATCTTAAGAAGAATTGAGAATCTTAAAGTTCCTGTTGTAGCAGCTATAAACTGCTCTCTGGTTGGATTAGGCATGGAGCTTGCATTAGCTTGTAACTACAGAATAGCTGTTGATACTGCGGAGTCGCAATTTGAATTCTCTGAAGTAAGGCATGGCATTATTCCCGGTTACGGCGGCATTATTCGTCTTACACGAACCATAGGAATAGAAAAATCACTGCCTCTACTTCTAAATGGAAACCAATTCAATGCAAAGCAGGCTCTTGATTTCGGCTTTCTAAATAAACTGGAAAATTCGAATGATAAAATGATCGACAAATCTATTCAATGGATTAAAGCGAACCAAAATACCCTACAGCCATGGGATCAACAGAATTTTATTTTTCCACATGGTAATGCGCACGAAGGTCAAAACCCTGCTCTAATTTCAGCTTACCCAGGCAAAATAAGAAAAAAGACTAGAGGGAATTTTCCTGCGCCCGAAACTATTCTTAGTATAGCTGTTGAAGGGTCCCTTGTCGACTTTGAAACAGCATGTCGGCTTGAGTCTAGATTTTATACTGAGTTACTGCTAAAAAAGGCTACAAAAAATATTATCAAAGCAAATTGGTTTCAATTGAAAAAGATACAGTCAGGATTAAGTAGACCGCAAAAGATACCAAAAACTACTATTTCAAAAGTTGGGGTGGTTGGTTCCGGGTTAATGGGTCATGGCATAGCCTATGTTTCCGCTAAAGCGGGACTAGAAGTTGTTATGGTAGACTCTAATCAGTCCAATGCAGACAAAGGCCTAGAAAAGATAAAAAAGATTTTATTGTCAGACGTAAAAAAGCATGCAATTACCGATAGTATTGCTAAGGATATTTTATATAGAATAAACGCAACTGATAAATATGAGAATTTAAATGGATGTGATTTGATCGTGGAAGCCGTTTATGAAGATAAAAAGCTAAAAGGAAAAGTCACTATTGAAGTTGAAAGACATATCCTAAATGATAAAGTTTTTGCATCAAATACCTCAACCATTCCAATTACAGATCTAGCAGAAAATTCAAATAGCCCAGATAGCTTCATCGGAATTCATTTTTTTTCTCCCGTTAACCAAATGAAGCTTGTTGAAATTATAAAAGGTGAAAAAACCTCCGAATCTACTTTAGCTAAAGCATTTGACTTTGCTTTAAAAATTGAAAAGATACCTTTAGTTGTCAGTGATAGTAGAGGCTTTTACACGACAAGAGTCTTTGAACGATATGCCAAAGAAGGGATGGCTCTTTTACATGAAGGCAATCATCCTGTAAGCATTGAATCTGCGGCGAGGGCAGCTGGATTTCCTGTAGGTCCATTGGCAGTTATTGATGAAATAAGTATTCAGTTGTTGGCTGATATTAGAAACCAATCTGGAAATGATCTTAATCCAAAAAAAACAGAATCTGAAAGTTCGTGGAATGATGTGATAGATTATATGCTAAAAATAGCTAAAAGGCCTGGAAGAGCATCAGGAAAGGGATTCTATGAATACCCAACGAAAAGAGAAAAATATATTTCGTCTGAAATTGTTAAGTATTTTTATAAATCTCAGAATTCATCAAACCAAGAGGAGATGGTTGAGCGTCTTTATTTCTCACAATCGATCGAAGCTGTAAGGTGTTTTGAGGAAAAAATTGTAACGTCAGCTGCCGATGCAAATATAGGAAGTATTTTCGGGTGGGGATTCCCATTATTTTCTGGTGGGGTCATTCAATTCATAAATAATTACGGTCTTGAAAAGTTTCGCGACCGTGCTAATATCTTATGCGATAAGCATGGCGAAAGATTTTGTCCGCCAAAACTTTTAGATAGAATGATAGATAATGGCGAAGACTGTTTTAAGTAACAATATTATTGGTAAAGAATATCCTTCTATCGCGTATAAAGTAAGTAAGCGCAGGTTGATAGCATTTGCTAAAGCCACTGAAGAAGTAAATCCAATATATTATGATGAGCAGATAGCAAGAGAAAATGGCTACCCGACAATTATTGCACCCCCAACATTCTTAACCGTCATTGCTATGCAGCAAGACAATCCATATGAATATCTAGATAAAATAAATGTTCTATTAAGTAGCGTTTTGCATGCTGGGCAGCAATACACCTACTATTATCCGGTATATGCTGGAGATGAAATTAAAATGAAAAATAAAATTGAAGATATCTATTATAAGAAAAATGGTTCCATAACATTCATAGATTTTCGTTCAATATACACCAATCAAAATAATATTAAAGTTGCAGAATCAGTCTCAACTTTAGCAATCAGATAATGGTAAGCGACATTTCTAAATTTGAGGTCGGAGATCAGATATTACCTCTAAATATTGAATTAGTAACTAAAGAATCTTTAAAAAGGTATGCTGATGCCTCGGGTGATCCTAACCTTATACATCTCAATAAAGAATTCGCTCAAAAACATGGACTGCCTGATGTAATTGCACACGGTATGCTAGTAATGGCATACCTAGGGAGAATGCTGACCAATACTTTTCCTCAATCATGCTTAAAAGATTTTTCGTCTAAATTTATTTCTATGACTTCTATTAATGATGAACTATCATGCTTAGGAAAAATAATCGAAAGAAGTGAGGATAGTAGTGGGAATATAGTTTACAAGGTCCAGCTAAAAGTAAATAATCAAAACAATGAAAAAAGAATTTCTGGTAAGGCCAGTATCATCATTTACAATACGATATAACAAAGGAAAAATTAATGATATACAAAGAAGAACACCGCGCGTTAATTAATACAGTGCGTGATTTTGCTATAAATGAGATACACCCCTTTATTGAAGGATGGGAAAAAGAGGGAATGTTCCCTGCACATTCCGTTTTTAAGAAATTAGGTTCAATTGATTTATTGGGAATAACCAAGAATACAAAATCAGGAGGTATGGGACTCGATTATAGTTACGGTCTTGCATTTGCGGAAGGCTTAGGGCATGCATGGGATTTAGGGATAATTACTGCTATAGGTGTTCATACTGATATGGCCACACCGTCTATAGATCGCTTTGGAAGCGACGAGCTAAAAAAAGAATTTTTAGAACCGTCAATAAAAGGAGAATACGTAGCTGCCCTTGCATTAAGTGAAGTAGGAGCTGGATCTGATCTTGCGGCAATTAAAACATCAGCGCGAAAAGATGGCGATGATTATATAATTAATGGTGGCAAAATGTGGATTACAAACGCAAAACAAGCGGATTTTTTCTGTACATTAGTAAATACTAGCGATGATAGCCCTCACAAAAATAAATCATTAGTTTTAGTACCTGCTTCTACATCGGGACTTAAAGTAGGAAATAAGATTGAGAAGTTGGGTCAGTTAACCTCTGATACAGCTCCTGTATATTTTGAGGACGTTAGAGTCCCTAAAAGGTATTGCATTGGTAATGAAGGAGAAGGTTTTAATATTCAAATGCAACAGCTGCAAGAAGAGCGGCTCTTTCTAGCAGTGAGCGTAATTGCAGTACTTGAGAAGTGTATTAAAGCTACAATCGAGTATTGCAAGGACAGACCTGCTTTTGGTAAATCTATCATAGAAAATCAACATATACATTTTAGATTGGCAGAGTTACAAACTGAGGTTGAGGCATTGAGAGCCCTTTCATATCAAGCATGTGAATTATTTATGACAGGTGAAGATATGACTTATCTAGCATCCATGGCAAAATTAAAGAGCGGTAGATTATCTAGAGAAGTTTCAGATATTTGTTTACAGTACTGGGGTGGAATGGGATACACATGGGAAAACCCTGCATCCAAAGTCTATCGAGATGGAAGACTTACTTCGATAGCAGGTGGCACTGATGAAATCATGTTGCAGGTGATTTGTAAAAAGATGGGAATACTATGATTGATAATTTTAAAGCATATGTTGTAAGAGAAGGTAAAAATGGTGTCTTTTCCGGTCAAATAGAAACAAAAAAATTTGACGATCTCCCGCCTAACGAAATTACAATAAAGGTAAAGTACTCATCTCTGAATTATAAAGATGCGCTTTCATCAATTGGAAATAAAGGTGTAACAAAAAAATACCCACATACACCCGGTATTGATGCTGCTGGAATAGTTGTTTCATCAAAGAGCGAAAAGTTTTCTATAAATGATAAAGTAATAGTTACAGGCTATGATTTAGGAATGAACACCTCTGGTGGATTTTCTGAATATGTCCGTGTACCAGCTGAGTGGGTAGTAAGGCTTCCTGAAGCAATTTCATTAAAATATGCTATGGCAATTGGTACTGCAGGCCTGACTGCTGTTCTTTGTATAGATCTTTTAAATAAGAATTGTGGTATTAAAAATAGTCAAGCCATCGTCACAGGGTCTACAGGTGGAGTAGGTTCGGTGGCAATTCAACTGCTTTCCAAACTGGGTGCTCAAATTACGGCGGTAACTGGAAAAAGCGATTCCGACGAATTTCTTAGTGAAATTGGTGCTAACACTATTCTTACTCGAGATGAATTAGTGGAAAAATTCCGCCATCCACTTTCAAAAGGTATTTACGATATAGGGGTTGATGTCGTTGGAGGGGAAGTATTGTCAGGGCTACTTACATGTTTAAAACGAAATGGTGCAATCGCCTGTTGTGGGAATGTTGGCGGACCCGATTTTTCTACAAGTGTCTTCCCTTTTATTTTAAGAGGAAATAGATTACTTGGGGTTGATTCAGCTGAGAGAAGCCTTGATCAAAAAGAATCGCTATGGGAAAAAATATCAGATGAATGGATGCTCAACGATATTGAAAAGTATTGCAAAATAATTGGATTGAACGACTTAGGCTTTGAGTTAAGAAAAATTTATGATGGAAAGCAAACCGGTAGAGTAATTGTATCCATTGATGATTAGATCAATAGAAGAGTTTACTGTATCAGAATTTGGCGTTAAACTTTAATGTAATTTGCCTACCGAGTTTGGGCCCACCAATAATCTCTCTATGAAGATTATCGTTTATGTTGTTGATGTTTAATAGCAAATCGTATCGTTCGTTAAATCTATAGCCCACCATACCATCAAGAACAACATAACTATCTATGATTCCAAAATGAACTCCTGAAGACCACTCGAATTCGGGAATATACCTTGCTCCAATGTTTCCAAATAAACCATCTTTTGCAATATATGCCAACTTACCATTTAGTTTGAATTTTGGCGCATTAATTGGATCATATCCCCTAGTTAATCGGTTGTAGAATTTGTCTTTGCCGATGAAAGAAAAATTTAGGTCAAAAGTTATATTTTTTGATAAAAACGCATACACGCTAGCATCCATACCCCAAAGGCTAACTTTGCCATAATTAATATTGGTAAATACAATTGGTGGAGAGATGGGCCATTTATCATCAGTGATGTACGCACCAAGAGTGTCACCATTTTGATTAACGTCCATCCATGATCCTTGTCTTTGCGCTTGTGAGAGGTCCCATAAATTTGATCTTTCACTGTTTGCTCCTGCAATAACAGTTATATTAAGAATATCATTCCATTCGGCACTACCGTAAGGAATATATCTACTTCCAATCACACCATCGCCTCCATCAACATAATTACTTCGCTGCATCGTTGGAACAACACCCATAATTTCCGCATCAGGATTATCAACACCGTACCAGCCATTCTTTGAAGTGTCCAACACAACAGGAGTTATAAATGTAAGGTCGCTTACAAAGCTCGAGTAAGTGCTATTGTATACATCAAAAGTCAATCGAAACATATCAGATACAATTCCTGAATAACCAAACTCATGGGTCCAAACAGTTTCTGATTCAATTTTACTAATACTTCGATAGTCATCAGCATTTACTTCTGTCCCAGGACGACCTAGCACTGCAGGTATATAAAGCATAGCTCCGTCTGGTATTTTTGCAAGTTGAAACTCAGTTTTAGAATTAGCTCGCACATCCCAGTACATTAAATTATCAGTAGAATCTCTAAAGAACGAATAACCATCTGCATTTCCTCTAGCCATAACAGAAAAAATACTATATTGCGCCGCTTTTACATCTAGATACAATCCTTGAGAGGTTGGCGTGTTAAATGCTTTGGCTGATGTGAGGCGAAAGGTATGGTTTTCACTTGGCTTCAACAGAAGGCCTATCTTGGGTGATATCTGTGGAATATAATTTACCGTGCTTCCATCAAGCGGATCATTTAAGAAATTAAATCCGTCTTTGTCATCGACTAATCCGCTGTGTAAATCTATTCTTCCAGCTAGAACTAACTCAAGGTAGGAAGTAAGTTTTGTCTGAGATTGTGCATACACACCAAACTCATTGGTTACAAAAAGCTCATCCCATTCATCTATTTTACCATCTTTATCATTATCTTTTCCATCACGGCGAAAACTTATTGGCCTTCTACCTCCAGTACCATCAGGTAAAATAGTTCCAAAAGTTTCTGGCATTGTTCGCTGGTAATCACCGCCCCAAACAAATTGCGTATCAAGTAATCTCTTGAAGTTGGTTGAGTGTTGAAATTGAAAATGAAAGAATTTTGATTCATCTCGAACAATTTCACCATTACGTAAATTTCGTGTTAAGCCAGAATTACTAGTATTTAAATAAGCTTGCGCAAACCAATTTTTATAAATCCAGCGTCCTTGGTAAAAATTATAAATCCAATCATACGCTAAGTATCTACCAATTCCAGTGATATTAATATTTGTAGCTTTAGCGTGTCCTATATTAAGACTAACAAAATGATCCTCTGAAAAATCATAGTCTAAACGTAAATCAAAACGTGTGTTTTTTATATCAAATTCCGGTAGATCATCAAGGCCATCAAGATTGGAATCTGTCAAAATATTATCTTCTTTGAGGTATGTTGTATCAATTGTACCATTTCCATCACGGTCAACATTAATATTCCATCCATCCCAGGTGGCATTTCCAGAATCAAAAAGATCATCAAGCTCATCCCCATCTAAGCCATCAACTCTCCATTGGCGATAGTGTTCTTTTTTTTCATCATCTTCAATATAGTTCCAATCATGTGCTGTAAAATTAACAGCAGACATTTTATAGCTAAAATTATTACGCTTACCCGCATGTCGAACTTGCGCTTTGTTGAACTCTCTGGTTCCCGTCGTATAACCTACAATTGTTCCAAGAGATTCAGCCGGTCTTTTAGTAATTATGTTAACAACGCCTGAATGTGCATTAGGGCCATACAAGGCTGAAGAAGGGCCAAGGACAACTTCGATTTGACTTACATCATCGGAAGTTACTGGAATAGTGTTATATGCTATTAATCGCAAAGACGGTACATTAGCCATCCTTCCATCGGTCAAAGTCAGTAGTCTGCTCGAAAAACTAGAATTAAAGCCCCGTGCGCTTAAGTTATAGCTGTCCATGCCGGAAGCGGTAAAATCAACACCTTTTATATTTTTGAAATAATCACCTAAATTAGGATTACTCTCACTTCGAATCTTTAATTCTGAGATAACAGAAATTGCAGCTGGAGCATCCGTTATTTTTTCACGCTTTCCTCTGCTGGCAGTAACAACATATTCTTGAAGCTGAATCGCAGACACAGATAATTGAATGTTCATATTCTGGAAAGTGTCAGTACTGTTTGAGCTTACAATAATATTAGTTTTAAAATTTTCGTATCCAATGAATGTTGCCATAATTTCATACTCACCATTGGGTACACCATTTATTTCAAAAAAGCCATCCGCATCAGCAGCAGCACCTAGATTTGTACCAATTAATACTATATTAGATCCAGGAAGCGGAGTACGAGATTTTTTATCTGAGATTTTACCAGTAACTGAAAATTGCCCAAAAATTGAGCTTATATATAAAAGGGGATAGAGGAGGAATTTTTTCATGTGAGTTTTAAATTAAAAAAAGGGGCAATAGCAGTGATTGCCCCTTTTTTTTAAATACACTTAAAACGTCTTAATTTATTCTTCGTGTGCAGCCCACTCAGATTCTACAGTAAGAATCTCGTTTGTTGGTACACATAGTCCCTCACGAGTTGCAAAATACATTTTTCCACCTGCGTTTGGATTAGCTCCAGAGAATACTGTACCACTATCGTCAACAATCTTTGGTGCAGCAGGATCTGAGCTATCTACCATATTAGCAAAAGGGACGCCTAATGGCGTTACGCCACCACCACCAGCAAGATTATCGTAATGCATGAACATAACCATATCAGTAACTCCGACAGATCCATCACCATCTAAATCAGTAAGCGGGTTCTTTGCATCAGCAACCTGTGCGTTCAATGATAAACCAGCATTATAAAAATAGAAAGTCATTTGGTAGCTGTAATTTGAATTTAACAGGTCTTCAGATCTAAAATATCCACCTTTATAAGCTGGATTTAAAACCGCTGGATTAGGGTCAGCTGTTGCGATATTACCATCAGCATCATTGAACTGAAGATTATATCCAGTAATAACTCTATCATCTGCTTCGCTCCAGCTATCCTGTACGTTCGCATATCTTACATCATGACCATCTTCATCAGTATAATCGATAGATAGTACTTTCTCAGTTTCTCCATCATGAACGTGCTCACCAACTGAATAAGTTCCAGTGTAGAAAGGAGGAAGTACCGCTCCACCCAATGTTGGGTCTGGAGTGATCATAAAGTTACCAGGTTTTTCAGCTCCAGCTCTATCAAAGTCAGAGACATAAAGTCCTTGATCTGTAATAGCAGCTACTGTGATTGTAGTTTGACAATCAGCCTGCCTGATAGTTGGATAGGTTCCTGTGATCTTATATGTTGCCCCTTCACCTCTTTTAGCAGCATCATCGATCTGTAAAAGAAGACTCACACCAAAACCAGCAAGCGCTGCTGGACTGGTTAATGCGGTTGTCCTAGGAAACCCAGGAATGTTGTCCCCGTTTTTGATATCTACAGTGCTAAATGTAGCGCCTAGACGAGCTGCATCACCAATTGCTTGGAAATAGGCTGCAGTAGCAGCATCACCATTTGCATCCCAATCTAGATAATTTTTGTATTCTTGATTTTGATCTTCACCAGCAGGGACGCTAACAACTCTTTCATATAAAAGGTTTAAGCTTTCAAGTTCCCAACTTCCAACAATGTCGCCGTTTACTACTCCCTCATCGTCATCTTCACATGCGGTGAAAAGAAGCGTAGCTGATATAGATAGAAATAAAACTTTTGATAAAAGTCTTTTCATTTTTTCTCTCCTCTGTAAGTGTATTTTTTAAAACTTAGTGTAATAATAAGAACAGAATATAACATTCTGAACTCACAAAAAGTACAGCTTAACTACAAAAGTGGCAAATATTTTTTCAAACCTGTAAAAATTGATTTTTTAGCTTAATTAAATAGTCAGTAAATACGTAATTTGTAGAATCTTTTTAAAGCTACAGATATCAAATATTGAAAGTAAATTTTTATGAAAATTGCAGTTTTAGTTAAGCAAGTACCAGGATCGGAATCACCGCTCAATATTGACTCTTCTGAAAAAGGCCTTGATGAAAGTCAAGTTACTTACATTACGAACGAAAGCGACAATTATGCAATTGAAGAAGCGCTTCAAATATGCGACAAAGGCGAAGAAGGTGAAGTCGTAATTATCAGTATGGGACCTGAGCGAGTACAAAAAGCTATTCGAGAAGCATTAGCTAAAGGCGCTCACCGCGCAATTCATATTAATACAAATTCTAGCGCATCTTCTGATCCATTAGTTACTGCATCAGCGCTTGCCAGTATAATGAAAGATGAGAAATTTGACCTTATATTTTCAGGTCTTCAATCTGATGATTTAGGTTTTGGTCAAACAGGTGTCGTTCTTGGTGAAATGCTGGAAATGTCTACTGCGACTTTAGCGATGTCAACAGAAGTTGTTGATGGAAAAATTAGAGTGAAACGCGAACTAGAGTCTGGTTATTTTCAATGGGTAACAATGACATTGCCAGCAAGCATAAGCGTGCAGTCTGGTTGTAACACCCCAAGATATCCATCTTTGAAGGGTATAATGGGTGCAAAAAAGAAAGAAATCACTGAAGTACAATTTGATGAGATAGACACCTTTCAGAGCGTTAAAAGATTGTATTCCCCTAGCAATTCTAAAGAAACGGTAATGATTGAAGGTTCAACAGAGGATATTGTTGAAAAGCTTGTGGATGTTTTAAAAAATCAAATCAAAATAGCATAGGAATTTTTAATGGATATTTTAATAGTTCTTGAAGATTCAAGTGGTAAGATTCACCGCTTGGGCTTAGAGGCAATTGTGGCTGCACAGTCGCTTGCAAATTCTCAGAAACTCAGCGTTTCATCTTTAGTAATAGGTATGAATGCAGATGATTTGTCATCCGAAGCTTCACAGTATAATATGGATAGAGTGCTTAAAGTTAAAAATGACCTCGTTTCGTCCTACTCATCAGATGGCTATACAGAAGTTGTTAAGCAGGTAATTGAGCGCGAATCTCCAAAATATATTTTTTTTGGTCACAGCTATCAGGTTCGTGATTACGTTCCAAAATTAAGCGCAAGACTAATGAAACCTTTTTTAGCAGACAGTGTAGCATTTGAAGTCAATGAAGGTTTAACGGTATCTACAAAGCAAATGTATAATGCAAAACTACTATCAAGCACTGTACCTGATTGTGAGCCACCATATCTCATAAGTTTTCAATCAGCAGCATTTAACTCTGATAACATTATATTAGGAAGTGCGCAGATTGAAGATTATGACATATCCTTTGATTCTTCAATTATCAAAACACAGTCTGAGGAGCCATTTAAGGAGTCTGGGGAAGACCTAGATCTAACATCAGCGGATTTAATTGTATCCGTAGGAAGAGGAATAGGCAAGCAGGAGAATATTCCGATCGCTAAAGATCTTGCCGAAACTATAGGCGCTGATCTCTCTTCATCGAGGCCTGTCGTCGATTCGGGCTGGCTTCCATCCGTTCATCAAGTGGGAAGTTCAGGACAGTCTGTCGCCCCAAAGATGTACTTAGCTTTAGGAATATCCGGAGCCATTCAGCATGTTGTTGGGATGAAGGGAGCTAAAAACATTGTTGCGATAAATAAAGATCCTGATGCTCCAATTTTTGAGATTGCAGACTATGGAGTAGTAGGAGATTTGCTAGAAATTGTTCCAAAATTGTCAGAAGCCCTGAGGTAGACCAATGCTAACTGCGATAGAACGCATCGCGTTTATTTTGCTCGTTATTTTTTCAATGGGTTTATCCTACGTAACCTTTACAAGGATGTTTAAAATTATATCCAGAGGAACACAACCCCTAAATTGGAGATTAGTTTTAAAGAACTGGCCAAAAGGCCTAGCGGTTTTTATTAGTCAAAAAACACTATTTAAAACTCGACCAGTTATTGGGGCGGTTCATGCAGGAGTTGCTTGGGGTTTTTCATTATATCTTTTGGTCAATGTAATTGATATCATGTACGGCATGATCCCAGGATTTAAGTTTCTACCCAACAACTTCTTTGGTGATGTTTACCGATTCTTTGTAGATAGCTTTAGTATTGTTGTCTTGTTGGGCGTTCTTTTCTTTCTAGCTCGCAGATTTATTCTAATGGATAAACGTCTCATTACAAATGAACCAGTAATGCTTAGTGAAACGGCAAAAAAAGGAATTAAAAGAGACTCGCTGATAGTGGGATTGTTTATAATTCTTCACGTGGGTTTTCGATTTGTTGGTGCCTCTTTTGAGGTTGCATTGCATGGATCGGATTGGAGTCAGCCTGGTGCAACGATGCTTGCTTCGTTTTGGAGTAGTCTACCATATGAAACGCTGGTATTTGGAGAGCATTTTTCCTGGTGGATGGCACTTGGATTGATTTTGCTATTCACGCCGTATTTTCCATATTCTAAGCACGCTCATTTATTTATGGCCCCCATTAATTATATGGCAGAAACCAAGCGCAGGTCCATGACAACTCTAGAGATAATGGATCTTGAAGATGATAATATTGAACAATTTGGAGCATCAAAACTTGAACACCTTCCACAAAAAGAACTTCTGGATGGATATGCATGTATAATGTGTAATCGATGTCAAGATATATGCCCTGCATATCAAACAGGAAAAGAGCTATCACCTGCTTCACTTGAGATAAATAAACGTTATTACTATAATGAGAATATGAAAGAATTTTCTAGCGGAGCTGAAAGCCTTGATACCCTTTCGAAATGGATGCTTTCCGAGGAAGCCGCTTGGTCCTGCACAACATGCGGGTTTTGCCTTGAAGCTTGCCCGGTAGGGAACGAGCCAATGGTTGACATCCTCAGAATGCGCCAGGATTTAGTGCTTATGGAAAGCAAATTTCCCAGGGAAGCAATGGAGGTTTTTGATAAAATTGAAAATTACGGTAACCCATGGGGTATGTCTTCGCAAGATAGGGAAAAGTGGACAGAGGGAATGGATATTCCCGTCATGCGAGAAAAAGGGTCTGCTGAATATTTATATTGGGCAGGATGCTCAGGAGCATACGATGATAGGGGTAAAGATATTTCGCGGTCTGTTGCAAAAATAATGAAAAAAGCCGACGTTGACTTTGCAATTCTTGGCAATGAAGAAACCTGTACAGGTGATTCAGCTCGACGAATTGGTAATGAATATTTATTTCAAATGCAAGCTGATCAAAATATTCAAAACTTTGAAAAGTATAATGTTAAGAAGATTGTGACGCAGTGCCCACACTGTTTAACTACATTAAAAAATGATTATGCTGAAATTGGAACAGACCTTGAAGTTGTTCATCATTCAGAATTTATTTCGGATCTTATCAAAGATGGCAAAATTGAACCAGAAGCCTCTCTTGAGGAAGATGTTACGTTTCATGATGCATGCTACGTAGGTCGACATCACGGTGAGTACGATGCTCCGCGTGACGTTCTACAGTCCGTTTTGTCAGAAAAAGCCACAATAAAAGAAATGCCCAGAAACAAGCAAGATAGTTTTTGTTGTGGTGCTGGAGGTGGTAATATGTGGTATGAAATAAAACAAGGTAAGCGCATAAACGTTGAAAGATTTGAAGAAGCCATTGAAACCGGTGTAAAGAAAGTAGCAACTTCATGTAATTTTTGCATGATTATGATGGAAGACGGACGAAAAGTTACCGGTCAAGATGAGAACATGGAAGTTTATGACATTGCCGAACTCGTTGCGGAAAGAATTTAATAATGTCCAATAAAATTAATTTTACACCAATTATTGGTGTTTTACTGATAAGTGCGCTTTTTGCGAACTCTTCAGAGCTTGACTCTGATGCATTGAAGTTTAAATCTATGAGCGCTGTCAGAACAAACACGTCTCCTAAAATTGATGGAAATCTTGACGACGCAGAATGGGCAAATGCTATAGTATTAGATGATTTCATTCAATACGAACCATACAATCTTGAATCTCCTAGTGTTGAGACAGAAGTAAGAGTTTTGTATGACGATTACTATGTATATATAGCTTTTCAAAATTACGATCCAGATCCGTCTTCAATAATGGATAGAATTAGCAGAAGAGATGATTATGAAGCAATTGAAAAGAGCGTTGATTGGGTTGGTTTTGGTATTGACTCTAATAATGATGATATGACTGGAAACTGGTTTATGTTAACTGCTGCAGAAGTTCAGTTAGATGTTTCAATTAATGAGAGCGGAGGGTGGAGAGATAAGTATGATATAAGTTGGAATGCAGTATGGGATGGCAAGACCCAAATACATTCAGAAGGTTGGTCAGCTGAAATTAGAATTCCATTCAATGTGTTTCAATTTTCTAAAAATGAAATACAAAGATGGGGTGGGACGTTTCAGCGGGGATACTTTAAAGACCAAGAAGAGATTCATTGGCCAGGAAGATCGAAAGGTGTAAAAAATACCGTTCCCTATTATGGAGCTATTAATGGAATCAAAAATATTCCTCAACCAAAAAATCTTGAGTTGGTACCATATGTATTAGCAGGACAAACGCAATCTGATGAATTAAATAATGAAGGGAATGTAGGTTTAGATTTACGCTATAACTTGACATCTACCGCTACATTAAATATGACATTTAATCCCGATTTTGGACAAGTTGAAGCAGACCCTTCAGTTCTAAATTTATCGGCATTTGAAACGCGCTTAGAAGAGAAACGCCCATTCTTTGTTCAAGGAGCTAGTTTTTTTAATAGCTGGCTCAGAATCTTTAATTCTAGAAGAATTGGTCGCCGCCCAAACTTCAACGAACCTACCTCCGGAGATATCATCGATCAGCCTAATGAAACAACCATTTTATCAGCTGCAAAGGTTTTAGGTCAAACAAGATCTGGAATTAAGTATGGTATTATCAATGCAGTAACAAGTGAGGAATATGGTACACGTGAATATGATTTCAATGGTGCGGTTAAAAAAGATCGGTTTTTGGTTGAACCTTATTCGAACTATTTTGTTGGTAGGTTTACAAAGCCGATAGTCAATGACCTTTCAACAGTCGGATTTATGGCTACAGACCTCCACCGAAATGGTCACAATATTAAAGCATCAAGCCTTAAGGGCGATTGGCTTTTGAACCTTATGGATAATAAGCTCGAATTTACAGGTGAATATGCTACTACAATCAATGAAGAGAATGGTTACGCGGGTCGTTTGCGATTAAGCTATAGGGATCCAACTTTTTGGGAGATAGCAACATGGGCAGGATTCTCCGATGACGATTGGAATGTTAATGCGATGGGGTTTCAACAAAAGAATAATAATTGGTATTCTGGAGTACGTGTTTCTTTAAGAAGAGACCAACCTAAAGGTATATTTTTGAACCAAGATGTGAGCGTAAGGCTATGGCTTTCTGGTCTTCACAATGGAATGATAACCAGAAACAATCTTGAAATTGACTTCGAAAACAAGTTCATTAATTACTGGAATCTTGGAATGCAGGTTGAAATTAATCCTGAAACATACGTTGATGATGACATTTATCGTGATTCTCGCGCATTCATAATTAAAGATGAAGCTTGGCGGGGATTAAATATCTGGTTCTCTACCGATCAGAGAAAGAAATATATTATTAGGCCTTTTTATAAAATTAATGTTGGTGACGGAATTGACAATAATTCGCGGGGAGATCAAACTGAATTGGGAGTTCGATTAACGCTAAAGCCTACAAACAATATTAGCTTCTCAGTTAATTCATCTCTTGAGAATCGACCAGGATTTATGCAATGGGTTGACATTGTTGATGGTAGCGACGGCAAATTTTTTGATAGTAATGGTAGATACGATATTGTTTATGCGAAAACCAAAAGAAGTCAATCCAACACGAAGTTGAGAATGAACATTGCATTTAATTCGCGAATGACTTTTGAAGCATTCTATCAACCTTTTAATGTAGATATGAATTATGAGGATTATTATAGGCTCGATGAGCAGAATTCATTTAAAACTAGCAGTTTTAACTATTCAGAGAACAGGAATTTTGAAATAAATAACCAAAGAGGTACTTTCGTTTATCGATGGGAATATCAACCTGGTAGTTTGTTATACGTCGTTTACAATTTAAATGATAATAACTACTATTCGGATCAAGACGGAGAATGGAGCCAGTCAAAATCAAACTCTTTATTTTTAAAGTTTGACTATTTTTTTCAATCCTAGAGCCTACTTAGGATTTCTATTATAGATTTTAACCGCAGAGCGTAGCTCCCCAAAATATATTCTTTCTACATTTTGCGAAAGATGAGCCGTAATAATTAGATAGGCCCAAGTGGGTACAGGAACATCAGTGCAACCTTTAATAAGCACACGCTTATTTTTAAAAATACTCCAATCAGTTTCCTTTACTTTTTCTCTAAACGGTTTTTCTTTTAGAATTCCGTCTACGAGAAAATCATCTAGGTGAACGGTTTCCATTTATTCTACAATTTTATCTGAAGACATATAGACTTCTTTGTTGTCACCCATAAAGTGATGATAATCTAAGATACCATACCCTTCGTAGTTACGAGTGGGGCAGCTTTTGCATGAGGGCCTTCCATCAGCTTTACGTTGAACTAAATCAAGAAGCTTCTTATCTGTTTCAGATGCACCCGCTACTAGTTTTTCATCAGTTTCTACATACCATCGCATAGTAACTAAATATTTATATTTTTTTGATTCTTTGTCTTTTTTACTCATTTTGCTCTCCTTTAAGTGCTGTAGGAATCAGTTAGAAGCTAAGAAATAATTATGCTAAAATTTTCGCAGTTTTTACAATGCTTTTAACAAGATTATCGATATCATGTGCATCGTTGTACAGATAAAAACTGGCTCTAGCTGATGCTGAGATTCCAAGCACATTCATAATTGGTTGAGCGCAATGATGGCCTGCACGTATGCATATTTTATCGGTATCTAAGAACTTTGCTAAATCATGAGAATGAACATTTTGGATATTAAATGGAATTACTGCGCCTCTGTTTGAAGGGTTTCCATATAGTTCCATTCCTTCGATTTTTGACAATTCGTCAATACCGTAATTTAGTAGTTGATCTTCATGCTGCTGAATGTTTTTTATACCAATGCTTTCAATAAACTCAATTGCTCTGCCAAGCCCAATGACTTGTGCTATATTTGGTGTTCCAGCTTCAAATTTCCATGGAATTTCATTCCACGTTGATTTGTCCATAGTCACGTTATTAATCATCTCACCACCACCTAAGAAAGGATCCATTTTTTCAAGAATTGTTTTTCTTCCAATAAGAACGCCTACGCCAGTTGGGCCCACCATTTTATGTCCAGAAAAAACATAAAAATCACAATCAATTTTAGAAATATCTACAGCAAAATGCGGAACTGCTTGAGCTCCGTCAATTAGCGTTAGAACTCCTTTGGATTTTGCAAGATCTACAATTTTTGATATCGGATTAATTGTACCAAAAACATTGGACTGATGAACCATTGCTAGTAACCCGGTTTCATTTAAATCTATTTCAATAGAAGACAAATCAAGCGTTCCATTCTTTTCTAATGGAAGGTATCTTAATTTAGAGGAGGTCCTTTCTGAAATTATTTGCCACGGGACTAGATTGCTATGATGCTCCATTTCAGTAACTAAAACTCCATTATCTTTATTTAAATTGCTAATGCCCCATGAATATGCCACTAGATTTATTGACTCTGTCGAACTTCGTGTAAAGATTACTTCATGTGAATCAGGTACCTTTAGAAATTTTTTTATTTTTAATCTAACGCTTTCAAATTCGTTGGTTGCTTTTTCGCCTATTTCATAAAGAGCGCGATGAACATTAGCATTGTAGTTAGAATAAAAGGATGAAACTGAATCAATAACACATTGCGGTTTTTGAGTTGTTGATGCTGAGTCAAGATATACTAAACCTTCTCTTTCCTGGTAAATAGGAAATTCTTTTCTAATATGGTTGGTATTGAGCATTAAAGCATGCCCAGCTGGAGCTTTGCAGATTCATTGATCATGTCTCTGTCCCAAGGTGGATCCCAAACAAGCTCGACTTTAACATCAGCTGTTCCAGGAATTCCTTCAATTTTTTGTTTCACCTCGCCCGCTATCATATCTCCCATTCCACAGCCAGGCGCAGTCAAAGTCATTTTAATTTCTACATCTGAACCACCGCTTTGATTATCATTTAATTCACAAGAATAAATCAATCCCAAATCAACAATATTTACAGGAATTTCTGGATCATAACATGTTTTCATTGCCTCCCAAACGGCTTTCTCATTTGCCTTTCCATCGGTTTCAGTTTCTTCAAGCCATGGCTGAACTTCGGGTATTTTTCCAATTGCATCAGCATCAACCCCTTCTACTCTAACAAGATTACCTCGAATCATAACAGTATAAGAGCCACCGAGCGCTTGTGTTATATGTCCTTCTTCGCCTTTTTTTAGAGTAATTTTATTGCCAAATGGAATGAGGGTAGCTTCACAATCTCTCTCAATAGTTACTTGTTCATCTATATCTGAATACATAATTATCCCAAAATCTCTTTTTGAATTTTATTTATTGCATTACTAAAGCCGTTTGTTCTTTGAGAGCTAATTGCTCGATCTAGACCAACGGACTCTAAAAATTTACTTCCATCTATTTCAATTATTTCGCTAGGAGAATGACCGTTAAATGAGCGCTCGATTAAGGACAATAAACCCTTAACGATCATTGCATCTGAATCTGTTTTAAAAAAAAGCTGATTGTTTTCATCTTCTTTAATGACCCAAGCTTGTGATGTACATCCTTGGATTCGATTGATTTCAATTTTTTCATCTACTGATAAACCTTTAGATGTCTTTGCAAGATCTACGAGATATATGTACTTATCACGCGGATCAGAAAAAATGGAAAATTCTTCCTTAATTAAATCTAATTTTTTATTTATTGAAGACATTATTTCATTATCTTTTGAAGTTGCTGTGATGCTATTTTATTTAAGTATTCACTGATATGCTTATCATTAACTAATTCACTAATATCTGAAATAAATCCATTCATTATGAGCTCCATAGATTTCTTATGGCTCAATCCTCTTGATTTTAAGTAGAACAAGGCTTCGGGGTCAATTTGCCCAGTTGTAGACCCGTGAGAGCATTTCACATCTTCAGCGTAAATTTCTAGTTGGGGATTTGCGTTCATCAGAGCTGAGGGACTTAAGACTAAATTTTTATTCGATTGATTAGCGTCAGTCTGTCTGGTGTGTTCTTCAACGATCACTTTTCCATTAAACACACCTGAAGATTCATCCGAAAGTATATATTTGAACAACTGATTACTTTGACATGAGTCGCTTGAATGCTCAACGATTATACGTTGGTCATGATGCTGCTCATTGTCAACCAAAGATAAAGCATTATAATTTGCGCTAGAGTTGGCATCGCAAAACTTTAAATTAATATTATGTCTATAAAGCGAGCTTCCAATTGAGGTATTATTTACATTCAAAGTACTTCCTTGGCTTAGCCCATAAAATGAATTAGCAACATGATGAGAGCCACTTGTTTCCTCTTGAATTCGAATATGATCCATAAAAGAATTTTGACCTAATTCAACTAAGGTGACACAATTATTAAAGTACCCAATTGAAGTAGAACCAATATAATGTTCAACAAAAGTTGCTTTTGAATTATTTCCTAGCTCAAAAACAAAACGAGGGTGGTTCATTATTTCATTTTGAATAGCAGTTGTTAAATAAATTATTTGTATTGGATTTGATAGAACAGTATTCTCCTCAACCTGTACGCAAATTCCAGAATTCATCATCGATGTGTTCAGGGAATAGAATGGGTTCAGCCCTTTGGACCATTTAGATTCCATATTTTTATGTGAATAAAACTCGGGATGTGAAAAGTAATGGTCGGCCCCTGAAGAAATAGTAACGTTTTTCGGCAATTTTGATAAACCTGGTTGGTAATGACCATTAATTATCAGCAGTAAATGTGAATGGGGAATTTGGCCTGGAACAATACCAGGAGGCTTAATGACATCGTTTGCAGAAGAGAGGCGAAAGTCACCAGCGTTCAAAGAAGAAAAATTTGTGAATTGCCAGTCTTCCCATTTGCTAGTAGGGAGACCGGTCTCCATAAAATTTTCAAAGGACTTTTTTCTCAATTTAATAAGCGTATCATTTTCATCTTTATTTAAATCTAGAAAAGAATCAAATTCGTCTCTAAAGTATTTCATGACTCTAGCCAGGAATATCCTTTTTTCTCAACCTCTTGGGCAAGAGAGATATCTCCAGATTTAACAATTTTTCCATCAATCAATATATGAATGAAGTCAGGCTCCATATACTCAAGGAGGCGCTGATAATGTGTTATCGCAATGAAAGACCGAGTAGAATCACGAAAATCATTAACGCCTTTTGCTACTATTTTAAGCGCATCTATATCTAACCCAGAGTCTGTCTCGTCCAATATTGATAATTTGGGCTCCAAAGTAAGCATTTGTAAAATTTCATTCCGTTTTTTTTCTCCACCAGAAAAACCATCGTTTACTGCTCTACTCAAGTATTTTTCATCCATATTGACCAATTTTAACTTTTCTCGAATGAGCCGCATAAAGTCAGCTGCATTGATCTCCTTTTTTCCAAAATGCTTTAACTGCGCATTTAAAGCAGCTCTTAGAAAATATGTATTATTTACACCAGGTATTACAACAGGGTATTGAAAAGACATAAATATTCCTTCTAGCGCACGATCTTCTGGAGCCATTTCATTAAGATCGATTCCATTGAATTCTATTTTACCTGAGATTATATCATAATCATCACGTCCAGTAATGATATTTGCAAGCGTGCTTTTTCCAGAACCATTTCTACCCATAATTGCATGGAGCTCTCCAGGGTTGACTTTTAAATTCAAGCCGTTTAAAATAGCTTTCCCTTTTACTCCAGCATGTAAATTTTTTATTTCTAGCATTTTATGCTCAATTATTCAACATTAGCCAACAGATCCCTCAAGGCTAACTTCCATTAATTTTTGAGCTTCAACAGCAAACTCCATCGGCAACTCGTTAAACACTTCCTTGCAAAAACCATTAACTATCATTGAAACAGCATCTTCTGTAGATACTCCTCTCTGGTTACAGTAAAACAGTTGGTCTTCACCGATCCTTGAAGTTGACGCCTCATGCTCCATTTGTGCTGAAGGATTTCTTACATCAATATACGGAAAGGTGTGAGCTCCACACTCATCACCAATCAGGATTGAATCACACTGAGAAAAGTTTCGCGCGTTTTCTGCACCTTTCATTATTTTAACGCCACCGCGATATGTATTTTGACCTTTTCCAGCTGAAATCCCTTTAGATATGATAGTGCTTTTAGTATTCTTGCCAATATGAATCATTTTTGTTCCCGTGTCAGCCTGCTGAAAATTATTCGATAAGGCCACTGAATAAAACTCTCCCACAGAGTTATCGCCTTTAAGAATGCAGCTTGGATACTTCCACGTCAGTGCGGATCCGGTTTCTACTTGAGTCCATGAGATCTTTGAATTATCTCCAATACAATTACCTCTCTTTGTCACAAAATTGTATATTCCGCCCTTACCGGTTTTTGGATTTCCAGGATACCAATTTTGTACAGTAGAATATTTGATTTCAGCATTATCGTGAGCAATAAGCTCAACTACTGCAGCATGGAGTTGATTTTCGTCTCTCATGGGAGCAGTACATCCCTCTAGATAGCTAACATGACTATCATTATCTGCTATTATTAGAGTGCGCTCAAATTGGCCTGTTTTTGCGGCATTTATTCTAAAGTAGGTTGATAGTTCCATGGGACATCTTACGCCTTTAGGTATGTAAACAAAACTACCATCACTAAAAACCGCGGAGTTGAGAGCGCCAAAGTAATTATCAGAAACTGGAACTACGCTCCCTAAATATTTTTTAACCAGACTGGGATGGTTTTTAACCGCTTCAGAGAAAGAGCAAAAAATTACACCATGTTTCTCGAGTTCTTCTTTGAAAGTCGTAGTAACTGAGACGCTGTCAAAAACAGCATCCACTGCTACATTAGAAAGCATTTTTTGCTCTTCAAGTGGTATACCAAGCTTGTCATATGTTTTCAATAATTCCGGATCAACTTCATCTAAACTTTTGAGTTTTTTTTGTTTTTTTGGAGCCGAGTAGTACGAAATTTTCTGAAAATCTATTTTCGAATATTTAAGCTTTGACCAATCCGGCTCTTCCATTTCAAGCCATCTATGATAAGCTTTTAATCTCCAGTCTAAAAGCCAGTCAGGCTCATTTTTTTTAGCGGAAATAAACCTAATGACATCATCACTAAGCCCCGGGGGAAGAGTGTCTTGTTCAATATCCGTTGTAAATCCATATTCATATTCTTGCTTTATCGCCGAATCAATTATTTGTTGGTTTTTACTCATATTATAATTAGGCTGAAAAAGAGGTTCCGCAGCCGCAAGTCCTTTCTGCATTGGGATTCACAATTTTGAATCCACCATTTAAAATATCATTTGAGAAGTCAATTTTTATGCCTTTTAAGTATAAGTAGCTTTTTAGATCGCAAAAAATTCGCATACCTTGGCTTTCGAAAACTTTATCAAATTCTTTCTGCTTTTCTTCAAAAGACATATTATAGTTTAGACCTGAGCAGCCTCCAGTAGTTACTTCCATCCTAAGTCCAAAACCTTTTTTCCCTTCACCCTCCATGACAGCCGCAAGTCTGTCAGCAGCTTTTTTAGTCATTTCAATTCCTGCATCAAAAATCTCTTTGGTAGTTGTGTTACTCATTACTCCCACTCCTCATTTATTTTAATATGATCATGATTTTCAGGTTTCACTATACCCAGACCTAATTTTTTCTTTGCTTCTTCTGTTATCATCTCAGGATTCCATGGTGGATCAAAAGTGACCTCAACAAAAGCCTGATTGACTTTATCAAGAGCCTCTAGCTTGTTTCGAACATCTTGAGAGATTTGATCGCCCATTGTACACCCTGGAGTAGTTAAAGACATTATAATGTTAATATCCGATTTTGTTTCATCATATGCTTCTTGGATTTTAATATCATATATGAGACCGAGATTCCAGAGATCTACTGGAAGCTCAGGATCAAAACATTGTTTTAAAATTTTAATTACTTCCTCTTTTTGAACTAAACCTTTCATTGGGTTATCTCCAACAGTGTAGTCTTTGAAAACATATCACGCATATTTTGATTAATTTTTTGAATAGGGCTTAAAATATTACATGCCTTCATTTGCAAGCAATCTGTATTGAAATAGCAGTCCATTAGACCAAGAGGTCCCTCAAGTTTTTCAAAAAAATCTTTAAGAGATATTTTTTTTAAGTCAGCCTTGATTTTGTATCCACCCGTAGGGCCCTTCACGGCTTGAATTAAACCGTCTCTAGTCATTTGCTGAAGGATTTTTGCTAACAGATGCTGCGGTATTCCGTATTTTGAAGCAATCTGACTTGCGCTCGAAACAGAGTTATTGGGACTCTGTTGCATATGACGCAATGCTATCAATGCATATTCAACTTTTCGAGTAATCTTTAACATATTCTATAGCTTTCGAAGCACATAAATTTAAATAATTAAAAATCGGTCTACAACAAGTATATACGACAATTTTAATCGTATATAAAATTATTAAATTATTTTAACTAATTTTGAGGATTGGACGGTTACATTTCCTACAATATGGGCATTAATATTTGAAGATGAATTATATGTTTTGATGTAATTGTTTGCTTGATCAGAGGGAAGTGAGATTAACAATCCTCCTGATGTTTGAGCATCGGATAACATCATTTGTTGCGTGATGGATATGCTATCGTTATACTCACAGTAATTTGAGACGTAATCATGATTTCGTTTTGTACCCGATGGAATAAAACCATTATTTGCTAGCTCTTCGACTCCAGGAAAAAATGGAATACTTTCAAAATCTAAATCCATAGAAACATTACTAGACTTGCACATTTCAATCAAATGGCCTAGCAGGCCAAAACCAGTAATGTCTGTTGCAGCATTTACCTTATGCTCATGCATAATATTAGCAGCATCTTTATTTAATGTTTTCATTGATTCAGCAGCAGTTGTTTCAACATCGATTTGAACTTGACCATTTTTGAGGGCAGTTGATATTATACCTGTTCCAATTGGCTTAGTTAGAATTAAGACATCTCCTGCATTTGCTCCAGAATTACGAATTAACTTATCTTCGTTAACCTCACCATTAACTATCAAACCATACTTTGGTTCTTTGTCATCAATTGAGTGGCCGCCTAGAATTTGTATTCCAGCTTCACTGGCTTTATCAGATCCTCCTTTAAGAATTTGTCCTGCAACTTCTTTTGGTAAGTCATTTATTGGAAAACCAAAAATATTTAGTGCAAAAGTAGGTGTCGCTCCCATTGCGTAAATATCAGATAAAGCATTTGCTGCAGCTATCTGACCAAAAGTGTACGGATCATCAACTATTGGTGTAAAAAAATCTACACTTTGAACTAAAAGTTTATCATTTGAAATACGAACTGCAGCCGCATCATCATTCTCATCAAAACCAACAATAACTTTTTCACTATTTTCATTTTTAAGATTACTCAGAACCTGAGCAAGGTCTTTAGGACCGATCTTGCATGCTCAACCAGCTCCATGAGAATATTGAGTAAGCTTTATTTTATTAAAAGATTTCATTTATCAATTTAAACTACCTAAGTCACCTAAATAAAGTGGTTCTAGAAATATTTTAAATTTATTCACAATACGTTGTTTTTCTTTTCATCAAATTCATAAATTGGATCTTATTAGAAGACAAATAAATACGATTTAAGATTTATTTAAGTCTAGTTTAACGCAAGCGTTTAATATTTAAATATTAAAGAAATCAAGGAATTCAAATGAGCCGTGCTACGCAACAAGTGGAAGAAGTTGTAATTCGTTTTGCAGGTGATTCAGGAGATGGTATGCAACTTACAGGTGGTCGCTTTACTGACACAACAGCTATTGTTGGTAATGATTTAAGTACCCTTCCAGATTTTCCTGCTGAAATTCGTGCTCCTGCTGGATCACTTGCAGGTGTGAGTGCATTCCAAATCAAATTCAGTTCAAAAGACATTCATACTCCTGGAGACACGCCGGATGTTTTGGTAGCAATGAATCCAGCGGCGCTACAGGTTCATCAAAAAGAAGTAAAGCCTGGAGGTACGATAATATGCAATGCCAATGCGTTTACTCCTAAAAATTTAAAACTTGCTGGGTACGAAACCAACCCACTTGAAGATAAAACTCTTGATGATTACTTTACTCTTTACTCTATTGAAATGGGAAAGATGGTAACACTTGCATGTGAAGGCCTTGATTTGTCTTCAAAAATTGTTGACAGATCTAAGAATTTATATGCATTAGGTCTTCTTTTCTGGATATATGATCGGCCTTTGCAGCCAACAAAAGATTGGCTTGAAGTTAAATTTGGAAAAAAACCAGAATTGGTTGAAGCAAATGTTAGGTCTCTTGAAGCCGGTTACAATTACGGAGATACAACTGAAATTTTTACTACACGCTACAAAGTAGATAAGGCAAATCTACCACCTGGGAAATACAGAAATATTATGGGAAATAATGCCCTCTCAATGGGACTGGCAGCTGCAGCTGAAAAATCAAAACTAGGCATGTTTTTTGGCGGATACCCTATTACTCCAGCTAGCGATATACTTCATACCTTATCCGCCTGGAAACATCTTGGGATTAAGACATTTCAAGCAGAAGATGAAATAGCTGGAATCACTTCTGTTATAGGTGCTGCTTTTACGGGAGGTCTTGGCGTTACGGCTACATCTGGTCCAGGCATAGCGCTCAAAAGCGAGGCCATGGGTTTAGCAGTAATAGCAGAATTACCATTGGTAGTTATCAATGTTCAAAGAGGGGGTCCAAGCACGGGTCTTCCGACAAAAACTGAGCAGTCTGACTTGCTACAGGCTATGTATTGTAGAAACGGAGAAGCGCCATTACCAGTACTTGCATCTTCAACTCCAGGCGATTGTTTCTTCGCTGCATATGAGGCTTGTCGAATAGCTGTAAAATATATGACACCAGTTGTTTTGTTAACGGATGGTTATTTAGCTAACGGCTCAGAGCCGTGGCAGATTCCAGCATTAAAAGATTTACCAGACTTTAAAGTTAAATTTGCCGATAAATCTAATATTTCGGATGGTCAGTTTATGGCATATCTTCGAAATAAAGATACGCTCGCAAGGCCATGGGCAATTCCAGGAACAAAAGGTCTTGAGCACCGCATTGGTGGTATTGAGAAAGAAGATGTAACTGGTAATGTGAATTATGATCCAGATAACCATCATCATATGGTTAAAACTCGCGAACAAAAAGTTAAAAACATCGCAAATGAATTTGATCCTACCGAAATTTTTGGAAAGAAGAGTGGGGATTTGCTTATTTTGAGTTGGGGTGGAACCATGGGTGCATGCCGATCAGCTGCAGAGGCACTTCAAGATGAAAAGTTTAAAGTTAGCCATTTAAACTTGCGTTGGTTAAACCCTTTTCCAAATGATCTTGGTGAAATTTTAATTAAATTTAAAAATGTTTTAATACCAGAAATTAATAACGGTCAACTAATCAAAATGATTCGTGCAGAATACTTAGTTGATGCTAAAGGATTAAATCTTGTTAGAGGTAAGCCTATTAGCTCGGATGATATTCAACACACAGTTAAGGAAATGATAGGTTAAATACTATGGCAGATTCAAAAACAAAGTCAAATCAAACACAAAGTCCAGAGGAAATACTCGCAACAGTTGTTAATCATGCGCTGGATGGTAATGATGTGCCTCTAAACACTTTAGACAATAAAGTTATTAAAGCTAAGGCCAAGGCAATGATTGTTAGGATAAATAAAGGAACCGCAGAGCGGCCTGAAATGCCAACCAACTCCACACAAGTTGAAACCACCACATCAGCGCCATCAGCTTATACCAGAAAAGATTTTACATCCGATCAAGCAGTTAGGTGGTGCCCTGGTTGTGGTGACTATTCTATTTTAGCTCAAACCCAAAAAGTATTCCCTGACCTTGGTAGAAAAAAGGAAGACTTCGTTTTTGTTTCTGGAATAGGTTGCTCTAGTCGTTTCCCTTACTATATGGATACTTTTGGGTTCCATACTATTCATGGAAGAGCACCTGCCGTAGCAACTGGCGTCAAGTTGGCGAACCCTGATCTTTCTGTTTGGGTGGTTACTGGTGATGGAGATTCACTCTCCATTGGTGGAAATCATACTATCCATATGTTGAGAAGAAATCTTGATCTTAACGTAATGTTGTTCAATAATCGTATTTATGGTTTGACTAAAGGCCAATATTCTCCGACATCTGAAGTTGGAAAAGTTACAAAATCTACCCCAATGGGTTCTTTAGATGGCCCTTTTAATCCTTTGTCTTTAGCGCTTGGAGCAGGAGCTACTTTTGTTTCACGCACTTTGGATAAAGAGTCAAAACATATGCAGGATATAATCAATCAATCTTATAATCACAAAGGAACCTCCTTTATTGAGATTTATCAAAATTGTAATATCTTTAACGATGGCGCTTTTTCATCTTTAACTGATCGTGATACAAAGTCTGATACTGTTTTATTATTAGAGGACGGTCAGCCGATGGTATTTGGTGCTGAAAAAAATAAAGGAATTAGGCTTGATGGAAACATTCCCAAGGTATTTGAATTTGGAGATAAACTAAATATCGATGATGCATTAGTTCATGATAAAAAAGATTATATAATTGCATCTTTATTAGCAAATATGACATATAACCCTGATTTTCCAGACCCATTAGGTGTTTTTTATGCAATCGATATGCCAACCTACGAGGACTTAATAGTTGATCAAATCAATGATGCAATTAAAAAGAAACCAAAAGGCTCCGTCCAGCAATTATTAGATTCGGGTGATAATTGGGTAGTTAAATAGAAGAAAATCTTGGAATACCGAAAAGAAAAAGACAGTATGGGGATTCTTGAAGTACCGAATGATAGGTACTACGGAGCTCAAACTCAGAGGTCGCTCCAAAATTTTAAAATAGGTGGTGAAAAATTTCAACGTGAACTAATTAAGTCATATGGAATTTTAAAAAAAGCCGCAGCGCTGACAAATCATGCTGCAGGAAAATTAGATTCCAATATTTCCAATGCCATTATTGAATCTGCAGGGGAAGTAATCAATGGGAAACTAGATGATCATTTCCCGCTAGTTGTCTGGCAGACAGGATCTGGCACACAATCAAATATGAATTTCAATGAAGTGATTGCTAATCGCGCAATTGAGATCTTGGGAGGTAAGATTGGAAGTAAGGAACCTGTTCATCCCAATGATCATGTTAATATGTGTCAATCAACAAACGATACATTTCCCACTGCTATTAATATTGCTGCAGTTGATATGGTTTCCAATGAATTATTACCTTCAATTAGGAAGCTGCATTCGTCTTTTGATAAAAAGGCTAATGAATTTGATTCAATAATTAAGCTTGGAAGGACACATCTTCAGGATGCGACTCCACTTAGCCTCGGACAAGAATTTTCGGGATACGCATCAGCACTAGATCATAATATTCAAAGAGTCGAATCTTCCTTGGAAAATTGCTTTGAGCTGTCCATGGGCGGAACTGCAGTTGGTACAGGAATTAATACATTTGAGGGATTTGCAGAATCAGTAGCACAAAATATAGCCAAATTGACTGGATTGCCATTCAAGACCGCACCGAATAAATTTGAAACATTAGCGGGTCAGGACAGCATTGTGGAGCTTTCTGGATCATTAAAAACATTGGCCGTATCTCTATTTAAAATCGCAAATGATATTAGATGGCTAGCTAGCGGCCCTAGATCTGGAATTGGTGAAATTATAATCCCTTCAAATGAGCCAGGCTCATCAATCATGCCTGGAAAAGTTAACCCTACTCAATGTGAGGCGATGACCATGGTATGTACCCAAGTTATGGGTAACGATTTAACCATTTCAATTGCTGGAGCGAGTGGAAATTTTGAATTAAATGTTTACAGACCTGTGATTGCGTATAATATTATTCAATCAATTAGACTCTTAGCCGATGCATCTGATTCGTTTCGAGAAAATTGTGTGGATGGAATCACTCCTAATGAAGAAAAAATTAAAACAAATCTATACAATTCGCTTATGCTAGTGACAGCTTTGAATCCACACATTGGTTATGATAAAGCTGCCGAAGTAGCAAAAAAAGCACACGAAAATAACACATCATTAAGAGAAGCAATTATTGATTTAGGTTATATGTCAGGTGAGGATTTTGATGAGTTAGTTGATCCACAAAAAATGATAAAACCTTCAAAAAAATAGTTTTTTTGATTGAAGCTATTCCTCAGCCAACCAGCATTTTTTATTTCAATTTTTTTAAAATTCTAATTATGCACTAGAAAATGATCTCTTTTGAGCTTATCCTAAAATATTTAAAAGCAGCAGTTGTGGTATCAATATTAGGAGCGATAAGTGTAATCGCATTTGTTTTTTATTTAGCCCAAAATCTACCATCTCTTGATCAGCTTGAAAATTATGACCCAGATCTTATTACCAGAATTTATTCAGCAGATGGAGAGGTCCTTGATGAGCTATTTTTTGAAAAAAGGATTTTCGTAAGCTTGGACCAGATTCCAAATAATATGAAAAATGCCGTAATTGCATCTGAGGATAGAAGGTTTTATAATCATTGGGGGATCGATTCAAAAAGTATTTTACGAGCTGTAGTCATCAATATTATTAATCTTGGATACGAGCAAGGCTTTAGTTCGCTAACACAGCAAGTTGCCAGAACATTGTATGACACCATTGGATTTAAAAAGACTATCACAAGAAAAATAAAAGAAATTATTACTGCTATTCAAATTGAAAGAACCTATACAAAAGATGAGATTCTCGAAATGTATTTGAATAATGTACATTTTGGTCACGGCACCTACGGCGTTCAAGTCGCTGCAAAAAGATATTTTAAAAAAGACGTGTCTTTATTGACTCTAGGTGAAAGTGCGATGCTTGTTGGTATTTTGCCTGCTCCAGCAAGATTTTCGCCAATCACGTATCCCGAGCGAGCACATTATAAAAGGAATGTTGTCTTACGTGTAATGCGTGATGAAAAGTTTATAAATAAAGATATGTTTCTTGAGGCAAGAGCTATTGAAAGAGAGAATGTAACAGCAAATCAAGCTAAAGGCATTGCTCCCTACTTTACAGAATACGTTAGAAGAACAATGGAAAAGGAGGACGATAGGCTCGGAGTAAATATCTATAGAGATGGACTTAAAATATATACTACGCTTGACTCACGATTACAACACGTTGCTGAAGAATCATTAATAAAAATCATTAAGCAAAATCAAAGTAAGCTCAATAGCAGGCTTTTTAGCGATGAAGATGAATTTTCACAATTAGCATATCTTGGAATATTTCCAGAGGATACGGTAAAAATGATGATGGAAGGCGATTCTGCGCTATACAAAGAATTGCGAAATAAGCTACTTGTTCAAGGAGCAATGGTAGCCCTTGATCCTAATTCAGGTGCGATATTAGCTATGGTAGGCGGAAGGCCAGACTATCACGATCAATACAATAGGGCAGTGCAGGCGCAAAGACAGCCTGGGTCAGTATTCAAACCAATTGTTTATACAACTGCTATTGATAATGGTTATCCTGTAACTAAGCAGCTTTTAAATCAGCCTTTGGTATTAAGAGTTTTAAACGCTGATGGTGAATGGGAAAAATGGATGCCGAGAAACTATGATGGCTCTACAAGCGGACTAACTTCTTTAAGAGAAGGTATTAGAAGGTCTGTGAATCTTATTGCAATTCGAGTGGTTAAAGAGCTGGTACCTGCCACAGAAATAAAATCTACAGCTAAACGAATGGGAATTACTACTGATATTAGAGCTGTTGATGCTATAGCTCTTGGAACGTCTGAGGTATATCTTTTGGATATGGTAAATGCATATTCAGCCTTTTCAAACAGAGGTCTTTTAAATCAGCCTTTTGGAATAACGCGCGTTGAGGATCGATATGGAAATATGATTAAAGAATACTTCCCAATTCGTGAGGAAGTGTTACGTGAAGAGTCAGCTTATGTTATGACATCAATGCTCCAAACCGTTCTTGATAAGGGAACCGGCGGAAGTGCACGCTGGAAATACAACTTTTATCATCCTGCTGGAGGTAAAACTGGCACAACACAAAATTGGACTGATGCATGGTTCGTTGGATTCTCAAAGCAAATCGCAGCAGGAGTATGGATGGGGGTTGATGATCCTAGAGTAAGTCTTGGTGAAGGTCAAGATGGTTCAAAAGCAGCTCTTCCAGCCTGGGCAAGTTTCATGGCTGCGGCTCATGATACCTTAGGTTTAAAACGTCAAAAGTTTGAGCGACCTGATGGCGTAGTGGACTTTACCATCTGCACAGAAACCAAAGACAGACCCACAAATTTATGTTCTATTGAGAAAGAAATCTTTATAAAAGGAACTGAACCTTCGCAGATCTGCAAAGTCCATAGAATGAATTAATCTCTAAATATCATTGCTAGAGATTCAACTTTTTCTTCCGCAATCTGAAAAGTTTCTTTTAGCTGTGAATAAGCCTGATTGAGTTTGTTTTCATTAGAACCAAAGCATTGCATTATAGAGTCCCCTTTATTCACCTGATCACCTACTTTTGCATTGAATGCAATACCAGCAGTATTATCTAAATTATCATTCTTATTTATTCTCCCGCATCCCATCTGAACTGCTGCCCATCCCAATGCGGTTGTGTCAAACGATTTTATAAAACCATTTTTTTCAGATATAACTTTTTTTGAAAATAAGGGCTCATTGAGCTCACTTGTCTTTCCAATATAACCGCCCTGGTTGAATACCATTTCTTCAAACTTATCATAAGCATCGCCACTATCGATACATTGTCTTTGCATCTCAATTGCCTTAGAAGGATTATCTGTTAATCCTGAATCAATAATTAATTTACTTCCAAGTTCGAAAACAACATCCATTAAATCAATAGCCCCATTCCCTTTAAGCGCTTCAATAGATTCATTGATCTCACACCACATACCAGCGGTTCTACCTAAGGGCTGATTCATGTTTGAATAGACTATATTTGTTGTAACATTAAATTTTTCGCCTACATACTTTAATAAATTCCCCAACTGTTTTCCTTCTGCTAGGGTGCGCATGAACGCGCCGTTCCCAATTTTAATATCTAAAACCAGTCCATCAATACCTTCGGCAATTTTTTTACTCATTATTGATCCACAGATCAAAGGGTTTGAATCAATGGTTCCGGTAACATCTCTTAAGGCATATATTTTTTTATCTGCAGGGCAAATGGTATTGGTTTGCGACATAATGCAGAGCCCAGATCTTTCGACATTTTTTTTAAAATCGGTAATGCTAAGATCGGTCTTGAAGCCTGGTATTGTTTCAAGTTTATCAATAGTGCCGCCTGTATGACCTAGGCTTCGACCTGCCAACATTGGAACTGCGATTCCCAATGCAGCTAATACAGGACCAAGAATGATTGAAACCTTATCTCCAACACCGCCGGTGGAGTGCTTGTCTGCTACAAAAGATCCAAGATTTGAAAAATCTATAGTTTCACCGGAATCAATCATAATTTGAGTAAGAGAGACTATCTCATCTATTTCCATTCCTTTTAAATGGATAGATTTTAAAAATTTACCCATACTGCTATCATCAATAGCATTATCAACATACGACTTGATAACGAATTCAAGCTCATTATCAGTTAGAGGGTCACCCTCAAGTTTTTTATTCGTTATTTTTTGGACGTCCACTTTTTAAAAGTTTTTTTATAAAATTAAATCCAGATCTTAAAGGGGCTTGCTCTCTTATAGTATAGAGTATTAAATACATTGATATTATTAAGAGGATAACATTTGGAGACCACACGCCAACTACAGGAGAAACGATATTTCGATCTGCAAGGTCTTCTCCACCTATCATCATTATATAGTATATCAGAAAAAATCCAAATGAAAGTCCTACGGCTATGGTAAATCCACCTTTTCTAAATAAAACACCTAAAGATGCGCCGGTCATTACAAATAAAATGCATGCGACTGGGAGCGAAAACTTCTTATGCAACTCCACTTCATATTTGTTACTAGATTTGGCGTAGCTACGTAAAAGATTATACTCATTCCTTAGCTGTCTTTCAGTAATATTTATGTCTTTTTCTTTTTTATACTTTTCATCAGCAGTAAATGAGGAGTCTGCACTATACGCTTTTTTATAGTCAGATAGAAAAACCTGAGATTCATCAAATGTAGCAGGTACAATACTATCAAGACCAGTTCGTGTAAATGCTCTTCCTATTCTTGAATTGACTATACTAATCCTATTTGATATGTTTTCTCTTTTATTAAAGATCATTGGAACCGTCATCTCCCTATCAGATCTACTAGTTGTATCTCTTCGATTCAAGAATAGGTCATCAGCGGCAATAGTTATTTTATGTTTATCAAATTCTATTCTTCTATAATTCCCAAAATCACGCGTATCCAACTCATGGATTTCTCCATCAAACATATCTAGAACGATAGCATCATCAATTGTTGAAAGTTCCCCGGTCTTTGAGTGAATGCTTGTTTGCGTTTGACCGGAGCCTTTACTGAATATTCGTACATCTTTTAAAGTATCTCCTTCTTTGTCACGTATGATCATACTATAACTTGGAAGGTCATCCATGAAATAACCTGGTTCAATATTAAGGTCGGGACGTTTTCTGTAGATATCACCTGATAGCATTCTAGCTTTAAAGTTCATTTCAGGCATAATGAATGAATTAAATAAAATCAATACTGCGGATATGGCCATACCAAAAAGAATTGCGGGCCTTAGAATTGTGTTAAAGCTAATTCCAGATGCGCGCATTGCTGTTATTTCATTGTCCTCTGAAAACTGCCCAAATGACATTAAAGCAGCTACAAGAACAGCCATAGGAACTGACAACGCTGCAATCCAACCAAGGTTTAAAAATAGATACTCAAAAATAGTTCCTATGTCGAGACCTTTTCCAATAAATCTATCAATTGCCCTAAGAAGAAATTGTGTAAAAAGAACAAAAATAATAATAAGAAGCGAAAACATAAATGGCATCAGAAGCTGTTTAAGTATATATCTAGTAAGTAGTCGCATGCTTAAAATTACAACATAATCAACAAATTTGGTTCTAAAGCTAATTCTTGGTTAAATAAAAAATCTTTTTCACATGAACACGTAATAATGCTAATTTAGCCGGCTTCAATAAGTGAGATTTCAGTTTGTATGGTGGGTGTAGCTCAACTGGTTAGAGCACCTGTTTGTGGCACAGGAGGCTGTGGGTTCAAGTCCCATCACTCACCCAATTGATCAAAAATTTATTTCGGGGTGTGGCGCAGTCCGGTTAGCGCACCTGCTTTGGGAGCAGGGGGTCGGGAGTTCGAATCTCTCCACCCCGACATGAGGATAACCCTCAATTATAGACATAAAGCCCTTCTTTACTGAGGGGCTTTTTGTTTTGTGTTAAGTATCGTATCATATCGCAATATATATCAAAAGGTAGAACTGTTTGGGGTAGAACTGGGGTAGAACAAGCCCCGTATCCGTTCATCACAACTCTTGATTGCGTGGATATATAATTTATAGTATGTTATAGATTATATAAATCAAGGATTTAGTATGAATAAAATTAATATTTTATTTTCATTTTTATTCTTTTTCTCATGCAATAATAATTCGTCAAGCATTGCTGAAATTGAGAGAACTGTAAAGAATTACCAAAATCAATTGGTAGATAAAAAAATAACGGGAAGCAATACATTCATGCTATACAAAGATGAGAAAATTCAATTTTCATCTGTGGTCAATTCTGGCAGAGAGGGGGATGCTGATATAACCGATGAGACTATATTTCCTATTTGGTCCATGTCCAAACCAATAACTATCGTAGCTATGATGTTGCTATACGAAGATGGTAAGTATGATTTTAATGATAATGTTTCAAAATACATTCCTAATTATAAAAACTTGAAGTGTAAAAACGATGACGACAAGGTATATAATTGTAAAAATGAACTTAAAGTAATACACTTATTAACTCATACTTCAGGTTATAGGTATTATAGAGAGAAGCCTGCTAATACTTCTTACGCCAGATCGGA
>CAJWZD010000015.1 GCA_913049685.1 uncultured Fidelibacterota bacterium
GAGGTAGCCGCATTGACGGTTGCTGCAGACAATTCAACGGTCAATGTTAAGTTTAATGAGACCATCAAAGGAATCGGATCAACCGGCGCATTATCGCCAACAGCTTTTTCATTTACATTAACAGGGGGTAGCGCTAAACTGGTTTCTGCGGCTCCGTCTAGTATTTTTCACGAAGCTGATTCGGTATCCTTGGGCATTTCACTGACCGGTGTGGCAAATGGTTCGGAAACGCTACGCCTGTTCGTCCAGGCAAATTCTGTCAAGGATGCGGCGGGCAATGCTTCCGTACAAGATCAAACGGTCAATACAGTAAAACTAAATACCATAACCGTAGATACAGTAATAGTAGATCCGGTAGTCCCATCTGACACGCTCGCGCCAAGCGCTCCAACGCTTGTGGTGGGAGCGGGTGATGATCGACAAATCACCATTCAATGGGCCGCGAGTCCTGCAGCCGATTTGTCGCATTACAATGTATATGGGGACCTTTCAAATACCCCACAAAACCTACTTGCAATGATACCAAAGACATCGACGACTTTTACCCATACAGGACTTTTAAATGGGGAAACCTATTATTATAAGATAACTGCGGTAGACTCTATTGGGAATGAAAGTGCGGCATCGAGCGTAATCACCATGGCTCCTAACGCACCACCAGAATTTATCGGATTTTCAGACTCAAATCTTCTGGAAGATGAAATTTCCTACATCAAACTATTTGTCCAAAATATTGACAAAGACAGCTTATCCTACTCCGCTACTACTGCAACGCAGGAAGTGACCCTGCAGCTGTATACCGATTCTATTTTAGTGGTGCCAAATGACAATTGGTATGGAACGGGTACTATTGAGGCAGTAGTGAGCGATGGCAAGGCGCACGATACTACTAGTATAAATTTTGAAGTAAAAGCGGTGAACGATGCACCTGTAATAGCCTCTATTAGTAGCGATTCCACAACTGAAGACATTTCAGCGGCTTCTGTCTACATGTTATCTGCTACAGATGTTGAGGGAGATGCAGTGTCGTTTGCAGCTTCTCCAGATACGTCTGGTATTAAGGTGTCGCTGGTGGACAACGAGCTTTCAATCGTTCCAGAGCCCGACTACTTTGGCAATGCGTCCGTAACGGTTTTTGCAACTGATGGAGAAGACACTGATTCTACATCCTTTGTGTTTACAGTCGTAAACACCCAAGATGCACCATCGGAGTTTGAGTGGATGTCGCTGGATACCGATACGATTGATGTTACCATGGTAAATTCCGATCTCGAATATAGTCTTGAGTGGACCGAAAGTCTTGATCCAGACCAAGAAACGATTACCTATCTTGTATATTTATCTGTTGGCAGGTACGGCAGTCGTCTTGTAGCATCCGTTACTGATAACGCATACACCCTTTCTTATGCCGCGCTTTCCGATACCGTGTTTAATAAATTGCCAAGCATTCCTCGGGCGCAGGCATCCTTTACTGTTGATGCTACGGATGGTATTGATACGGTGTCGGTTACGGGTGATCAAAAAGTAGTTGTCTTAGATCGAGGCGGTTTCTTATCGGTTGAGAATACGGGTGTTCCATCACAGTATGCGCTAAGCGATAACTATCCCAACCCCTTTAACCCATCAACGCGCATTCAATTTCAGTTACCGCAATCGGCGACTGTGAATCTGGTGATATACAACATGGTTGGACAGGAAATTAAACGATTTACCATGACAAATCTAAATGCAGGCTATCATAATGTAATGTGGAATGCGACCAATAATGATGGTGCGCCAGTCAGTAATGGAGTATATCTCTATCAGCTACAAACTGACCAATTTGTTCAAACGAAAAAAATGGTCTTTATGAAATAATGTGGCTGCCTACTTGATATTATTATATTTCTTAAGAGAGGTCAGATTGATTTCTGCAGTCTCCTTATAGGTAGATAAAACAACATTAGAGCGGGTTCGAGATACTCCAGGCCAGTTTTGAATTTCATACAATAGATCCTCAAATGCCTGAGAATTTTCAACGCGTATTTTCAACATATGTGACCCGCGCCCTGTAACAGAATGGCACTCTAAAACCTCTTTGGATTCTTTGGTCTTTTGAATGAAATCATCGTAATGATCTGAATGCTCACTCACAATAAATATAAAGGCTGTAAGATCTAAATTAGCTTCTTTATGATTTAAAATTGCGGCGTATTTTGTGATGATTTTATCATTGAGCTTTCTAATTCTGTCTCCAACTGATGGAATCGAAAGTTTTACTTTTTTTGATATATCGCTAGCGGAAGCCCTAGCGTCTTTTTGAAGAATTTCAAGTATCTGTATATCTACTTTATCCATACCATGCCCTTTATTGTATTATTAAGATTATACTTAAATTATTAAAAAATATTGATATAAACTTAAAATATTAAGACAAATTAGGAAAACTGATTTTAATTACTAAAACTTTGAGGAAATTGCGATGCTAAAAATCGAATGGCTATCGGAATACGTAAAGGTATTACAATCTATAATTATATTGTCAAATGCATACCCAACACCAAATCCCATATCATTGAATAAATTTCTTCGAAGCTGGTCACCGCTAATTCTATCTAATCTATTGGACGATACTCCACCTTTAAAGTAAAGATTATTGTAGGGTTTATAAAGAGCAGATACACGGTAGACTCTCTTATTGGTTTCAGCAGTTGATACAGAAGATAATTCAAGCTCTAGTGGGTATCTGTTGAGTGCCCTGTGCAACGAAAAGACTAGCGATGGTGTGAGGTGCTCTGAGTGTGAGGTATAGGAATCTAAGACCTTACCATAATGTTCAATTGTTATAGCTGCAGTAAAATGTGTTGCGCGAAGCAAAGCAGAAGGTGACATTGTAATGAGGCTAGCATTCGTTTTTTCAAGCTGACTAAAGAATAAACCGCTGTTTAGTCCCGCAATTATTTTGTCCTTATAAATAAAACGGCCATAACCAATTTGAATATGGGTATCGTTTGCAGAAAATGATCCTGTTAACACATTATCCGCAGTGCGTGATTCAAATATACCATAGTTGATATTATTGATCGCAAAACCGAGATGGTGGTCTTTGATTTTTCCATTAATTATTGCAGACTGTGCGTTTACTTCAGCAGGATACCTCACCAGACTTAATTGTACAGTGCGTTCTGCATCAACAAGCATTGCCGCATTTCTAAACGCATTTTGAAAAGAAAAAAGATACCCTCCACCAGAATATCCTACCGTACCTCCGTGCGTCCAAGCGCTTAAACCTGAGAATGCATTTTGAGCGCTCATTATGGAAATCAATACTAATAAAGAAAATATTTTAATAATCATAATAAAGAAATTGGATTTACGTCGACGATTATTTTACTACTGGTGTTTTTCATAAGCTGACTCTTGTTGATAGCATGCTTATAAATACGGTGTACGCGTGCTCCTGAACTATCGTGTTTTTTATTGGACTTAAGAACAATTTGCATTCGATATTGGTCTTTGAGTTTTTCTCTATAGCACGGAGATGGTCCTAATTTTTCAATACCGGTTGGAAGAGATGGTATATTGTTATTGAGCGTTTCAATGGCATGGGATACATGACGTTTATTTTTCCCTCTTATTTCTAGCTTTACTAACCAGCTAAATGGTGGATAATTCAGATCGGATCTTTCAGCAAGACACTTTTCATAATATCCTACCATATCAAAATTAACCGCATCATTAATTATTTCGTTATCAGAGTTATAGGTTTGGACGACAACTTCACCTGGCACTGATCCGCGACCTGCGCGTCCTGCCGCTTGGTATATAAGCTGAAACACTTTTTCACCTGATCTAAAATCAGGTAGAAATAATCCTGTATCTGCATTTATAATTCCCACCAAAGTAGCATTAGGAAAGTCGAGGCCCTTTGCAATCATCTGGGTACCGACCAAAATATGGATTTCATTTTTTGAAAATTTATTTAGAGCATGAAATATCTTTTGTGCAGTAGGTGCCGCATCAAGGTCGAGCCTATCAATAACCGCGTCTGGAAATAACTTGGCAAGTTCATCTTCGATTTTCTGTGTACCGGTACCACTCAGACGTCCATTGAAACTTGAGCAGTTGGCACATTTTCCAGCAGGAGGTTTGGTGAAATTACAAAAATGACATTTAAGCACGTTGTCTGTTTTATGAAAGGTTAGAGATAGCTGGCAATGTGGGCATTTGCTAATTTCACCGCAATCATCGCACCGTAAAATAGGAGCAAAACCTCTACGATTATGCAGGAGTATTACCTGCTCATTTTTTTTTATTCTGTCCTCTATTTTATCAAGTAGCAGCTGTGAAAAGATAGTGTCATAGTTTTCAGTTGCTTTGTTCTCATCGATCATATTGACAAGATGAACCTCAGGAAGTTTTGCATTGCCAAATCGCTTGGGAAGTTCTAAGTATTTAAACTTATTAGATTTATAATTGAAATAAGTTTCGATGCTGGGAGTAGCGCTAGAAAGTATTACGGTAGCTTTGCTTATTTTTCCTCGCATCAATGCAACTTCTTTTGCATGATATTTTGGAGAGGAAGAGGTCTGTTTATATGCGTTTTCTTGTTCCTCATCAACTATGATTAAACCTAAGTTTTTCAATGGAGTAAAAATTGCAGATCTCGCCCCAACAATTATTTTAAAATCACCGTTACATATTTTTTTCCATATCCAAGCTCTGGATGACTTGGATAGCTTGGAATGCCAGACCGCAACGCTATCACCAAAAACTGATTTAAACCTTCCGGCAATTTGAGGGGTCGTAGAAATTTCTGGCAATAAAACTACTACGGACTTGTTTTGGTTCATTGCATGTTTAGCAGCGTCAATAAAGACTTCGGTTTTACCACTACCAGTGACACCGTGTAATAAAAAAGGGTCGAAAATATTTTGATCAAGGGAGTTGCAAATTGCTGAAATAGCGTTTTGTTGATCGCTGGTGAGATTAATTTCTTTGGGCTCACTTTCAAGAGATGTTTCATAGATATTAGGTATCACCGGCTTTTGAATTATTTCGATTAAGCCTTTTTTTTCTAAAGAATTACAAATAGAAGAAGGATTTGGTGAAAATATTTTAAGCGCTGAGAAGGGGACAGCTAAATTTTGGGATTTGAGAAAGTTAAAAACTTTTATCTGTGTTGACCCTTTAATATTTTTCTCATTTTGTGAATGAAGTACTCTTGCAAAGTTTTGTTTTTTTGGTTCATAACTTGTACTAAGCTTGGAAGGCAGAACAGCTTTCGCAGCTAAACCAATAGGGGTGTCATAATAACTTGAAAGCCATGTTATCAATTTCCATAGCTGTCCATCAAGTATCGGTTTGCCTTCCTCAATAGAAGTTATCTCTTTTATTTTGCCGGTATATTTACTCTCACTATAGCATCTAACAATAATACCGCTAACCATTCTTTTTCCTAATGGAGCATTAACCGTGGAACCCACAGAAGCGACTGTAGCTAGATTTTCTGGTATCTTATAGGAAAAAACCTGAAAGCTAGAAATAGGGAATGAAACATCGGCATACATATAGCAATTTACCGACTTTAAATTGAATTAACCTTTTTTTAGGAAAAAAAGTTAGGCTTTAATAACGTAAACTTTTATTTCTTGTTTTTCGCCGCTGGATAATTTTACAGGAACATTGTGTACACCTAAAGCTTTAATTGGCTGATCTAATAATATTGATTGACGATCAATTTTCACATCTTTTTCAGCTAAAGCTTTATGAATATCTAAATTAGTAACTGATCCAAACATTTTATCTTCTTCGCCTACTTCAACTTCAATAGAAACTTCAACTTTAGCCAATTGAGCCATTAGTTCTTGATTGGCTTTTGATTCTCTATCTAATCTTTTTTGAAGTGTTTTTTTCTGTTCCTCAGCTAACGCGATATTACGCTTTGAAGAGCGAACTGCAATCCCATTAGGAAATAGAAAATTTCTAGCATAACCAGGTTTAACATTTACAATATCGCCAATTTCACCTAATGAATCATGTTCTTTTAATAGTATGACTTCCATAATTAACTCTCAGTGCTTGTATTAGTGTAAGGCATCAAAGCTATATTTCTCGCTTTCTTAATAGCTCGAACTAATTTTCGATGCATCTTTGCGCTTGTTCCGGTTACTCTTCTAGGCATTATTTTTCCCTGATCAGTAACAAATCTTCTTAAAAGCTTCACATCTTTATAATCAATCTCTGAAATGGAATTTTCTTTAAAATAGCAATATTTTCTTTTACTTTGGAATGCCATTACTCGTTCTCCTCATTTTCCTCTGTTTGAACTTGTTCTTCTGCTTCAGTTTCTTGCTCCGGTTCGTTAGACTCTTCTTTTTCGATTTCTTGTTTAATTTCGCTTGGTTCTTCTACTTCAGTTTCTCTAGCTGCATCATCAGATGGTTTATCTTTTTTTTCAGAGCTATCTTTAGGGGGGTCTTTTTTCTCCTCTTCACCTGAAGATGCTTTTTCTGTCTGCTTACCAGGTTTATCCTGCAAAGCAACTGTTTGATTTCTTAAGATTGGCTTTTGCAAAACCATAAATCTTTCAAACTTGTCAAGATTTTCGGATGAGTCTGTTTCAAAATGCAACAACACATAGGAACCATACTTGTGTTCTTGGATATTGTAAGCCAATCTTTTCTTACCCCACACAAAATGGTTGATAGTTTTAAATCCAAACTCTGAAATAGTTTCAGTAACTGTCTTCATAACATCATCGAGTTTTCCTTGCTCGAAATTTGGATTAACTATATATAAACTTTCATAATATCTCATATTATATCTCCTTCAATTCTAGGCTATCAATGGTGCAATAACTAATGATACAACCGACATAAGTTTTATTAAAATATTCAGCGATGGGCCTGAGGTATCCTTAAATGGGTCACCTACTGTATCTCCTACAACCGCAGCTTTGTGTGCCTCAGATCCTTTACCATAAGATTTACCATCAACACTAATACCCTCTTCAATCATTTTCTTTGCATTGTCCCACGCTCCACCTGAATTGGATTGAAAAATTGCCATTAAGACGCCAGAAACGGTAACGCCTGCTAATAATCCCCCTAAAATTTCTGGACCTTGATTGCTTCCTAGAAGCTTTGGAACAAAGCCTACAAGAACAGGCGTGGTTACTGCCAGCATTCCTGGAATTACCATCTCTTTAATAGCTGATTGTGTAGAAATTTCAACACACTTTCCATGCTCTGCTTTTCCGTCTGCGGCCTCAAATATCTTAATGTCTTCCTCTGACCACTTTTCTCCATCATCATACTTTTTTAATACTGCCAGGGCTGATTTTAATTCAGGGATAGTATTAAATTGTCTGCGAACTTCTTCAATCATTGACATAGCTGCACGACCAACGGCCCCCATTGCAAGTGATGAAAAAAGGAAGGGTAACATTCCTCCAACAAACAAGCCAGCCATCACCATTGGATTGGCTATATCAATAGACTGGATACCTGTTTGAACCATAAAAGCTGCGAAAAGCGCAAGTGCTGTTAATGCAGCAGATCCAATGGCAAATCCTTTTCCGATTGCTGCCGTTGTGTTGCCAACCGCGTCTAACTTGTCGGTTCTATCTCTCACTTCTGCAGGAAGCTCGGCCATTTCAGCGATTCCACCGGCATTATCAGAAATTGGTCCATACGCATCTACTGCAAGTTGGATGCCGGTATTTGCAAGCATGCCTAAAGCTGCCATTGCAATTCCATATAGTCCTGCAAAATGGTATGCTCCAACAATACTGCCTGCAATTATAAAAATGGGACCAGCTGTCGATTGCATGCCTACTCCAAGACCAGCTATAATGTTTGTAGCGGGTCCAGTTAATGACTGCCGCGAAATTGAAAGCGTAGGAGAAGTGTTAGTTCCTGTATAATGTTCTGTAATGAGACCTATGCCTAAACCAGCGACCAAACCAATTGTCGAAGCCCAAAAAACACCTAGACTTGTATAAACATTTCCACTCAAAGTAAATGTTTCTGGTAGAAGATTTGTTATCAAAAGAAACATGACTAATACCATTATTGCAGATGACCCAAATTCACCAACATTCAATGCTCTTTGAGGATTACCACCCTCTTTTACAGACACTAAAAAAGTTCCGATTATCGAAACAACTACACCTGATGCTGCTATCATCAAGGGCAAAACAACAAATGAAACATCAAAGCTGCCAAAAGACAAAATGCTTGCCCCTAAAACCATTGATCCTATTATTGAACCAACGTATGATTCAAATAAATCAGCACCCATTCCAGCCACGTCTCCAACATTATCGCCTACGTTATCAGCAATTGTTGCCGGATTTAGTGGGTGATCTTCCGGAATACCTGCTTCAACTTTTCCAACTAAATCGGCACCAACATCTGCAGCTTTTGTATAGATACCTCCACCAACTCTTGCAAAAAGAGCAATGGATGATGCTCCAAGAGAAAAACCAGATATCACGGTTAATATTCTATTGTAATCATTATCAAAGAGCGAAAGATAAAAGATTAGTAAAACGCTTAAACCAATAACTCCGAGACCTACAACAGACAGTCCCATAACAGATCCGCCTGTAAAAGCAACGTTTAATGCTGGCGCCAAACCTGTTCTTGCTGCATGGGTAGTGCGATTATTTGCTTTTGTTGCGACCCGCATACCTAAAAATCCCGCGAATCCGGAGGTTAATGCCCCCACAATAAATGACAACGCCACTAAAGAGCTTGAATTTGGATTGCCATAGTTTGCGAACCCGAGAAGAAATGCTACAATAACAACGAATACAGATAATACTCTATATTCTGCTTTTAAAAAGGCCATGGCTCCATCAGAGATATCTTTTCCTATGCGTTCCATTTTTTCTGTACCTTGATCTTGTTTATTGATCCAGGTTGTTTTCCAAAATGCGAATAGCATTGCTAAAACGCCCGAACAAAAGGTTAAATACAAAAGGTTGCTCACAAAATACTCCTTACGTTAAAAAATTCTTCATGCATTATATTGGTTCATTGTTTTACTCAAACCATCCTGAATAATAGATTCAATAGCATCAGATATTTTCACAATTACCTCATTAGCCACTATTTGATCTTCTTTTCTAAAATCCTTTAAAACATATTTTTCTGAGGGTCTGAGATTGGTTCCAGAAGCAATGCCAAACCTAATTCTTGGAAAACTGTTTGTTCCTAAGCGATAGATAATTGACTCCATGCCCTTATGACAACCGTCGCCTCCAGAAGGTTTGATTCTTATTTTACCGAGCGGTAAATCGACATCATCAAAAATAATAAAGAGGTTCTCTAATTTTAAATTCCACTTTGCAATTAAAGATTTAATTATCATACCGCTATTATTCATTCCAGTTAATGGCTTGATCAATACTATGTTTTTTTCAGTATTTTCTGCAAAAAGATATTGACCGTCACCTGGCAATAAATCCATCTTCCAACGTTTACACAATTCATCAATCACCCAAAAACCTGCATTATGTTTTGTTTGGGCATAGTGACTTCCAGGGTTACCTAAACCTATAAATGAATACATTAAATCTAATCTGAACTTTCATCTTTAGGTTTTTGATCTTCATCGCCATCGGTTTTCTTTTCTTCAGTATCATCTTGCGCTTCTGAAACATCTTCACCTTCTTCATCTCCCTCTTCGTCAGGCACCTCTACTTCAACTTCAGCCGTTGGTGGGGCACAAACTGCAATTGTTGTATCTTCAGGTGATAATAACTCTGTATCATCAGGAAGATTAATATCGCTAGCAAATACAGTACCATTAAGCTCTAAATTAGTGATATCAACATCAATACTATCTGGAACACCAGTCGGCAAACATTCAATATCTATTGCATTAGCTGATTGAGAAACAATACCACCCTCAATAGCTCCAACTGAATCACCAACTAGATTTAGTGGAATACTGAATTTCATCTTCACGTCTCTTCTCACTCGCAAAAGATCTAAATGGATGATTTGTTCAGTCACGGGATGATATTGTGCTTCTTTTACGGTGACATAAATAGTATTTCCATCTAATTCCAATTCAAAAACTTGCTGCCCAGATTGAATAGCTTTATGCAAAACCTTTTTATCAATCGACATGTTTTGATTTTCTTCACCACCGTAATAATAATTTACTGGAATTTTTCCATCTCGTCTCAATTTCCTTGCTGCTGCATTTCCTGTTTTACTTCTTGGTTCTAGATTTAGTTTAAAAAATGATTCCATAATATTTACCTAGTTTAAAATTCGAATAAAGCGCTAACGGATTTGCCATCGTAAACGCGTTTGATAGCTTCTGCAAATACTTCAGATACAGTTACTATTTGCATATTGTCTAATTTTTTGTTTTCAGAGATGGATACAGTATCTGTCACAATGAGTTTGCTTATAGCTGAATCTTTTATTCTGTCGATTGCAGGTCCCGATAAAATAGCATGTGTTGCTACCGCAGTAACGCTTTTAGCGCCATTTTCTATAGCTGAGTTAGCTGCATTAACAGTTGTTCCCGCTGTGTCGATCATATCATCAATTATTAACACATCTTTATTTTTCAAATCTCCAATCAGATGCATTACTTGTGCTTTGTTAGGCGCATATCTTCTTTTATCAATTAGAGCAAAATGCATTCCAAGTTTTTTTGCATAAGACTGACTCATTCTAGCAGAGCCCACATCAGGGGACAAAACTGCAGAATTTTCTTGATCAAAATTTAAAGATTTAATTGCATCTAACAGTACCATTCTGCTATAGAGATGGTCAAATGGAATTGTTGCAAATCCTTGTATTTGGGTGGAGTGCAAATCCATAGTGATAATTCGGTCAGCTCCTGTAGCAGTTATTAGATCTACCATCACTCTAGAGGAAATGGGAACACGCGGATTATCTTTACGGTCCTGTCGTCCATAGCCAAAATAAGGAACAACTGCGGTGACAGTTTTGGCTGAAGCCCTAACTGCGGCATCGATTATTAAAATTAATTCCATGATATTTTCAGCAGGGCTATTTGTGGGCTGTATAATAAATACATCACAACCTCTGATATTCTCTTCAAACTGAAGCCATAGCTCTCCATCTGAAAAAGTCTTTATCGTCAACTTTCCAAGGTCTTTACCAAGGTAATTAGCAATATCCTTGCTTAAAGCAGGGTTACTACGTCCAGAAAATATTTTTAACTGATCATTCATAATTTTAATTGCTGGGGCGTAGGGACTCGAACCCCAACTGCCTGGACCAAAACCAGGTGTCCTACCATTAGACGACGCCCCAGTACGATAATTTTAATTGAAAAGTAAGGTTTAATTGCTTAGATAGGCCTGGTAAGAATGGTCAAGTGTGAGTTATGGAAATAGGACGCAGCTTTTTTTGCATAAGCTTTATCGTCAAATACTCCAAACACAGTCGAGCCACTTCCCGACAGACTGGCAAATTTAGCACCGCTATCTAGCAATTTATTCTTGATAGATCCAATCTCTGGATATGCAGGAATCACAATCTTTTCAAAATCATTCTCAAAAAACTTAAATGAGAGAAAATCCTTCCTCATCAAGTCCGCGAATCTAAGTATACTGTTGTCAGATTTCAATTTATTTTTTATTTGACTATATGCCCATTCTGTACTGATTGATACTTTAGGAATAACAAGTAAGATTGTTGCTTCAAGTTTTTTAGTGATTGGTAATAATTTCTCACCCTTTTCTTGCCCTATTTGCGTGCCTCCCTTTATAAAAAAAGGTACATCTGCTCCAATATTAACAGCAATACTTTCAAGTTTTTTATCGTTAAGCCCTAAATTATAAAGTGAGTTTAATCCATTAAGAGTGGCAGCAGCATTTGCAGATCCTCCACCTATCCCACTTCCAACTGGTATTCTTTTTTCTAGAGATATTTTAACTCCAAGATCTTGGTTCAATTCGTGGCATAATACACTATATGCTTTATGACAAAGGTTTGAACTGTCAAGAGGTATCCAGTCCACATCTGACCTTATTTGACATCCTGACTTATGTTTGACTAATTCAATTTTATCACCAAAATCTACTTCCTGAAAAATTGTAACTATATTATGAAGACCATCTGAACGTTTGTTCAGAACTTTTAAACCGAGATTAATTTTCGATTTTGACTGAAAGAGCATTAACTATTTTTTGCTTAATGTTGCAATGGCTTGGCATGCTATGCCTTTACCTTCTCCAATAAATCCCAAATAGTCTGTCGTAGTAGCTTTAATAGAAACTGTACATTTTTCGTTGTTAAGGTTCTCTAAGATATTGATTTTCATTTTTTCAATAAAGCGTGAAAGATTGGGTTGTTGTAATATTATGACAGCATCGATATGTTCAATTTTAAAATCCCGCTTAATTAAATCATTATAGATAAAGCTCAACATTTTAAGACTACTAAAGTTTTTCCATTTTTCATCACTACTTGGAAAGTGTTTTCCTATATCACCGTTTGATGATGCACCTAATATTGAATCAATAATTGAATGGACTAAAACATCTCCATCAGAATGACCAGATATTCCTTTATCAAAATCAATATCAACGCCACCAATTATTAAACTTTCACCTGATTCTAACTGATGAACATCATAACCAATACCAACTTTATACATTTTTCTTAAGCCTTAAGAGCGCTTCTGCCATTATCCAATCCTCTTGCGTTGTAATTTTAAAATTAATAGAAGAATCATTAATTATTTTTACTTGATAACCTGCCTTTTCAGCTAGAGATGAATCATCTGTTGCTAATATGTTTTGTTTTTTTGCTAATTCGTAAGCATTCACAATTACCTCTTTTGCAAATGCTTGAGGTGTTTGAACTTGCCATATTTTTTTTCTATCAATCGTTCTACTAACTACACCGTCTGAGAATTCCTTTAGAGTGTCAGTTGATTTGTGGCCTACTGTAACTGCATCACAGGTCTTAAGTGCATCAATCAATTTCTCAATAAGTTCTCTAGAAACAAAAGGCCTGGCAGCATCATGCACACATACATACTTTGTATTGCTATTTGTTTGAGCTAATGCATTATAGATAGAGCTTTGTCTAGTATCGCCACCTTCAATTATTTTTACTTTTTTCTCAGTTGCAATTAAATCAACAACTGAAGCAATTTTATCAACATCATTTTTCTGAGCAGCAATTATAATATCATTAATAGCTGTTGATTCAATGAAAGGAATTAATGTGTAATAAATCAAAGGTCTTCCATTTAAATCCTTCAATTGTTTTTTTTCGCCAAATCTTTTTCCAGATCCAGCCGCCGGGATAATCGCTGATGCTAGCATTTATGAAATTACATTATCAACATTGCATCGCCATAGCTTAAGAATCTGTAATTATTTTTCTTGGCCTCCCTATAGGCCTTCATAATCAAGTCTCTATCAGCGAAAGCTGAGATCATCATCAATAAAGTGCTTTTAGGTTGATGAAAATTAGTAATCATTGCATCAACCATTTTAAAATCATAGGGGGGGTAAATAAATTTGTCTGTCCATCCTCTTTTTGGCGATACTTGAAATCCAGAAACAGCAACAGTTTCAAGGGACCTAACTGTTGAAGTGCCTACGGCAAACACCTTTTTTCTTTTTTTCTTAGTCTCATTAATCAGCATAGCGGTATCAGGAGAAACTTCAAAATATTCTGAATCCATTTGATGCCGATTTAGATCCTCAACTTGAACTGGACGAAATGTTCCTAAGCCAATGTGTAAAGTGGTATGAGCAGTTCTTGCTCCCTTATTATGCAGCCTTTTAATTAATCCCTCAGTAAAATGCAAGCCAGCTGTTGGTGCTGCGACCGCTCCCCTTTCCTGAGCAAAAACAGTTTGGTACCTAATTTTATCCTTTGGTTCAGATTCTCTTTTGATATATGGTGGTAAGGGAGAGATTCCTACCTTATCAATTACTTCATAAATATCTTCATTTTCATATTCAAACCGAACAACACGCCCACCTGAGATTGTATTATCAATAACATCGCAATAAACGTTCTTGGTAAACATCAACTTATTTCCAATTCGTACTTTTCTAGCCGGCCTAACCATTACTTCCCAAAGATCATTTTCAAGTTCTCTTAAAAGAAAAACTTCGACCTTTGCCTCTGTTCTGTCTTTGTTTGCGTAAAGTCTCGCAGGAAATACTTTTGTATTATTTGTGATCAATAAATCATTTTTCTTAAAATAATCAGGAAGATTTGAAAATGTTTTGTGCTCAATTTCTCCAGTGTCCTTGTGGATTACCATGAGTTTGGATTGGTCTCGACGTTTAGCTGGATATTGAGCTATATATTTTTCTGGAAGCGGGTAATCAAAATCTGCAAGTTTCCATTTTTTCTTTTTTTCAATCATTAAATAACCTTTGTTGTTGTTTTGTTATAGTTTTTCCTAGATGGGAATAAGATTTTTCTTGAGCAATTCGACCACGATTGGTTCTCTGTATAAAGCCCTCTTTTATTAGAAAAGGCTCATAGACATCTTCTATTGTAGATACATCTTCACTTACTGCAACAGCAAGAGAGTTTAATCCAACTGGTCCGCCGTTAAATTTATCAATCAATGTATCTAGTATAGTTCTATCCATTGAATCTAATCCGAATTTATCAATTCCAAGTGTATTAAGAGAGTCCTTTGCAACCTCAGAAGAAATCTTGCCATTAGCTTTAACATCAGCATAATCTCGGGTTCGTCTTAAAATGCGATTAGCTATTCTTGGCGTCCCCCTAGACCTGCTTGCTAATTCAAGCGCACCATCTTTGTCTATCTCAACTTCTAAAATCTCAGCTGAGCGCTTAATTATTTCATATAGATCTTCTTTTTCGTAATAGTCAAAACGCAGTAAAACTCCAAAACGATCTCTTAAGGGTGAAGTTAAGCTTCCTAACCGCGTGGTTGCACCTACCAGCGTGAATGGTTCAACATTAAGCTGGACGCTTCTTGCGCTTGGACCCTTATCAATCATTATTTCAATTTTATAATCTTCCATTGCGGAATATAAATATTCTTCAACAACAGCATTTAGGCGATGTATCTCATCAATGAAAAAAACATCTTTTTCTTCTAAGCTGGTTAAAATACCAGCTAAGTCTCCTGCTTTATCAAGAACTGGTCCAGAGGTTTGTTTTATGTTCACTCCAAGCTCACGTGCGATTATGATTGATAGTGTTGTTTTTCCAAGGCCTGGTGGTCCAAAAAATAATACATGATCTAACGACTCACCTCTTTTGCTCGCTGCTTCTATATACAGCTTTAGGCTGTCAACAATATCCTTTTGGCCAATAAATTCATCCATGATATTTGGCCTAAGAGATTTTTCAACGGCTATATCATCATCAAATGGCTGTGGATCGTTAATGTGGATTTCTGTCAAGGTTAGCTCAAATTATATAAATATTAACAATAGTATATACAGAAACTACAAAAATGATTCAACCGCGTCAAATCTATACACCTGAAATTGGGATAGAGCGTTTTATTAATTCTAGTCTAACAAGCTTTTCATTGGCAAACTTTTTTATGCCGTCCAAAACACTTTTTTCATCCAATTTAGATTCTGCCACAATTTCATCTACTGAACCACCAGTTCTCCACTGGTTATCGTGATCTGGACTCAGGCTATAGGCCTCAACAATTTTATTTGAGATCCAATTGTGCATCAGACGTAATCCGCTATTTGTTATTATCATTGAATCTGCCCATTCTTTATCATTAATAATTTTTTGTTGATACTCTTTTGTTTGGTTACTGAATAATTGCCATGAAATAGCGGATATAATTTTAACGTTTATTCTTTCTTTTTTAAGATGGCCTAAAACTTTTACTACAGAATTTGTAGAGCTGGTACCTCGAACAATCACAACCCCTTTTTTTTCGGTATCACCATCATAATTTTTAATTATATATGCTCCTTTTGATGCATCAAGATGGGACGCCATACCAAGTTTTTTTCTGTCTGGTATTTCAACGGGAGGTCGAGTTAAGTGCAATGCTACAACAGGAACATTAGTTTGCATAGCTGCCGCGAGTGCTGGCGCAACTTCATTATGCTCCCATGGATGAAGATTAATAATGTGACCATTAGGGAATAACTGAGTTACTCCTGGGGCAAAAATTCCAAAATGTGTTCTACTATCCTCTGCAGTTTCAGGTCCTGAGTGACCCGCTACCCATAAAAGCTTACCTACTTTTAAATCTGAGTCCTGCGCTAATTGGCTGAAAAGTCTAATAGGTCCGTATTTCAAATAACTAAATGAGCCATATGTGCTCATAGCACCATAAAAGCCATTAAAGTCTTCATATGGGTCATCACAAAAATTTACTGTAGCTAAACCTGCAAGCATGCCGGAGTTTGTAAACTCTGTAATACCTTGAGGTATTAATGGGCTGTCTTTATTTGTTTTATAATTGTATAATCCCATATCATTAGCTCCACCATAACCTTTTGCAAATCCAGAAATATTTGTTGAGTCTGCTAGGTCAGCACTCATAGCTACAACAAGCGGTCGCCCATATTTAGCGGTACATAATGAATTTATGTAACTAGCGTATTTTGAAAATCCAACCCTATTAGGGGCTTTTGTCCCAGGGTCAACAAACAAATCTTTTGGCAATGAACCCACATTAAATATCTCAGGATCTTTAGCAGGATTGTTTATAGTTATCTTGCATGAGCCTAGCTTCTCTGGAACGGAATCACCTAGACCCACTAAAGTGTCAGCAATATAATTTACTAGGTCTTGATTTGAGTTTAGTACCGAAAAAACAGAGTCAAAATAAGATTTTGCCTGATCCTCTTGTCCTTCTCTTGTTTCAGCGGCTGCTTCGTTAAAACCATTAAATTCAACGTTATACTTTCGAGCAAAGTCTTCTTTTGTTTTCCAAAAAAGCTCTGAATTTCTTTTATGGGGGGAACCATGACTAGCATAATCTGATTTATGATATCCTCTACCTTTTGTTCCTTTTCCATAAATAACCTTAGGGGTATTTGGGTCTGCATTGGTTACTAAAAGCTTATAGTATGCACTTGTAAGCCCATCCCAATCTTCAACATCAGACGTTCCTTCAACGTGCCAACCATGAGATCCAAACCAATCTTCTGGTGTTCCATACACTATTGAGCTAAAGGGCCTTGCATCTATTCCAAAGTCATTCCAATCTAAAAAATAAACTAGGTTACCTAAACCAAGCCCCCATGCGGAGTTCATGGTTTCATGCGAAGCACCTGTGGTAAGTCCACCTTCACCTTCAAAAGCAAAAACTTTTACTTCAGGAACATTGGCATACTTTAGAGCCAATGCTTCACCGGCGGCGGCGGGTGAGCCGTGACCGCTGGGTCCCGTATTGAATTTAAAAAATAGTGTCTTACCTTCCATTTCAGCATGTCCAGGCAAACCCTTGTTATTTCTTAGGGTAATTAAATCTTCCCATGTTAATTGAAAATCGGATCCCTTGTGATGTGTATATATATCAAGTTTTGTTTGTTTATATTTTATTCTAAGCGCCTCATTTAAAACAGCAAGCGTTGCATAAACTACTGGATTTGTGTGCCCGGCAACTAACACATACCTGTCTGAAAATACTTTTCCCGCATCTCTTATATCCCACCTCATTGCCCCTGAAAGTAGCGTTACAACCATTGCATGTACCTTTGAACGTGATCCTCCAGGATGGCCTGACTGTCTAAGATTAAGCATAACATCAATACACTGATCAATAAGGTCTTTTGTTACTTCCCATTTATCGTAAAACTGTTTGAGGTCATTAGGGTTTTTCATTATGCCACCTTTTTCTTTTTAAGAACTTCTTTTAAAAATTTTCCTGTGTAAGAATGCTTATTTTTTATTATTTCTTCTGGAGTACCTGAAAAAATTAAATCTCCGCCATCGACTCCGCCTTCAGGTCCTAGATCAATTATCCAATCTGCACTTTTAATAATATCCAAGTTATGCTCAATTATAATCACCGTATTTCCTTTATCAACTAGCCTCTGAAGAACACCGAGAAGAAGCTTTACATCTTCAAAATGTAAACCTGTTGTAGGTTCATCAAGAATGTAGAAAGTCTTGTCTCTACTTGATTTAGATAGCTCGGTTGATAGTTTGATTCGTTGTGCCTCTCCTCCTGAGAGTGTCGTTGCTTGTTGACCTAGTCGAATATAACCTAAACCCACATCATTAAGTGTGGTAAGTTTTTTCATAACTTGGGGAATATTAGTAAAAAAATTAAGGGATTCTTCAACGGACATGTTTAAGACTTCAGCTATGTTTTTATTTTTATATTTAATCTCAAGCGTTTCTCTATTATAACGAGCCCCCTTACAGACCTCACAGGTAACATAAACATCTGGAAGAAAGTTCATTTCAATTTTAATAATCCCGTCACCCTCGCAGGATTCACAGCGTCCACCTTTTACATTGAATGAAAACCTACCTGGCTTATAACCTCTAATTTTAGATTCAGGTAACTGAGAAAATAAATCGCGAATAAAAGTAAATACGCCTGTATATGTTGCTGGGTTTGACCGCGGAGTTCTGCCTATAGGTTTTTGATTAATATCAATTACTTTGTCAATGTATTCGAGTCCGGATACACTTTTAAACGATAATGGATATGCTCTAGACCCATTTAACTCCTTAGATAAAATTGGGTATAGCGTTTCATTTACAAGAGTACTCTTTCCTGATCCGCTAACTCCAGTAACAACAATTAACTTTTCAAGTGGGAATTTAGTGCTTACGTTTCTCAAATTGTTGCCAGAGGCTTCTTCTAGATAAATATTTTTACCATTTCCGTTTCGCCTATTGGATGAAAATTCGATTGATTTTTTTCCAGATAAATATTTTCCAGTAATAGAATCAGGTGATTTTATAATTTCACTTGGTGTTCCTGAAAAGACAACCTCTCCGCCATGCTCACCAGCTCCTGGACCAATATCAATTAATTGATCAGCTTCCTCCATGGTTTCCTGATCATGTTCAACGACAATGATTGAATTTCCTAGATCTCTAAGTTTTTTCAATGACCCGAGAAGCCGTGCATTGTCTCTTGGATGGAGACCGATTGAAGGTTCATCTAATATATAAAGAACACCCACTAGTTGGCTACCAATTTGAGTTGCAAGTCTAATCCTTTGTGCTTCCCCACCAGATAATGTTGTTGCTGATCTGTCAAGTGTAAGATAATCTAGACCAACATCAATTAAAAAGCTTAAACGCTTATTTACTTCATTTATAATTTGCTCTGCAATAGTAGCATCCATTTTGTTTAACTTAATCTGGTTGAAGAAGTCCTTAACCTCTTTAATGGGGTATGATGAAATCTCTCCCAAACTTTTATCATTAATTCTAACAGATCGAGATTCTTTTTTTAATCGCGAACCAAGGCACTTTGGACATGATTTCATACTCATAAATTGTTCGATCCAGTCCCTAATATGATTTGATTTTGTTTGTTTGTATCTACGCATTAGGTTGGGAACAACCCCTTCCCAACCACCAGTGTAGGTGCCGCTCCAGCGATCCGATGAATACTCCATTTTTAGCTTTTTGCCACCTGTTCCAACCAAAAGCATTTCGCGAACCTTTGGGTCTAGTTTATACCATGGAGTGGTGAAGCTAAAATTATAACTCTTGGATAGGCTTTTTAAGACACTTCCATACCAATTTCCTCTAGGCTGCTCGCCAAGTGGGAGAATTGCGCCTTTTATTATTGATTTTGTCTTATCAGGAACAATCATTTCTGGATCAATTTCCATATGAGACCCTAGCCCATCACAATTATCGCACGCACCATATGGGGAATTAAAGGAAAACATTCTTGCGGATAACTCTTCCATAGAGACTTCGCAATGTGGACACGAAAAATGTTCACTAAATAAATAATCAGTGTCTGGTAACTCGTGAATGATTATCATTCCTCCGCCAATTTTTAGTGCCAGTTCAACAGATTCTGTAAGCCTGTCCATATAATCATCATCAAGAATTAACCTATCTACAACTATTTCAATAGTATGTTTTTTATTTTTATTTAGGTCAATCTTGTCATCAATATTTTTTATATCACCGTTGACTCGAACTCTAAGAAATCCCTGTTTTTTTACATCTGCAAGAGCGGCCTTATGCTCCCCCTTGCGTCCTCGCACAATAGGAGACAAGATATTAATTTTTGTATTTTTTTTGAATTTCATTATTGAATCTACAATTTGTTGAACGGTCTGCTTTTGAATAGGGCGATCACAAATCCAGCAATGCGGTTTACCTATATTGGCATAAAGCAATCTTAAATAATCATGGATTTCGGTTACTGTTCCAACCGTTGATCTAGGGTTTCTAGCGGTAGCTTTTTGCTCAATTGAAATAGCAGGAGATAACCCTTCAATATAATCAATGTCGGGTTTTTCCATGAGGCCCAAAAATTGACGCGCATACGATGAAAGAGATTCTACATATCTTCTCTGCCCTTCAGCATAGAGCGTATCAAATGCAAGCGAGGATTTACCCGAGCCAGATAATCCTGTAACAACTACAAGTTTATTTCTTAAAATTTCAATATTTATGTTCTTTAGATTGTGTTGTCTTGCGCCTTTAATTACAATCTTGTCCATGTTATTTTTCATAATATAGTTAACATTACTTTCTTTTTTGGTGTAGAAACCTGATTTAATGCGACCCCAAATCTACGCATTTTCATTTCTCTATCAAAAAATGATTTGGTAATTTCTGTATATAAGTTTTTAGTCTAATTGGTTTAGTTTTTTAAAAAATGAAAAGTCTGTCAAATCAAATAATAATTGCAATGCCTCATATGCAAGATGACCGTTTTAAAAAATCTGTTATATTAATTTTCGAGCATAATTCAAAAGGTGCAACCGGTCTCGTAATCAACAAAGAAATTGAAAAAGATATAAGTTCAAAGATATTCGATAATCTTAATCAAGATATTGATCTAAAAATTAATAATCAAATCCCTTTATATTTTGGAGGACCATTATCCACAGAAAGAGGTATAGTGTTACACGACAGTAAAGCGCTTGCAAATGAATCAATCAAGATTGCGAGCGATCTTTTTCTGTCAAGCCATATTAATTCAATCGTCAAGGCTCAGTCTCTAAATAAATGCAAATATAAATTTATGCTGGGGTATGCCGGGTGGTCACCAAAGCAGCTAGATTCTGAGATTGAAAAAGGTGATTGGATTATGCAAGAGGCTTATTCAGACTTTATTTTTAGCAAAAGGAGTGAGCAAATGTGGGAATTAGCAATAAGCTCATTCGGCATTGAAAAATCAGATATTTCAATTCAGGGTGGTATTAGCTAATTTTATTATTAATTATATTTAAGCCTTAAGATTGCTTTTCTTATTTATATATAAATAATTTGCATTTTACGACTTACAATCTGAAATTGGAATATGGGTATAAAGTATTCAAATATATTTAAAGCTTTACTTTTATTTTGTTTAATAGTCTTCACTAGTGGATGCAAAGACGATCCTAAGCGTCATCTTGAGCTTGGTGAATGGTATGCAAATAAAGGCTTAGTTGAAGAAGCTATTTTAGAGTTTAAGGAAGTAACCCGTTTATATCCGACTTCTTTGAATAAAATGAATAGAGACGACTTCCAGTCTCTAAGTAAAGCGCATTACAACCTTTCATTGATGTACACTAAAAAAGGTTGGTGGGATTATGCCCTTGAAGAGGCAGAGCTTTGCTTCAAGCTTCAGCCCACTAAAAAGCATTTTGAGCTTTTAGATTTAATTAAGCAACGATCAGAATTAGATAGTTCTGGGTCTTAAATTATATTGTTCCGGAGCGGTGCTCTCCTCCATCACAGTAAATTATTGAACAGTTAATAAAATCAGCTTCAGGTCTAAGTAGCATTGAAATTGTTCCAGCTACGTCCTCTGGTTTAGTGGTTCTTCGCATAGGGTTTCTTTTTTTAGTATTCTCAACCCAGTCCTCCCAACGGTCGTTTATTTTTGTAAGTGCTCTGGTAGGAGTGACACCAGCTTGAACCGAGTTCGCAGTGATCCCATATTGACCAAGTTCCCAACCTATTTGCCTTATAACCGCCTCCATAGCGACCTTTGCAACGCTCACCGGTCCATAACCTTCCATTGCTAAGTAGTTACCTTCGCTTGTTAAGCCAATAACTCGAGAGCCATCGCCTAGTAATTCCTCATTTAACAAATTTTGAGTCCAATACAAAAGTGAATTGCCCATAACATGTACCGTCATGTCCATTTGTCGTTGCGTAACGGGTTTATCTCCAAAAAAGTTTGTTGTGGTCCCAAATGCAATTGAATGGAGAAGAAGCTTCAATTTAAAACCTGCTGTTATCTCTTTAATTTTTGGTATATACGTTTTCATTGCATCTTCTGATGCAGCATTGGTATTAAAATAATGGCAACGACCATTGGTCAGATCTGTTACTTCATTTATAGTTTCTTCAGCTATTTTTTTTGCTTCTCCCCTATCGAAGTGGAATGCAATAATTCCATAACCATCTTTAGCAAGTTGTTTAGCAGTTGCAGCTCCGTGGCCTGTGGACCCTCCTAATAGTAAAACCCATTCTGACATAATTTCTCCTAATGTTAAGTGTAAATTTAACGAAAATTGTGATGAAAAAAACGAGATAGAAAACAACTCTTCTTTATTATTTTTTACGGTAAATTAGAAGTAAGAACTGGATAGAAAAATGACCAAAAAAAAGCACTTCTCAAAACAAGATTTATTAAGTAGTGGAATGGGTAAACTTTTTGAAACCCTAGATGGCAAACTTCCAAAACCTCCTATGCTTATGATGGACAAAATAATCCATATTTCTAATGAAGGAGGAGCTTATGGAAAGGGTGAAATCAAGGCTGAGCTCAACATAAATAAATCTCTTTGGTTTTTTGATTGCCATTTCAAAAATGATCCTGTTATGCCAGGATGTCTAGGTCTCGATGGTTTTTGGCAATTACTTGGTTTTTTTCTAACGTGGGCTGGTGGAAAAGGTAAAGGTAGGGCTCTTGGGGTGAAGGACTTAAAGTTCAAAGGTCAGGTTCGACCATATCATGAAAAGATTACCTATAAAATAGATATAAAGAAATTTATCACAAAGCCAACACACATGGTTTGGGGTGATGCTGTTTTAGAGGTGAAAAATAAAGCTATTTATTTTGCCAAAGATCTTCAGGTAGGTCTCTTTGAAAGTCTTACTTGGGACCATGGTAAAGATCCAGCGGTAGATCCTTTTTAATTTATTAATTATACAAAACTATGTCTTTAACTTGCGGAATAATTGGATTGCCCAATGTAGGTAAATCAACTATTTTTAATGCACTAACCTCTTCCTCAATACCTGCAGAAAATTATCCATTTTGCACTATTGAACCACATATGGGTATTGTCCCATTGCCCGATCCAAGGCTAAAAGTATTAGAAAAAATTTATGAACCAGAAAAGGTTACTCCAGCTAATGTTGAATTTACCGATATAGCTGGACTAGTAAAAGGTGCAAGCAAGGGTGAGGGTTTGGGTAATCAATTTTTAGGGCAAATAAGACAAGTCGATTCAATTATTCATGTAGTTCGCTGTTTTGAGGATGAAAATATATCCCACGTTGAAGAGAGTATTGACCCAATAAGAGATATTGAATTAATTGAGACTGAACTACTGCTTGCAGATCTTGTTACAATAGAAAAAAGTATAAGTCGATTAGATAAACTATCCCGCTCGGATAAAAAAATAGCCTCTAATCTTGAATTGGTAAAAAAATTAAAGATATTTTGCGATGAAGGTAATCCCGCGAGAAACTTTTCATGTAATAGTTCTGAGTTAGGTTTTATTAAGAACATGTTTCTTTTAACATCAAAACCAATAATGTACATAGCAAATATAAATGAAGATGAGCTCGTTTCTGACTCACTTGGAAAATTTTCAAGCTTATTATTTACGAAATTTGAAGGTGAAGAAACTGAAGTGATTGAGCTATGCGGGAAAGTTGAACAAGAAATATCAACACTTAACAAAAATGAACAGCTAGAATTTCTGGCAGAATACAATCTTGATGAGCCTGGTCTTAATATACTAATTAGAAAAGCGTTTAATCTTTTAAACCTCGAAACATATTTCACAGGGGGAGATTCTGAAGTAAGAGCATGGACAATTAAAAAAGGTTCAAGCGCTCCACAGGCTGCCTCTGAGATACACACAGATTTTGAAAAAGGATTTATAAAAGCTGAAATAATTAAATATGAAGACTTAAAAAGACTCGGTTCGGAAAAACTCGCTAAAGATTCGGGTCTTTCACGACTTGAGGGTAAGGACTATACAGTTCAAGATGGTGATTGTATATTTTTTCATTTCAATGTTTAAGGTAAATTTATAATGTGGTTCTTTATGATTACATGCTATGTGCTTGTTGCAATCTCAGGTTTGGGTTTGATGCAAATTGGCCTAAATCATTATTTTGATTTTTTCGTATCCAACCGTATCTCGTTTGATTTAATCATTAGCTTTATTTTCATTGCAGCACAAACCCTTATAATGTTTTTCTTTGTGGGTACTGGTGTTAATGTTAGGGAATACCTTGAAAACCACCCTGAACTAGGGAATGACCTTTACAAAAAGATGTTTGCAATTAAAAGGCGATTGTATCCACCAACCATGATGGTTACAATACTTTTTATGGCAATGGTGATTGTAGACGGAGTTTTCTACTTTGGCAAAATTTCAGAATGGTGGTTTCACATTCTTTATTTTTTAACACTTTATTATTTTTATAAAGCCACGAAAGAACAGCATGCCAGTTTTATAGGCAGCACTAAAATTGTGTTAGAAATGACAGAAAAAGAAAGAGAGTCGGTTGGCTAAACCTTAATTAGTCATTTTCCAGAAAGCTATACCTCCGGCTTGCTTTCCAGTTTCAGCTATAGCAACAGGCTTTAGTTTTTTCAAATCAAATATTTCTACTGCACCTGGCTCTTTTCCAACCCCTTCTACTGTCACAAAAGCATACCTGCTATCCGGTGAGATTGAGACACCGTGTGTAACCTTGCGAGTGTTCTTAAACCTTGCAACTTCTTTTCCTTTTTTTAAGTCCCAAACACCAGTTTTTGCGGCACTTTTATAGGTTACAACCATATACTTTCCATCTCTACTTACTTCACAGTTATAAGGGCCTTTATCTGTTTTGAAAATTCTATTGACTTTCCATTGCTTCACATCAACTTCGACTACATTATCAGTACCATTATTTACCACGTATAATAAGTCGTCATTTGGATGCGGGTAGACCCATGTGGGTTTTTCAGGTGGCATTTTATGATCCATTGCCATTTTTCCCATAGTCTTATTATCATTTTTATGGCCGTGATCCATCTTTTTAGAATTATGCATGGAGTGCATAGAGTGAGATGACTGCTTTCCTTTTTTCATTTTCATTGGGGGTGAAGTTTGAAGAGTTCTGCTTACCTCCATTGACATCGCATCAATCTCGTAAAGCATGCCAGACATCATAGCAACGGAATAATGCTTTAATCCATTGTTTAGTATTCTTGATCCATGAGGCATAACACCAGTTTCAACCCTTTCAACTTCAACCATTTCGTCAGGATCAACTATTGAAACAGTGCTAGCCTTTGAGTGACCTCCGTGTAGATTAAAGTTCACAACATAGAGTAACCCTGTTGCTTTTGAGATTTCCATGGTTGCTGGAAACATTCCTAATTCAACTCGCTCTACAAATCTATCTGTACCTGTTTCGTATTTATATAAGTGTCCATATGGCATTCCATGGGCCATTGACAAATACCAATGCTCTCCATCTGGGGAAACAGTGATACCATGCGGTCCCTCAATTTCTAAGGGCCAAACACCAACCGGTATTGTTTTTTCAACAACAGCTTCTCTACCATCGAATTTAATCAGAGCGACTTCATCTTCAGATTCCGCACAAACATAAACATAGTAGTCGTTTGGAAATGCCGCAAAAGAAAAGCTTATTAGAGAAAAAACAAAAAATATTTTTTTGATTATACTTTGCATTAGTTAGTCCCCATGGTTTCATCATCTACTAATTTAACTGCCCATAGGCCGTTATAGTGATCAGCAAAGTAAATAAGACCTTTGTATGGAATAACACCCCAAACATTTGTTTCATTTGGAATCTTTCCATTAGGGTCTCTTCCTTCAAAAAAAGCAATCTCACGTCCCTGAGCATACAAATCTCCAAGTAGCTCTCCAGAAATATCAAGCACTCTAATGCCTCCATAATAATACCCTGCATATAATATATCACCTTCAACCCAGTGATTGTGTGAACCAACTTCGGGAACTTGATAAATTGCAGTTTCTACAGGATTATCAATATCTGTAAAGTCTATAAAATGAAATCCGCCCTGGTAAATACTTTCTTGAGATCCAGGTATTTTCTTCGCCCATTCATCTCCATTGATCATATAAAACTTATCAGATGACTGGCTAACAAAAGGGAACGTTGCATGATTATGCCCATTTGGATCTGATTTACTAGCAAGCTTAATTGGATTTCCTGGACTTCCTTTTCCCGCAAGAGCTATAAACGGGTTAAAGTTCTTTTTATCGCGGGACTGTTCGCTTTGAGGTGCTCCACCAACATCAACTATATGAACTCCATCAGCCCAATTTGAAGAGTATGCAATACCATTTTCAACCCATACATCATGAATACTGTGACCTGGTGTATCCAGTTCATATGAGCCAACTCTAAACGGATTAGCTGGGTCACTAATATTAATAATATCATATCTAGTTCCAGCGCTTAATGCATAAACATGATCCTGATAAATAAATACATTATGAACTCCACCAGTTAAATCATCATCATACATCTTAGTAATTTTTACATTGAATGGATCGGTTACATCTAAAATAACTAATCCATTTTTGCGATTTGATGCACCCTCTCTTGATATGATTCCCACTCTTCCGTTTTCGCTTATTTTAACATCATTAACAGTACGCGCATCTACCTTAACTGTATCAATTATCTTCATCTTTGACGGATCAGAAATATCCCAGAAGTAAGCTTCTCCATCTGCACTATGAGTACCTGTAACTGCAAAGTCCTTTCCTGCGTGTTTACCTATACCAGGCCATACCCATAAGTCTGATGTATGGTGATCCGTTACAGTACCGTGACCAACTACTTCTATTCTTTTTTTAACATTTCTTGGTACAACTTTAATTTTTGTTAAAGCAGAGAAGCCACTAGATTGCGCCGTGATTGTATAAATCCCTGGAGTTTCAGCTACAAATTTACCAGCATTTGTAACTGTGCCTGAAGCAGGTAGACCTACAGATTCTGATGATTTATTATTGATGAAAACATCAGAATAAACAGCTGTCCCTGTATATGAATATGAAATTGGTATACCCTTTAAGGCTTGACCCCGTGAATTCAAAAGTTTAGCATCAAGTGTAATTACGTCTCCGGTTCTTATTTCATTTTTTGGACTAACCAAGGATAAAGATTTTGCATTATTTTTTCTTGAACGTACTCTTATTGTCTCCTCAATATTTTCAACGCTAGCAATAATAGAAAACCTGCCTGCCTTCTTAACCGTTAAATTGCCAAACCGATCAAATTCTGCTATTTTTTTATCGCTTGTTGAAAATTTAACCTCAGCATCATCTCTTAATAAATTTGCCTTATCATATACTTCAGCGGCATAATTAACACTAGTTCCAGTATAAACTGGATCGGCTGGATTAATAAAAACAACTCGATCTAAAGGTGGGCTCGGGACATCAACTTCATATTTTTCGTAAATCCTATCTCCGCCACTTACGTAAGCATATGCTCTGAGAGTTAATTTACCAGAGCTATAAGCTTTTATGGTAACTTCAGATACACCTGAAGAGTCTTTGCTTGATCTAGGTGTAGCAGTTAATGCTTTACGTTGACCTCTAAACATAAACGACCCTGAAGCTTGACTACCATTGCTGTCTAGTAGGCGTACCTTTACTTTTCTCTCTTCACCAACATCCATTGTGATTGTGTCTGGCTCAAAAACAAATTTAAACTTTTTTTCTTTGTCACTAGAAGGCTGACCAATCAGATATGTTAACGATAAAATGCAGATATTGACAATTTTTTTCATAAATAACTCCGTTAGATTATTGTACTGAAGCAGTGTTTAATTTTTCTTCAAGCTCTACGCAATAAAGACCAGAATTCATATCAGTAAAAAATATGTAATCCTTGTAAGGTTGTGCACCCCAAACCATGGGCGCATTAGGGATTCTGCCTTTTTCATGGTAAGATAAATAATGGCCAATTTCTCTACCCTGCTTGTAAATGTCTCCTAGAAGGTCACCTGATATGTCTACTACTCTAAGGCCACCTTGATAGTTGCCAGCAAGTAAAATATCTCCATAAATCCAAAGATTGTGAGAACCGGCTTCAGGAACTTCATAAATTGCATCTTCTTTTGGATTTTCTGGATCAGTAAAATCTAGAAAGTGATAGCCTCCTCTTGGATTTGATGGCTTGTTCTTAGTTGCCATAACCCCCCAAGGAAAATTCTCGTCACCACCTATCATATAAAATTTTCCAGTAGATTCACTTAAATAAGGGAATACGGCATGATTTCTTCCAGTTGGATCTTTCATCCCTGCAAGCTTAACTGGGTTTGATGGACTGCCTTGTCCTGCTTTAGCTAAGAGGGGGTTAAATTGTGATTTTGAACGATCAGTTTCTTTATATTTTTTTGCGCCTATATCAACTGCAACTACGCCATCTGCCCAATTTGCGGAATAGGCAATGCCGTCTTCAATCCATACATCATGTATGGTGTGTCCTGGAGTATCGAGCTCGTAGACTCCAACACGAAAAGGTTTTTTGGGATCATCAATATTGATGATGTCATACTTGCGTCCGTTGTTGACTGCATAAATATGATTCTCATAGATGAATGCATTGTGAACGCCTCCTGTCATATCATCATTGTAGGCTGCGCTAATGGTCACGTTATAGGGGTCGGAAACATCGAGAATGACAAAACCGTTCTTCCGGTCGGATGCACCCTCACGGGTCATCACACCAACTCGTCCGTCTTCCGATATCTTAACATCGTTAACCGTTCTCGCATCTACGGTGACCGTATCGATGATCTTCATATTAGCAGGATCGGTAACGTCCCAGAAATAGGCTTCGCCGTTGGCACCCCATGTACCGGTTACGGCAAAGTCCTTGCCTTCATGCTTGCCGATACCTGGCCAAATCCAAAGGTCAGATGTTTTCACATTGGAGACCAACCCAAAACCAATAAGCTCTACATCCATACCAACGTCTCTAAGAACCACTTTAATTTTTTGTGATTTAGTAAACCCATTAACTGATGCAGAAACAGTATACATACCCGCGGTCTCCGCTACAAAACGTCCATCGCTTGTGATCTGAGCAGAAGCAGGAAGCCCAGTACCATAATCGGCTTTACCTGTGTAGGAATAGTAAATGGGTGCATCTGAAATTAATTTTCCTCTTCTATCATAGGCTTCCGCTGAAATCTGCAAAACATCCCCTGTGCGTATTGATTTATTTTTTAATTTAAGAGATAACTTATTTATTGGATTTTTTATAACCTTAATATCGTACTGTTTGGTTATGTCTCCCACAGTAGCAACTACAGATGCTTTGCCAGGCTTGTTTGTTGACAGAATACCAATGCTATTTATACTAATAACCTTATCGTTTGTTGAGCTAAAGACAATCTTCTGATCTTTTCTTATCAAATTTGCTTCATCAAATACTTCTGCTTTGACCTCAAAAGCTATATTGTCATACAACTCTCCTTTTAAATTGCTAAATTCAATTCTTTCAAGTTTAGGGTCTGGCACTTCAACTTTTATGGAGCCATAAACCCTATCTATTCTTTTTACAGCAATGCTCCTAGTTCTCAGTTTTAAGTTACCAGATTTGAAAGGCTGTACTGTAACAGTAGCAAACCCTGTTGAATCACTTATTCGCGGGGAGGTTTTAAGGGATCTTCGTGGTTGGCCATAAATCAAAAAGGGATTATTAGAAATATTTCCTTCTGGATCAACAAGTTTGATTGTAACCGTACCTGTTTCACCAACATTCAGAGTCAATGAGTCTGGTTCAAAAATATATCTGAGAGTATCTGGTTCCTCAGGTTCAGTTTTTGATTGACCAAATAAACAAATTACGCTAAGGACTAAAATGAAAAATTTTCTATTCATGGTTTAATTTACATAATTCTGTCATAAACAGCATTAATTCATGCTATTCAATGTTTTTTTATGCTCATTAATCATATCTATAACTTCTTTTTTATAATAATCCGCAATGATTGGCTTACATTCATTGCCATTCAAGTGAGCAATTAATAGGTTGGATATTTTTATTCCATAAAATTCTTCAATTAGATATCTATATAATGACAACTGCATCGAATAATGCACGTATTTACAGTCCATAAGATGACTAGTTATCGGATGGATACCCATTCTGCCTCCAAATGAAGACTTGTTAATTGATTTAGATGTTTTCCAGTCAATTATAATATATGTATCATTCTTTGTATCTCTTGCTAAAACATCAATCGAACCTGCAATCCCTAACTCCTTACTGTAAATTATTACCTCAGGATAAAATATGAATTCAGAAAGATTTTTAAATTTCTTCATCCATTTGATGGCATGTCTAACCTCTGAGATATCTTTATATGTCTGATTATTTATATATGATTCAATGTTATTATGAACCAAGGTTCCAAAATTACGCGATTCATCCCATTGAGCAATTAATTCTTCTGCGGTCATGCCAATATATTTAACATTAGTCTCAACTAATCTTTTTGCAATTACATCTTTATCAAAAGGGGCAAAATATTGAGATGTTATAGATGTGACACTAGTAAAGTTTAAATCGGGTTCTGATTTAAGAATATATTTATGTTCGGGCTCAATGAGCTCTATTTCTTTTTTAAGAAATTTTTCCATTACATAAGCCTAAAGTTTTATTGGACCTGTCCAATCAACGATACCACCAAGAAGATTGGTCGCTTTAAAGCCTTCTTTAATTAATAATTCCGTAGCAACCTGTGATCTGTTTCCAACTCTACAGTAAACTACTATCTTTTCTGTTTTATAATTTTCTAGTTCTGCTAGTCTGAATTGTAACTCCTTAAGAGGAATTAAAATTGAATTTGGAATTGATGATTGAATATGTTCAGCTTCTGTTCGAACATCTACAAATAACCCCTTATTAGATTCATACATTAAAAGTGCTTCTGAGGTCGTGATATCTTTTTTTGGAATGCCCAAAATTTCATTGAAAAAAACTAAATTAAATTGATTGAACTGTTCTTTGTGGGGAAGGTGCCCTGATTCCTTTATTACAAATAATTTTAATTGAGGCATTAGCGTGCTCAGCTTTTCTCTTACATCATTCAAAGGCAGAACAACATCGGAGTCACCCCAAATAGCGTAATGTGGTAATTGGCCCATACCTATTTGCTGGTTAATGCTATCGAGAAGAAAATTATTTTTACTTGTTGATATTAATGCCCTTGCAAACCCTTTATATTTCAATAGCTGCTCATATTTTGTATCCCATCCAACAAAACGCTCTGGATACTTAAAGTCCGACATCTGCCCTTTTGCAATAGTGCTATAATTATTTTGAATGAATTCATTGATTTCTACTTCAGTGACAGGAGTTATGTCTGGGGAAATATTAACGTCATGGAATCCTCCGGGAGCAACATAAATTAATCGTTTAACTTTATTGGGGAATTTTGTAGCAATTTTCGATAAAACTCGACCACCATTAGAAAGACCAACAAAGCTAACCTTTTTATCAATACTAAGTAATTTCAGCAATTCAATAACTTGATCAGCATACAACTCATCATTATAAATGATATTTGGATTTGAGGAAAAACCCCTACCATAAAGATCTAGTCGAACAGCTCCCAGTCCTTTATATATTGCTTCAAAATAAGTTTCATCCCAAATATAGGAAGGCACAGAAAAGCCATGGATAAAAACTAATACTTCTTCATGGTCTAGGTTTTGGCTTTCGTAATAGGTAAAGCCATGGGTTGATTTAACAAAATTTTCTTTACCAATTTTCTTTCTAAACGAATCATTTTTTTCTAAATACTCGTAGCGAGGATTTGACTGGCTGCAAGACCATACAATTAATAAAATAGGTAGAAAAATTTTAATCATTATTTATTTAATGCAGATCGGGGGCGCGGGTAAAAATTATTTGACTGTTCAAAAGCATATGCATAGTTAATTAATTTTTTATCACTCCATGCCGTTCCAATGAAAGACATCCCAACAGGTAAACCGTCAATCATCCCTAATGGAATAATAACGTTAGGATAACCTGCCATTGCTGCAAAACTTCCAGAAGACCACGATTTTTGTTTTGACATAGCAGCTCTATCACCCCCATCATGATTTATCTCCCATGCTGGTCCCCTCGAGAGACCGACTAGCGCATCAAGATCATTTTCAATAAGAATTTGATCTATATCTTCTCTAGATTTTAAAACTACTTCTAGCGATCTTCTGTATTCTTTTGAACGACCATAAGTCGAATCGCTCATAATAAGTATACTTTGATCAAAGTGCTTCTGGACAATGTCTTTATTTCTCTCGTTAAAATTTATTAATTCTTTAAGGGTGTTTAATTCTAGGCCTGATGAAGAAAGATAGGATTCTAAACCTTCCCTAAACTCATATTTTAAAACAAAAAACTCTTCTTTGGATGGATAGACCCTTTTATCATCAAAACTAATCAATTCTCCACCTAATTTTTCTATAGTATGCCTTATTTTTTCTCGCAGTTTTTGCCCATCTTTATCATTTTGACCTGCATTAAGTAAACCAAATCTCTTACCACTTATTGCGTTTTTGTTTAGATTTTTTGAAAACGATAGATCCATATTGACTGGTATTTTTTTAGTGGATTCGTCATTTTGATCTGTACCAGCAATAATTTCAAGAACTTCAGCAGCTTTTTTTACGGTTAGCGCCATGGGGCCTGCTGTGTCCTGTGTATTGGAAATCGGAATTATGCCTGAACGACTTACTAAACCAACCGTAGGCTTTATTCCAACTATTCCATTTACAGATGAAGGGCAACTAATTGAGCCATTGGTTTCTGTTCCTACTGCAACCTCCACAAATCCAAGAGCAACTGCAACAGCAGAACCTGAACTTGATCCACAGGGATTTCTATTTAAACCGAACGGATTAGCTGTTTGTCCACCCAGTGTTGACCAACCACTCGTAGAAGTGGTAGATCTGAAGTTTGCCCATTCTGAAAGATTTGTTTTACCTTGAATAAAGTATCCGCCCTTTAAAAGTTTTTGGACCAAAAAAGCATCTTCTTTTGGAAAATTTTGCTTTAAGGCCATCGAGCCAGCGGTATTGGCAAAACCAACTGCATCAATATTATCTTTTAACGCAATTGGCTTTAACCCCTTTTCCAAACTCGCCTTGACTTTAAGCTGACTAATTCTATCAATGTAAACACCAAACTTTTCATCAAGCTGATCTAAAGAAGATTTGTAGTTATTTTGACAAGAGATAAATAAAAAGAAAAAGAGAAGTAACAATAAATTATAATTCATGACTATTCGCTCAGATTAATTATTTATAGTTAACGTGAATGATTTAGAATATATCTTCATTTAATAATACGCTCATATGCTTTAATTCCTGAAATGGCAGCGCCTTCAATGCTCCCATTGAACATATGGTCACCAGCAAAAATCACATTACCCTTTTGTTTTATTTTATTTTCATAAAAACCAGGCAACTGATTTAACGTAGCTTTTTTTGTATTAATTGTTTTTTCAACTGTATAGTCAGTTATATCTCCACCAAAATAGAAAACCATTTTTTGTTTTAATTTTTTATCTATACCTATTATTTCATTTTTTCCTATAATAGAAATTGAAAGCAATGTTTTATCTTTAGGAGCATAATCTGGTGAGACTGAAGATACAAAAGCGATGTTATTTATTAGGTCATCTTGCGGAAAAAGATGTATGTATCTTGAATCTTTAAAACTTCGATTCGTTGAAATGTAAGCGGTTGAAACACTATTATATTTAATACTTGGCTGACCTGCTAATGCGCAGCTTTCATTTGTTAATATTAGACTGTTAAACAATGTAGTGGATCCATTTGAGAGTTCAAGTTTATTTCCAGGTAATATCTTATCTACTTGAGTATTTAACAAGATTTGAGAGGGGTCAATATTTGAAAAGATTTGATTGGGAATTTCTTGCATTCCATTTTTTGGGAGAACCGCAAGCCCAGAATTGAAATTTGAAAATACATACTTAAAAAATTTTGAAGATGTTTCAAGCCTATCCTCTAAAAAAATTCCACTAAAGAATGGATTAAAAAAATTACCAATAATTTTTTCGGAAAAACCATACCCACGAAGATAATCGATTGTTTGGATATCTTCAGAATCATCCAATTCAATAGAATAATCAGATAAATGATTTTTCAATTTCAGCACTCTAATTTTATCACTTAAGGATGCTGCAGTAGAAAAAATTGTTTTTAATATTTTTGAAAAATTTCTCATTGGATCGCTAATTATTGTGCTGCTATCATTAATCATAATTTTTGCACCTGGCATAAAAGGTAAATATTCTTCTGGTTTGTTTTTTAACAACCTGTTCATTGTATTATAGGCAGTATTGTAAACTTGAAAACCGAGATCAAAAATAAATTTTTCGCTTTTTACAGATCCAACACGACCGCCTATTCTGCTAGATTTTTCAATTAGTAAAAAATCTTTACTGTTTTCATTGCATTTTTGGGCACAAGCAAGGCCAGATATACCAGCTCCAACTATTATGATATCGTAATTCTGTTTCATAGATATAATATTTAAATTTGAAGAATTTATAACTTAGAATTTAAATTAATATGACACTAAACTTATATAGCCTTGAGCAAATACATTTAATCGCAACTTCAATGATGGTTGCTATTATCTGGATAGTACAAATTCTTCACTACCCCACTTTTCTTTTCATAGATAGAAAACAATATACTGATTTTCAGCAATTTCATATGAAAAAGATATCATATATAATCATACCAATAATGGCAGTCGAACTTTTTTCTGGTTTGGGGATTTTATTCATAATTCAAAAAGATCAGATTTCTTTTTACGTTTCTTTGGCTTTATTAATATCAATATGGATGATTACGGGGGTTTTTTTCACAAAATATCATTCTGATTTATCAAAAAAATATAACCAAGAAACGATTTTACAGCTGATACAATTTAATTGGATAAGAACATTGTTGTGGACAATTAGGTTTGTTTTATTATTAAAACAATTTTAGTACAGTCATGAAAAAAGCTTTCATAAATTAACTAACATTTTTTTGCAAATAATAATGAATAGCTTCAAAATCCAAATTTATGCATTTATTCTTTTTTGTGGGATTGTCATGGTGTTTATGATTGATAGTTCTCAAGAAAGGCCATCCGCTAACTCTCAAATAACAGATGCGGAAAAGCTGTTTGCCTCAAATCCATCTACACCAACAGATCCATTAGATAGTGTGCCTTCAAATTGGCTAAGGGTTGAACCAAAATCTTCAATGCGTCTTGCAGAATATAAAGTAGAAACTTCTAGCGGATTTTATAATGTAATCGTTTTCAAAAATATTGGTGGAAATGAAGATCAAAATATTAATCGCTGGTTTGGCCAATTCAGTGGCGATAAGATACCTGAGCTAGAAGAACGCTCAGAAAGTATGGATATTCGGGGTAGCCAACTTACTTTCGTTCAAACCTCAGGTTCATTTAATGGTGGAATGGGTCAGAGCGAGCCAACAGATTTTGCTGGACTCATGGGTTTTATTATTAACTCAAATAACGATGTTTATTATTTTAAAGCTGTTGCTGATGCAAAGATCATTTTGGAGGGAAAAAGAGACTTTGTGCAAACAGTTTTGAGCATGCCTCTTTTTTAATTTAATCCTGCAATGCATCAAGATAAATTTTACATGAAAACAGCTATTGATGAAGCAAAAAAAGCTACAGATATGGTATACCCAAATCCTAAAGTTGGTTGTGTTATTGTTCAAAACGAAAAAATTATATCAAGAGGATATCATAAAAAATATGGTGCTCCTCATGCTGAAGCTGAAGCGATAAATAATTGCGATATTGAATTAAAAAATGCAACTATGTATGTTACTTTAGAGCCCTGTAATCATGATGGCAAAACTCCGCCATGCACTAAACTGATAGATCCAAATAAATTTAAAAGAATAGTTATTGCAAGTAGAGACCCAAATCCCATTATAGACAATGGACTTCAAAAGTTAATTGATAAGGGTTTAGAAGTGGAATTTAATATTTGTGAGGAAGAGGCTAAGTTTATCAATAGAAGATTTTTTACGTTTCATGAAAAGAAAAGGCCTTTTGTAATTTTAAAATATGCAGCAACCTTGGATGGCTTTATTTCAGAGAATAATGGTCATTCAAAATGGATTACTTCAAAAAAATCTAGATTTTCTGTTCACGAGCTAAGATCTACTTGTGATGCAATTTTGGTTGGAAGAAGAACTATTCAATCTGATAACCCATCCTTAACATCTCATGGTGTAGGGACTGATCCAAAAATAGTAATCTTAGATCCTTCAAGCAAAGTAAACGAAGAATATAAAGCTATAAATAAAAACACCATTCACTTGACCAATGAACTTGTAGAAGATAAGCCAGTAGACAATATCCAAAGCATTCTTAACACCCTTTATTCTTTAAATATTCAATCTGTTATGGTTGAGGGAGGTGCCATAACTCTAACATCTTTTATTGATTCAGGCCTATTTGATGAAATCCATACGTACTACGCTCCAAAGTTAATTGGAGATGGAATATCTATTTATAATTCTAAGAAAAAAATTAGCGATTCCTTAAATTTGCAGATCTTAAAAAAAGAAATATTTGATAATGATATTAAGATTACCTATTATAACAAAAGAGCGAAATAATGTTCACTGGCATTGTTGAAGAAATAGGCGTTGTTCATAGAATAGATGGCAATCAAGATGGAATTGAAATAAGCATACAGGCTAAAAAAATATTAGATGATCTTAAAGTTGATGACAGCGTTTCTTGTTCTGGTATTTGCTTAACTGTTACTGATGTGAATAAAAATTTGTTTACAGTGCAACTTGTAAAGGAAACACTAAGCAGAACGACAGCAAAGCATTGGAAAAATAATTCCATAATTAATTTGGAAAGAGCGCTTTTGCCTTCAACTAGAATGGGTGGACATTTTGTCCAGGGACATATTGATTGCACTTTGGAAATTGAGAATATTAAGAAAATAGATAAATCGGCTATCTTTTCGTTCAACCTGCCAAGCTCGTATCAAAAGTATATTGTGGAAAAGGGCTCGATATGTTTAGATGGAATAAGTTTAACAGTAGCATCTGTTGCTGATAATGAGTTTACTGTTGCAGTTATACCGCATACGATTGAACTTACCAATTGGAATAATAGTAAAGCCGGTGATCTTGTAAATCTTGAAGTAGATATAATGTCAAAATATGTTGAAAGTTTAATGAGTAACAAATGAAGTTTGATTCAATAGATTCAGCGGTTGAAGATATTCGAAACGGCAAGTGTATTATTGTAGTTGATAATGAAGACAGGGAGAACGAAGGAGATCTTGTTGCTGCCTCAGAACTATGTACACCTGACCTAATTAACTTTATGGCGACAGAAGGACGGGGTTTAATTTGTGTTTCTATAAAAAATGAAAGAGCGAAAGAATTAAGCCTTGAACCTATGGAGAGAAAAAACTCAAGCCTCCATGAAACAAACTTTACGATTAGTGTTGATGCAAATAAAAACACAACTACAGGTATATCAGCTTTTGATCGCTCTGAAACCGTGAGAGCTTTGATCGATAAATCTACACGATCAACTGATCTAGCGCGCCCTGGTCACATTTTTCCAATTGTTGGAAAAGAGGGGGGTGTGTTGAGAAGAGCTGGACATACTGAAGCCAGTATTGATTTATCAGCCCTAGCTGGATTAAAACCGAGTGGTGTTATATGTGAAATAATGGCAGATGATGGGACTATGGCGCGAGGGAAAATGCTTTATAATTTTGCTAAAAAACATTCTTTGAAAATAATCTCGATCGAAGATTTAATTCGATATCGAAGAAAAAATGAAAAGCTTGTTAAAAAAATTGAAGCTATTCGACTTCCAACGGAATATGGAGATTTTACCCTCCACTTATACGAAGATAAATTTGATAATTCTACTCATCTTGCATTAACAATGGGAAGCTATACAAAGCAAGATTCTGTACTGGTGAGAGTTCACTCAGAATGTTTAACTGGCGATGTATTTCAATCTCAAAGGTGTGATTGTGGTGAGCAGCTTGAAATGGCTATGCATCAAATCAGCGAAAACAAATCAGGAATTATTGTTTATCTAAGACAGGAAGGTCGTGGTATCGGTCTTAAACACAAGATAAAAGCTTACAAGCTGCAAGAGAAAGGAATGGACACAGTTGAGGCAAATAATAAATTAGGATTTTCTGCTGATCTAAGAGATTATGGAGTTGGTGCTCAGATTTTAAAAGATCTTGATGCAACTAAACTAACAATAATGACGAATAATCCAAAAAAGCTAATTGGTCTTGAAGGACATGGGCTAACCATTGTTGATAGAATACCAATTAAAATACCTCCAAAGAAAAAAAATAAAAAATATTTAGAAACTAAAAAAAATAAACTTGGACATATTTTAGATTTATGATCAGGATAATCAAAAGTAACTTTAATCAAAAAGTAGTAGATGGACTGCTAGATGGATGTCTGTTTGCATTGAAAGAGAAAAATATAAAAGATGAAAACATAAATATTTCTGAAGTACCAGGTGCATTTGAAATACCCTTCACAATTAAAAATATTTTATCAAACGACAGCATTTCAACTCAAGCTATTATTACATTAGGGTGTGTTATCAAGGGTGAAACAGATCATTATAATTTTATTTCGCAAGCCGTGACAAATAGTATTATGGATTTAACCTTGACATCAAATATTCCTATCCTTTTTGGTGTTTTAACATGTCAAAGCGCTCAGCTTGCATATGATAGATCGGGCGTTGATATGAAAAAGAATAAAGGCTACGAAGTAGGTCAAGCTGCAATAACAATGGCTAAATTAATTTAATGGAGTAAAAAATGAATAAAGAAAAAATAATTGGAAAATTAACTGAAATTTTTGATCTTGAGCTTTCCGGAGTAATTAGGTATACGCATTATTCTCTAATGATTTTTGGTCACAATCGGCTCCCCTTGGTAGATTTTTTTAAAGCACAAGCTGTGGAATCTCTCGATCATGCCAATTTAGCTGGCGAGCACATCACTGGACTTGGAGGCCACCCTCCGTTAAATCTGAATACTATAAAAGAAACGTTCAAGCACGATACCAGAGAAATTCTCGCTGAAAGTCTAGAGCATGAAAAATTGGCAATTAAAAACTATTACGATCTTTTGAGGTTGATAGGAGACAGTTCAGTTTACCTTGAAGAATACGCTAGGAGTATGATCGGTCAAGAAGAATTACATGCTCTCGAAGTAGAAAAAATGCTAAAACAGAATTGATCTTAGTAGCTAAGTATTAAATCCTTTAGAGAATTGTAGCAATATATCATACTGGATTTACTAACCCATTCATCAACGGCATGAGCTCCATGCCCAGAGGGGCCAAATAAAATAGATGGTATGTCTGCTTTAGCAGCCAAGGCAGAATCAGCCCAATATGACATTCCTTTGTATGATTTATCTTTAACGATATTACTAAATCGCTTTATATGCTCATCTTCGCGAGTTTGATTCGGGGGTCGATTGAAAAGTTGGGTCACGCTTACCTCGTGATTGCCTGGAGCATCAGAAACTGCGGCAACCACTTGCTCAACTTCTTGTTGAATCTTTTTAGGGTTTTCACTTGGAAGCGTTCTTCGCTCCCAAGTTAGGATTGCATCAGCTGCTATTACACTATAAGCTGATCCACCTTGAATTATTCCTGGATGAAGCGTAGCATGTCCTAAAAGAGGATGGGCTTCTTCAGTTGATAAGCGGGTATTTATCTCATCCAATTTTGATAGCGCATACTGCAAAGGGAAAATAGCATTTACCCCTTCTTCTGGCCTACTTCCATGCGCTGCAACTCCACTTATTTTTAACTGATACCAGGCATATCCTTTATGACAAATTCCAATTTGGTCTTCAGTTGGTTCCATAAAAATTCCTAGAAAAGGTCTTGTTGGTAAGGTTGGCAAAAAATGGCTAACTAAATGATCCATACCTATACTCTTATCTTCCTCGTCACAAACAAAAGTAAAAACTAATGAGATTGGATTTTCATTTACTGCAAAAAAGTCAGCTAAACACATTTGAATAGCACAACCCGCCAACATATCATAGGCTCCCCTGCCATATAAACGGTCTCCGTCCTGCCTTAAAATAAAAGGGGAATCCATATCCTCAATCCCGACAGTATCAATATGTCCGTTCATCAAAAGCACCATGCTTGATTTTTTTCCAGCAATAAAAGAGGTTGTATTACAGCGATCCTTTGCTACTTCGAAAATGTGTGAATCGAAACCAAGCTTTTTAAAATGAGAGTGGATATATTCGGCAATCTCTTTTTCTCCCTGCCCTTGATCCGAAAGGTTCGGGTTTACAGAATTAATAGCTACTAATTCAGATAAGTATTCAATTAGTTTTGATTCAACCATGTTATATTAAAAATTAATTATACCAAGCTGTTTTAAATTCCTTAATCATCAATTTTAATACAATAAAGTCCGCTATTCATATCTGAAACAAAAATATAATCCTTATAAGGTTGCGCACCCCATACCATAGGAGCATTCGGAATAATTCCATCTCTGTGTTGAGGTAGAAAATGACCTATTTCTCTTCCCTGTTTATAAAGATCTCCTAGTAATTCACCTGATATATCAAGAATTCTTATACCTCCTTGGTAGAACCCAGCTAATAATATATCACCATATACCCACTGATTATGGCTTCCAGCTTCGGGTACAATATACGCCGCATCTTCAACAGGGTTTTCGGGATCGCTAAAATTTATAAAGTGGAATCCGCCGCGGGGTTGAGAGGGTTTGTTGTTGATAAGGTTTTCCAATCCATTTGGGAATACTTCATCTCCCATAACAATATAAAAATTCCCTGTTGATTGACTTGAAAAAGGGAATGCCGAATGATTTCTTCCCTTAAAATCTGGAAAAGAAGCGAGCTGAACTGGGTTTGATGGGCTTCCATTACCCGCTTTTAAAAGCAAAGGATTAAAACCAATATCAGAGCTTTCTTTCTCATTTGAAGTGCTTCCTCCAATATCAACAGCTACAATACCATCTCTCCAGTTTGACGAATAAGCTATTCCATTTTCAATCCAAACATCATGAATAGCATGTCCAGCAGTATTCAGCTCAAAGACGCCAACTCTAAAGGGGTTTTTGGGATCTTCAATATTTATAACATCATATTTTCGACCATTATTTACGGCATAAACATGATTCTTATAAATGAATGTATTGTGCACACCGCCAGTCATATCATCGTTAAACGTTGAAAGGATCTTTACATTGAATGGATCGGAAACATCAAGTATGACAAAGCCATTTTTTCTATTAGAAGCTCCTTCCCGAGTTATAACACCTGTTCGTCCGTCCTCGGAAACTTTCACATCATTCACATTTCGCGCATCTACTTTTACGGTATCTATGATCACCATGTTTTTAGGATCAGTAACGTCCCAAAAATAAGCTTCACCATCACCAAAAATACTTCCTGTAGCCGCAAAGTCTTTTCCACTGTGCTTGCCTACTCCCGGCCACACCCATAAATCTCCAGATTTCACATTTGATATAAGACCATGACCAACCAAACGAACTTCTTTCTTTACATTTCTGGAAACAACATTAACTTTTTTTTGAGATGAATAACTGCCTGATGATACAACTAAAGTATAAAGTCCTGGAGTTTCAGCAACGAATCTTCCGTCCTCTGAAATGTATGCGGAGGCTGGAAGTCCATACTCACCATATTCTGCTTTTCCAAAATATGCATAATCTAAAGGAGCATCTTTGACCAAGCTGCCATTGCCCGCTAAAGCCTCAGCGTTAATATGGAGCACATCTCCAGTACGAATTTCATTTTGCTGATAACCTATCGAAATCCGTCTAACAGGATTGCTTACAATCTTAATTTTAAATGTTTCTGAGATCTTTTCAGCCTTAACAGAAACCTTTACTGTTCCTGTTTTCTTAGCCTCGAAAGTATTAAAGGCGTCAACTCTTCCTTTTTTGTCATCCGATGAGGATATTGATAATTCAACATCGTCTCTTTCATTATTTGATGCGTCAATTATTTTAAATTTTAACGGTACGAAAGTACCTGCATAAACTCTAGAAGGAATTGCAGATATATCAATCTTCTTTACTGCGGGCTTGGGTACCACTACAATCATTTCGCCAGTAGTACCATTTGTACCACGAACTTTTAATTTCAATGTTCCGGATCT